>CAZLDK010000022.1:0-8990 GCA_964558285.1 uncultured Spirochaetaceae bacterium | reverse complement strand
CAAGCAAAGTATCTATCTCAAAGAAGCTTTGCAAAATATCTTTAAGGAGCATCGTCAGGCGCTCCTCCTTGGGAGCAGCTTGACGAAGAATGTTTCGCAGATCGGGGTAGAAGCCCATGTCGAAGAGACGGTCGGCCTCGTCGACGACGACTATCTTCATCTGCTTTAGGTCTATCTCCCGGTTTCGGGCAAAGTCTAGGAGGCGCCCAGGGGTCGCGACCAGAATGTCGACGCCGCGGTCGAGCATCTCACGCTGGGGCCCGTACCCGACGCCGCCGTAGAAGCAGCCGACCTTCAACCCGGTGTGGCTTCCAAGAAGCTTCGAGTCGTTTTCTATCTGGACCGCCAACTCTCGCGTCGGCGTCACGATAAGCGCCTTCGCGCCGGCAAAGTCGGGGTTCGTCTTGAATACGTTGAGGATGGTAAGGACAAAGGCGGCGGTTTTGCCGGTACCCGTTTGGGACTGGACCGCCACGTCCTTCGGCTTTAGCGAATGGACCAGGGTTTTTGCCTGGACCTCGGTACAGGTCTCGAAGCCGGCGTCCTCTACGCCCGCCAAGACCTCCGGATGTAAATTGAATTCTGTAAATTGCACAAATGTAAGGTACTTTAGAAAGGGCTAAGCTTCAAGGAAGGCTCGCCCCGCCATGTATCAACAAGGTTGTTGATACGTCACCTAGACCGGCGCGAGAGGTTCCCGAAGGCGAAGAATGGTATCCACGGCTTCGACAAAGCCCTTGGAGGACTCCCCGACGGTAAGGTACCGCGGCCGGTGTTCCAACTGCTCCAAGAAGCTCCGTATATTGGCAACGCCGATCGAGTCCCCCACGGCGGCGAAGAGGGGCTCGTCGTTCGGCGAATCGCCGATGTAACAGACACCGGGGCCGTCGTAGAACCCCGCCGGCCCTGGTGGCATCTCGAAGGAAAAGAGATCCGAGAGAAGGCGCCTGGCGCAGTCGATCTTCGAGTAGCTACCGTACCAGCAGTTGACGTGGATACTCGAGACACGGTAGGTCAGACCGAGCTCTTCCGCTATCCCCCCGATTCGCTCGACCTCTCCGGGCCCAAGGGGCTCGACATCCTCCCGAAAGTCAACCGCCACGTCAGAGAGGCGAAAATCTTGATCCGCCGCGATCGCCGACCCTGGGACCTCTCTAACGACGCGACGCTTGAGCTCTTCGAGGCGCTCGGTTCCCTCGTGTCGAGCGGCCTCGTCCTGGAGGTGGACCCGGTTCATCTTCTTCGCGTTCCGGTCGTAGGAGAAGTAGAAGGCACCGTTTTCCCCGACGACTCCCGCCACGGGCCACATCCGGGCGATATGATCGCACCACCCCGCGGGCCGTCCGGTAACCGGCACCAAGCGTATTTCTGCTCGGTGGAGCTCCCAGAGCGCCCAGTAGGACGCGGCAGGAATAAGGCCCTCGTGGCTCAGAGTGTCGTCGATGTCGAAGAGAAAAAAGCGCAACGCCGTGGCACGTTCTGCCGGGAACTGGGAAATCGGACGGGATAACTGGTCGCTCACAGGTAAGATACAGTATGGTCTAGGAATGGATCTTACGACAACAACAAAACTCAACAATGGCGTAGAGATGCCCTGGGTCGGCTTCGGTGTATTCCAGACCGAGCCGGGGCCCGAGGTCGAAAGGGCGGTCACCTGGGCGCTGGAAGCCGGTTATCGGCATATCGACACCGCAGCGATCTATAGGAACGAGGAGGGGGTGGGGAAGGCCATCCGAGCCGTTGGTGTTCCCCGGGAAGAGCTCTTTGTAACGACCAAGCTCTGGAACTCGGATCAGGGCTACGATTCCGCACTTAAAGCCATGGAGACGAGCCTAGAGAAGCTCGGTCTGGACTACGTCGACCTCTATTTGATTCACTGGCCTGTCCCGGGCAAGTACAAGGAGAGCTGGCGCGCCCTCGAGCGGCTCCTCGACGAGGGGCATACCCGAGCCATCGGCGTCAGCAACTTCCTGATCCATCATCTCGAAGACATAGCCGAAGATAGCGACACTGTCCCCGCGGTGGACCAGGTTGAATTCCATCCCTTGCTAGTGCAGGAAGACCTCTTGAGCTTCTGCAAGGGCAAGGGCATCCAGCTCGAAGCCTGGAGCCCCCTTACCCGGGGCCGGTATCTCGACAACGAGGTTATCCAGCGAATCTCTAAGAAGCACGAAAGGACGCCGGCCCAGGTACTCCTCCGGTGGGACCTGCAGAAGGGTATCGTGACCATCCCGAAGTCGGTTCACAAGGAACGGATCGAGGAGAACAGCAAGGTCTTCGATTTCGAGCTGGAGCAAGAAGACATCGAGGCTCTGAATGCCTTGAACGAGGATCACCGGATCGGGCCCCATCCGGACAGCGAAGAGTTCTACGCCGGCAGGGGAAAGTAGCCCGGAAGCTATCGGCCGAGTCGCTGCAAGATGTCCGCCGGCCGGACGCCGGTAAAGCCGTTAATGGTTGTGTCGGCGTCGAGGTCGGCGGGGGGTGTTGCGCCCTCGGGGGCGACGAATACGGCCTGCATCTGTGCCGCCTTCGCCGCTTGAACCCCGCTCTCTGCATCCTCGAATACGATACATACGGACGCCTCGACGCCCAAGCGCTCTCCTGCGAGCTGAAAGATCTGGGGGTCGGGTTTGGTTCGGCTGATGTCGTGGCCGGTTACGACCGCTCCGAAGAGCGATTCGATACCCAAGGCCGATAGGACGGTTCCGGCGTTCTTACTCGAGGAGGCCACGGCCAGAGGGTGACCTGCCTCTCGCGCTTCCTCCACGAAGGCCAGGGAACCGGAGACCATGTCATCCCGGCTCAGTCCGGAGAGAAGGTCGTTGTAGTAGCCGTTTTTTTCCGCCGCGAGCTGTTGCTTCTTCTCCTCCGGCAGGTCGGCCTCATTGTAATCTAATATTATTGCGAGAGACTCCATCCTGGAGACTCCTCGAAGCCGGCTGTCTAAAGATTCGTCGACGGTAAGCCCGTGCTTTTCGCCCATCTTCTTCCAGGCCGCAAAGTGGTATTTGTCCGTGTAGACCAGGACGCCATCTAAGTCGAAAATAAGGGCGGGTTTAATCGTTGAAGTCACTGGCTCCCATTGTTGGGATTGAGCGGTGGACTGTCAACAAGGATAAGGCATGAACGACAAAGACAATTTTCTCTACCCCCGCCACCCCTACCAAGGAGACTTCGAGCCCGCCGCCGTCATCTTCGACGCGAACTTGCAGGAATTTGCCCAAAAGGTCACCTACCTGTGCACCCTGGAGAACAGCGGCAAGCTTTCCCAGGGAGAGGCGTACAAAGAGATTAAGAGTCTCTGGAAGAAGCTTCGGGAGTCCAAGCGGACCCTCGGTATCTCCACCGAGCAGCGCCGGGACGCCGAATAGGGTACTGCTACTTACCCTGGGAAATCTTCGCCCAACTGTCCCGTAGGGCCACAGTACGGTTGAAGACCAGCGAGCTCCCGGACGATGCCTTGGAGTCAAGGCAGAAATAGCCCTCTCGAAGAAACTGATACGTTACCCCGGAGACGACCCCGGCAAGGGCCGGCTCTCCCTTACAGCCTTCGAGAATCTCGAGGGACTCCGGATTCAGGTGGCTCTTGTAGTCTACGCCGGCCTTCTCTTCCGCCGTCGGGTCTGCGACGGTAAAGAGGCGATCGTAGAGGCGCACCGTGGCCGTGATAGCGCTATCGGCGTGGACCCATTGGAGGGTCCCCCGCACCTTTCGCTCGTCCGGCGTCGTGCCCCCCCGGGACTCCGGGTCATAGCTGCACCGGAGCTCCACGACCTCTCCTTTGGCATCCTTGATGACATCGGTGCAGGTAATGTAGTAGGCGTGCTTCAGTCGGACTTCCCGGCCCGGGGCGAGGCGGAAGTACTTCTTCGGCGGCTCTTCCAAGAAGTCGGACCGATCGATGTAGATCTCCCGGCCGAAGGGTATTTCCCGCTCCCCGGCGTCCGGGTCCTCGGGGTTGTTCTCCCCGACGAAGGTCTCGGTCTCTTCCTCGGGATAGTTCTCGATCACAACCTTGAGGGGCCGAAGGACCATCATCATCCGGGGTGCAGATCGGTTGAGCTCTTCCCGTAAGAAATGCTCAAGAAGCGCGATGTCGATGGTGCTGTTCGTCTTCGACACACCGATATGCTCGCAGAAGCTCCTAATTGCCGCCGGTGGATAACCCCGACGGCGCATCCCCGAAATGGTCGGCATCCGAGGGTCGTCCCACCCCTCGACGAAGCCTCCTCGGACCAATTCGAGGAGCTTGCGCTTGCTCAAGACTGTGAATCCGAGGTTTAGCCGGGCAAACTCGATCTGTTTGGGTCTATCCGCAGGGGCATCGAGGGCCTCGAGAAACCAGTCGTAGAGGGGCCGATGGTTCTCAAATTCGAGGGTACAGATGGAATGGGTAATCCCTTCTATCCAGTCTGATTGGCCGTGGGCCCAGTCGTAGGTGGGGTAGATGCACCAGTCGTCCCCTCGGTGGGGATGCCTGACGTGGCGAATACGATACATGATCGGATCCCGGAGGTTCAGGTTCGGGGAGGCCATGTCGATCTTCGCCCGGAGGACCCGGCTGCCGTCGGGAAAATCTCCCGCCCTCATCCTCCGGAGCAGGTCGAGACTCTCCTCCGGGGCACGACCGCGAAAGGGGCTCTCGACGCCCTTCTCCGTCGGGGCTCCTCGTTGGCTGCTTATCGTCTCGGCGTTCTGATCGTCTACGTAGGCCTTGCCCTTTTGCACGAGGGTCTCGGCAAAGTCGTAGAGCGCCTCGAAGTAGTCCGAGGCGTAGAACTCCCGGTCCTCCCAATCGAAGCCGAGCCACCGGACGTCTTCCTTGATCGAGTCGACGTATTCTTGCTCTTCCTTCTCGGGGTTGGTGTCGTCGAACCGAAGATTCGTCTTCCCACCGTACTGGGCCGCAATCCCAAAGTTTATGACGATCGACTTTGCATGTCCGATGTGGAGGTAGCCGTTGGGTTCCGGGGGAAATCGGGTGTGGACTCTCCCGGCATAGATCTCGGAGGAGAGGTCTTCCTCGACAATAGTGCGAATAAAATCTGTTCCAGGTGCCCGTTTATCTTCGTTGATTGACATTCTTTGTTAAGGAGTACGAGGTGCAACAGAGCGGGCGACGGGAGTCGAACCCGCTTCACGAGCTTGGGAAGCTCGGGTAATACCGTTATACGACGCCCGCTCTCTTGCCTCGCATACTAAGCATACTAAGCATACACTATGCCAATAGCGCAGCCATTTATCAAGCCTGTTATTCAGCCTGGGTAGCCGGCTCGGTGACAACATCCGAGCCGTCCCGGCTCAGGATAAGGGTGCTCCCCTCGGGAACCAGGTAGGGCACCGCGATCTCGCCTCCGGGGTGGCGCATCTCGAAAATGCGGATACGGTTCCCTTCGGGGTCGACGAAGTCCAACGCCAGATCGACGGCGACCGGGTAGTCCGGCAACACCCTACGAAAGAGACCGAATACCTCTCCCTCCTGAGTCTCCGGCGGAACCAGGGTCAGGAATACCTTGGCCGATGTGGACACCTGCGTCCCCGGGGGCGGACTCTGGGCGATGATGGTCCCCGACTGACTTCCGGTCGACAAGGTGAAAACGAAGGGGCGACCCCGCTGCCGGAGTCGGGAAAGGACCTCGGCGTAGCCAAGCCCGACGTACCCGGACAGGGTGACTCGCTCGGCGCCGGGCCCTCGACTCACCACCAGATCCAAGTCGGTGACTCCGGTCAGCGGCGTATCGGGCAAAGGATCCTGCTGCAGGATCGTCCCCGCCGGCGCCTCGTCGAAGACGTAGCTGACGTTGTCGATCTGCAGAAGCGCGTCGAAGGTCGCAAAGAGCGTCTGGAGCTCCTCCTCCACTTCGTTGAGGCTTCGGCCGATGTAGTTTCCGACTTGGTCGACGATGGCGCCTCGGCTCACGACCAGGTTGATCCTCCGTCCGGCCCGAACCTGGGTTCCCGGCGCCGGGCTCTGCTCGACGACCCGCCCCTTCAGGCTCGGGTCGGAGAAATAGCGTAGCTGGACCCTCGGGTAGAGCTCCCGTTCTTGTAGGTCTAAGAGCGCTTCGGGCAACTCCATCGACACGATCTCCGGAACGACGGTCTCTTCGGCACCTCGGAGCGAGAGAAGAAAGGTAGTCGCAGCCGAGGCCGCGGTAAGCAGAACTATCCCGACGAGAGAGAGAATGGCAATCTTGAAGTAGCGTGTTTCCGGCTCTTCCCGGTCCGCCGGGAGGAGACTCCGAAACCTTCTAAAATCTAAACGCATCGGTTAATCAAAACAGCCTTCTCGGACGGCCGGATTGCCGTTCACGAAAGCCAGATGGTCGATTGCCTTCCGCCCCGCCGGTTGGATACGCCGGAGAGCAACGAAGTGCTGGCCAGTTTGTACCAGGATTCCCAGGGCTTTGTCTACACCGACCACGCAGCCGGGTCGGGCCGGGCCGGGGGCCGGGACTCTGTCCGGGGCCTCGACGACCGCAAGCTCCTTGATGCTGTGCCGCTCGCCGCGGAGAAAGGTGTAGACCCCGGGCCAGGGGTCGTACGCCCGGGCCATCCGGTCGATATGTTCCGCCGGAAGGCTCCAGTCGATCCGGCCGTCCTCTTTCGTGATCATAGGGCAGTAGACCGCCTGGTCGTGGTTCTGGGGACGGGGCACCGCAGTGCGAGCCTCTAGGTCTATAATGACGTCCCGAAGGAGCTTCCCTCCGAGGGCGGCAAGGCGCTCCTCGAGGTCCGGGTATCTCTCGGCTCCCGATAGACTTATCGCCTCCTGGGCCAGGATATCGCCGGAGTCGAGCTCCGGGGCAAGGTATTGAACCGTGACCCCGGCTTGCGGATCTCCTGCGAGGATCGTCGCCTGGATGGGCGTTGGCCCCCGGAACCGTGGGAGCAGAGAGGGGTGGACGTTGATCCCCCCTTGGGGAAAGAGGGCCATGAACTTGGGCCCAAAAATCCGACCGTAGGCAGCGCAGACCAAGAGGTCCGGCTCGAGCCTTCGAACCGCCTCCCGGGCGTCGCCGCCGAGGCGCTCGGGCTGGAGTACGGGCACCCCCCCGGCGAGGGCCGCCTCTTTGACCGGCGGTGGCGTAAGGCGGCGTCCCCGGCCCTTGGGCGCGTCCGGTGCCGTCAGGACCCCGACGACCTCGGAGACGTCGAGAGAGGCTTCTAGGCTCGGAAGGGCAAAGGCAGGTGTGCCGGCAAAGACAACCCGGAGGCTCACGACACCTCGGTGTGGGCCTCGAACTTGCTCCAGATCTTCTCCCGTCGACGCTGGGGCAGATAGTCCGGGAAGAGGACGCCCTTCAGATGGTCGTATTCGTGGAGGATTACCCGGGCCAAAAGGCCGTCGGCGGCAAGGGAGAAGGGCTTGCCCTTCTCGTTCCAGGCCTGCACCTGAATCGCCTCGGGGCGCACCACATCCGCGTAGACACCGGGAATGCTCAGGCACCCCTCTTCGTGCTTAACTGTCTCTAGTGATGTCTCGAGGATCGTGGGATTTATAAAGACCCGGGGGGTATCTGTTTTGAGGTAGACGATGAATAGCTGCAGCGACTTGCCCACCTGGGGCGCCGCGAGCCCGATGCCCTGGGCCTCTTGGAGGGCACCGAACATCTGGTCCGTCAGGTCGCGGATCGAGGCGTCAATTTCTTTGACCGGCCCCGCTTCGAGACGAAGCACCGGGTCGGGGATGGTAACGATTGAAAGCATTACGCTAGTAGGGTACCCCGTGACGCCATTGGGGTCAATTGACGAGGAGAACCGAACAGAACCTTCGGCGTACGCTCTTGGTAATTGACATGCCGGACAGGTGTGATATTATGTGGCATAGGATTTTATCTAGTGAAATATCTGCAACCACCCGAATGAGGAGAACTGAAGATGCGGATTACGATAGTTGGCGACACGAACATCCAGAATCGCGAAGACCCAGTATCCGCCTTCTCTGGCGTCAGGCCTCTCTTCGACAGGGCCGACGTGCTTTTGGGCCACGCGGAGGGTATGTTCACCGAGGCCGCCCGGAACCCGTCGATCCCCAGCTTACCCTACAAGGATCGGTGGCGACACAGCACTCCGGAGATGCTCAAAGGGTTCTCGGACGCCGGTTTTGACGCGGTTTCCATGGCGAGCAACGTCAGCGCCGACCCGGCGGCGGTCAGTGAAACGGTGGATGTTGCCCGGAGAATCGGCATAGAAGTGTGTGGTATCGGCAAGAACGCAGAGGAAGCGAGGAGCCCCGCCGTGGCCGTCCGCGGCTCCCTGAAGATAGCGATGCTCAGCCGGACCAGCGTCTTCTGGCCGCAGTTGGTGCCGGCCACGGAAACAAGACCCGGTGCGGCGACGGTAAGGGCCTACAACGCTTACCAGCCGGGGCGACGTGCCTTAGAGATGCCCGGGGCGGCGCCGATCGTCATCACCTGGCCCGATGAGGCCGAGTTGAACGCACTGCTGGAAGACATTCGAAGAGCAAAAAAGGAGGCCGATTGCGTGGTGCTCTCGATGCATTGGGGCGTATCGAGCAGTCCGGAAATACAGGATTATCAAAGCAGAATAGCCCACGCAGCAATCGACGCCGGAGCGTCGCTCATTTTCGGCCATCACCCTCACGTCGTCTGCCCCCTGGAAGTTTACCGGGGCGTGCCAATTTTCTACAGTCTTGGTAACTTCGCCTTTGACTGGGAGAAGGCCCGAAACCGAATTCTGGACGGTATTGTTGTTGAAGCCGACTGGGACACGGCCTCCGCCTCCGTAAAGAAGGTAACCGTGACGCCGGTACGCCGAGGCGGCGACAACCAGATCGGCGAGCTTCCCGAAGGGGCCCCGGAAGCGATACGGACCCGGGACTTCCTGCTCGAGACAGCCCGCCTATCCGACTCGGCGCCTTTGGAAAGTTCCGGCAACAGCGTAATCCTCACCCTATAAGGAGATTCCCATGATGCAAGATGGAATAACGCTCATGGCCATCGGGATGACGGTGGTCTTTGCCT
>CAZLDK010000021.1:18915-21833 GCA_964558285.1 uncultured Spirochaetaceae bacterium | reverse complement strand
CCCGGGGACCGGTAGCCGCTTCGGAGCAGCGCCGGTCGCGAGGATCAGAAAGTCCCCGGAGACCTCGGAGCCGTCGTCGAGGACGACACGCTTCGCCGCCGGGTTGACCTCGGTCGCCCGGCGGCCGGTCAGAAGCTCGATTTTCATTTCGTCGTAGAAGCCGGCGGGACGCATCGCTAAGGCGTCAAAGCCCATATCCCCCGCGAGAAAAAACTTCGACAGGAGGGTTCGGTCGTAGGGGCGCTCTGCTTCCGGGGTAATCATGACGATCCGGCCGGCGAAGCCTTCCCGGCGGAGCGATTCCGCGGCGGCGCTCCCCCCCGCTCCCGCGCCGACGATGACGACGGTCCGGCCGTCGCTTCCCGACGGCATCGAAAAAGAGACCGGTTGCTGCTTCCCGACAAAGACCTCGCCGTCTTCCTCCCGGACTTCGTACGCCGGAAGGTCGTCCACCCCCGGGGCGCTCCGGAGCTTGCCGGTGGTTATGTCGAACCGAGCGTTGTGGCACCCGCAGACGATCTCGTCGCCGTGGATATGGCCCCAGGAGAGGGGGCACCCGACGTGGGGACACGCGTTGCCCCAGGCATAGAGGCTGTCGCCCCGGCGTACGAGCAGGACGCTCTCTTCCTCGCTTAGGTCGGCGGAGAAGGGCGTGCCCTCCTTGATATCACTACTCTGGGCTACTTTCTTCCAGGAATCATCTGTCATATCGAGCACCTCTACCCTCAAAGCTAAGAAAGCGTGGTAGGTATTGCAAATTCCCCGGCTCGCGCTACCCACGGAGGATCCTCTTTGTATACTGAAAGAGAGAGGAACGCCATGAAAATTCGTCAAAACAGCATTAGCATCCGGCCCCGGTCCCGGGGGTGCCACCTGATTACCGGGGAGATCGAAAAGGGGCTCCCGGACGTCGAAGGCGGGGACGGTCTGGCCCACATTTTTTTGCAGCACACATCGGCGTCCCTCACCTTGAACGAGAACGCCAGCCCCGATGTAAGAGGCGACCTGGAGAGCCTGGCTAACCACGTGATTCCCGACGGGGCCGGCTACTATCAACACACTTTGGAAGGACCGGACGACATGTCGGCCCACGGAAAGAGCAGCTTCGTCGGCGTATCTCTGACGGTGCCGGTCACAAAGGGCCGCCTGAGCCTCGGTACCTGGCAGGGCGTCTACCTCTGGGAGCACCGGGACCGGGCCCGAGAGCGGCGGATCGTGATTACCACCATTACCGGTTGATACCCCACGCTCCTTGACGGCCTTAGGCGGCGTTTCTATAGTGGCCTAACCATGAAGCGACGACTGATCACCTCTGCGCTACCTTACGTAAACAACATCCCTCACCTGGGAAACCTCGTGCAGGTTCTTTCCGCGGATGTCTTTGCCCGCTTCTGCCGGCAACGGGGTTACGAGACGCTCTACGTCTGTGGCACCGACGAGTACGGGACCGCCACCGAAACCCGGGCCCGGGAAGAGGGAATTACCCCTGCCGAGCTCTGCACCCGCTACTTTACCATCCACGACGACATCTATCGCTGGTTCAACATCTCCTTCGACAAGTTCGGCCGGACGTCGACCCATCACCATACCGAGATTACCCAGCACATCTTTCTGAAGCTCTACGAGAACGGCTACATCACCGAGCACACGATAGAACAGCTCTACTCGGAGAAATCCGATATGTTCCTCGCCGACCGCTACGTCCGGGGAACCTGCCCACACTGCGGATACGAGGACGCCCGGGGGGATCAGTGTGAGAACTGCGGGAAACTCCTCGATCCGACGGACCTGATCAATCCTCGGAGCGTCGTCGACGACTCGACCCCCGTGGTGCGAAAGACCAGCCACCTCTACATCAACCTGCCGGCAATCGCCCCGAAGCTGGAGGCGTGGCTCGAAGAGTCCGGCGCCAACCAGCGGTGGGCAAAGAACGCCGTCCAGATGACCCAGGCGTGGATCCGCGACGGGCTCAAGGAACGCTCCATCACCCGGGACCTGAAGTGGGGGATTCCGGTTCCCCTCGAGGAGTACAAGGAGAAGGTCTTCTACGTCTGGTTCGACGCACCGATCGGCTACATTTCGATTACCGCGAGTCTCCGGGACGACTGGGAAACGTGGTGGAGAGATCCCGATAACGTCGAGCTCTTTCAGTTCGTCGGGAAGGACAACATTCCCTTCCACACCGTCGTCTTTCCCTCGTCTCTCCTCGGGACCGGGGAGAGGTGGACCCTCCTGAAGAACATGTCTTCGAGCGAATACCTCAACTACGAAGGGGGGCAGTTCTCCAAGAGCCGGGGGATCGGCGTCTTTGGTACCGACGCCCAAGAAACGGGGATCCCCGCGGACGTGTGGCGCTTCTATGTTTTCTACAACCGCCCCGAGACCTCCGATTTTACCTTTACCTGGGACGACTTTCAGGAGAAGGTGAATGGCGAGCTGATCGGGAACCTCGCGAACTTCGTCAACCGGACGCTTATCTTTGTGTCGAAGTATTTCGACGGGCAGGTGCCGGAGCTCCCGACCGGGGCCCAGGCCGACGGTCCAGGGGCCCAGGCCGGCGGTCCAGGGGCCCAGGCCGACGGCCCAGGGACACAGACCGGCGGTTTCGACCCCGGGGCCTTCTGGTCCGAAGTCGCCGAACGGGAGGCTCGAATCTCCGACCTTCTCGAAAACGCCTCGATCCGGGACGCCTTCCGGGAGCTCTTCGGCTTGAGCAGCCTCGGAAACCGGACCTTCCAGGCGGGGGAGCCCTGGCGCACCCGGAAAGAGAATCCTCCGGCGGCGGCGGCGCTTCTTGCAAACCTCTGCTACCTCCTCAAGGATCTGGCGATTCTCGTACGCCCCTTTATTCCCGAGACAGCCGATCGCATCGGTACGCTCCTCGGGATAACCGACTACTCCTGGGAGAACCTCGGTGG
>CAZLDK010000021.1:16492-18815 GCA_964558285.1 uncultured Spirochaetaceae bacterium | reverse complement strand
ATCGCATCGGTACGCTCCTCGGGATAACCGACTACTCCTGGGAGAACCTCGGTGGTCCGGCGAAGGCGGCGACGGCCGCCGCCAACGCCCTCGGCCGGATTCAGGCTCCGGAGATTCTCTTTAAACCCCTCGAGGACGAGCTTATCGCCGACCTTCGGGAGCGCTTCTCCGGGAGTCAATCGGAGCGGGAGCAACGGAAGGCCGGCGGTACCGCGGCCGGCGACGCGGCAGAGTCTCCGGCCGAAGGCGCTACCGCGCCCGCCGTCGAGCCCCCCCTCGAGGAGCGCTTTGCCTCATCGGTGGATATCCGGACCGCGAAGATCGTCAACGTAGAGCGTCACCCGAAGGCCGACAAGCTCTACGTAGAGACGGTGGACGACGGACAGAACGCCGAGAGGGTTATCGTCTCCGGCCTCGTCCCCTACTATTCCGAAGACGAGCTCTTGAACAAGACCATCCTTCTGGTGTCGAACCTCAAGCCCGCCAAGCTCCGGGGAGTCGAGAGCCAAGGGATGCTCCTTGCCGCGGACACCAAGACCGACGAAGGGGAACGCCTCGTGGAAGTGCTCTTCGTCGACGATGTCGAGCCGGGGGTCCGGGTTCTGCCGGAGAGTTTTGCCGAGGCCGGCGACGCGGCGGCGGGCGCCGGCGTCCCGGAGATTACCATCGACGACTTCTTCGCTATTCCCATAAGGGTCGAGAACCATTCGGTATTGGTCGGCGACGCGGCCCTCACCGTCGCGGGGAATCCGATCAAGACCAAGCGCATAGCAAACGGTAACGTAGGGTAGGGTGGCCGCAACGGGACAGGAGTTCGAGAGTTTTCTCCAGTCGGATTTCTGGCTCGAGTTCAAAGCGCGCTTCGGGTGGAAGTCCCACCGTGTTTCCTCCGGGGGTGATACCCCGCAGCTCGGAGCACTCTCCCGGTCCCTCCCCTTCGGGCAGCGCCTGGTCTACGTTCCCCACGCACCTCGGAGCGTGCCGGAGGCGGGTGAGTTTGCCGAGCTGACCCGGCGGATCGCTTCCGAAGCGTCGTTTAGCCGGACGCCCCTTCTGGTTCGCTTCGACCTTCCCTGGGGCCTCGACGAGGCGCCGGCCGCCGAAGCCCTCGGTCTCCGGCGGGCCCCGGTGACGGTCCAACCGCCGAGCACCGTCATCGTCGACCTGGAGGAAGAAGAGGACGCGCTCCTCAAGGGGATGAAGTCCAAAACCCGGTACAACGTCCGGCTCGCCGCCAAACGAGGGGTAAGCGTCCGGGAGGCGGACCCCGAGGAGCTGTCCCTTTGGTATCGGCTCTATAGCGAGACCGCCCGGCGGGACCGGATCTCGATCCACAGCGAGGCCTACTACAGCACTCTTTTCGATGTCGTTCGAGGGCGGGGCTACTCGGGAACCGGGGCCGGCAACGGACCCGGGGAAAATGCGCCGCGGCTCTCTTTGTACTTCGCGGAGTTTGAGGGAGCCCTGCTCGCCGGGAACATCGTCCTCGAGTGGGACGGAACCGCGACCTACCTCTACGGAGCCTCATCCAATCTCAACCGGGAGCTGATGGCGCCCTACCTCCTGCAATGGGAGGCGATGCGGCGGGCCCGGAGTCGCGGACTCCGGCGGTACGACCTCTTCGGCGTTCCGCCGACCCCGGACCCGAAACACCCGATGCACGGGCTCTATCGGTTCAAGACCGGCTTCGGGGGGCGTATTCTCGACCGACTCGGCGCCTGGGACTATCTGCACCGGCCCTTTGCCGCCCGGGTCTACCGCGCCGCGGAGGGGGGCAGAGACTACTATCACAAAGTCTTGAGGAAGCGCTTTGGCTGATACACGCACCCCCGGAACTGTCGGCGTTCTTGTCGTTCTCTGCTTCGGGCTTCTCATCGGAGGGTGTGGTACCCCCGGTGAGGCCCCGCCGGCCGCCGGGCCAGGGAGCGCCTCCGTCGAAGCGGCCGAAGACAGAACCCCGGAGGAGATACTCGCGACGGTTCCCGAGCACTTCTCACCCCTCGACCGTGAGGAAGCGATAACCGATCCGCCGGTCTTGGTCTGGGAGCCTGTTCCCGGGGCGGACGCGTACGAGGTCGAAGTGACCGGCCCAGGAGAGACCACCGAGCTCTTCAGCGTTTCCGCCTCGGCGTCGCCGACGCTTCTGCCCTTCGCAGAAGAGCTCGGTTCCGGACAGGAGGTGCGTTGGCGTCTTCGGACGCGTCTCGGCGCCGAGGCGGGTCCCTGGTCGGAGGAGGCGACCTTCGTCACCGGCTCCCTCGGCCTCGATTTCCAGCCGGTCCTCCCGCCGGGGGAGGTCGGGGAGTTCGAGATGGGGAACGAC
>CAZLDK010000021.1:0-16482 GCA_964558285.1 uncultured Spirochaetaceae bacterium | reverse complement strand
ACGACGCGGGAGAGGCCGACGAGTCACCTGTTCACCCGGTTACACTGACCACGCCCTACAGCCTGATGCGGCGCGAGCTTACCAACGACCAGGCCCTTAGGCTGCTGGAGGCCGGCCTCCGCCGGGGCGTCTTGGTTGTGAAGGAGGACGATGTCCTCCGGGCAGACGGCGGCCGGCTTGTCCTCGCGACCGGAGGCCTCGACTACGGCGAGCAGCTCGGGCTTACCCTCGTCGAGAACGAGCTTCGGGTTCTCGACGGGCGGGGAAGCCACCCGGCCGTTGGTTTTACCTGGTACGGGGCGGTAGTCCTGGCGGATCTCCTTGCTCTGCTTCACGGAGACGCGCCGCCGTACGCTATCGAGGCCGGTGACGACGAAAGACCCGGGGTTTTGTGGGACCGGAGCCGACGGGGTATCCGTCTACCGACGGAGGCGGAGTGGGAGTACGCCGGACGCAGGCCGGACGGGCGCCTCTACCCCTGGGGGAGCACAACGCCCTACGGACGAGCGAATTTCTACCGGAGCGGAGACGCCTTCGAAGCAATCTCTCCTCCCTACACCCAAGCCGGGGGACCGACTACCCCCGTTGGGGCTTTCCCTCGCGGCCGGTCGGCCTCCCCGGGCTTCGACGACCTGTTGGGAAACGTCTGGGAGTGGTGCTGGGACGCCTACGCCCTTGATGCCTACGAGCGCCAGGCGGGAGGGGCTCCGGGGGCTTCCGCGGTGGACCCGACGGGGCCAGCCAATCCGCCGCCTAACCGCTTTGGTATCGTCGAACGGGCAGTCCGCGGCGGGGCCTGGAACACCCCAGTGCAGGACCTTACCCTGACTAATCGTGGACGCTTCGACCCTGCCGGCAGCAGCTTTAGCATCGGAATCCGATTCGCCCGGGACCTCTAGTCTCTAACCGAAATGCTCCCTCTCTATCTTGTCGTAGTAGTCGATTACCTGGCGAACGTACCGCCGCTTCTCCCCGTAAGACCGGGGGAAGAACGATCGCTTGAAACCGTAGATGATGACGTTCTTGAGCTGCTTAGGCGGGATCGAAAAACTCGACGTCGCAAGCTCGAGCTCCTGGGTTACCGAGGTGTTCGACACCAACCGATTATCGGTGCAAATGGTTACCGAGAGGTTGCGCTCGAGCATCTCCCCTAAGGAGTGGTGCCGTGCGTCCGAGATATCCGGGGAGGTTTGCAGGTTGCTCGTCAGGCAGACCTCGATGGTAGTGCGGTGGTTTGCGATAAAGTCCGTAAGCTCGGCGACATAGGCGTCGGGATCGGTTATATCAGCGTCTTGCACCGACGAGCTGTTGAAGAGGCGCAAGCCGTGGCCGATCCGGTCGGCGTGGAGCTTAGTGATGGCCTGAAAGATCGACTCCGGACCGTAGGCCTCTCCGGCGTGGACCGTCTTATTCATAAAATGGCGATGAACGTAGTCGAAGGCCTCCTGATGAAGCGCAGCGGGGTTTCCCATTTCGGCTCCCGCGAGGTCGAACCCGACTACCTGGGCATCCGACTGCCCTCGAAAGCGAACCACCGCCTTCGCCAGCTCCAAGGAGGCCAGCCGCGCCACTTCCGCGGACGAGGAGTAGGGGTGTGCCTCGAAGAGCTTTCTGAAGTACTGCGAAAAGTTCTTGGTAAAAAAGCGCATCGCACAGACGATTATTCCGTACTCGAAGGGGGGCTCGTTGTCCTTCAGCCCCTTGTTGATCTGGTCTCGGGCCCGACGAAGCCCCCGGTCGACGGCTTCCATGACGGCCTCGAAGCTCATCTGATCGTGCATGTTCAGCTGTGGAGCGAAGCGAACCTCGATGTAGCGGACCCCCTCGTTCCAGTTGTCCTCCGCAAGCTCGAAGGCGACGCGCTCGAGGGCCTCGGCATCCTGAAGGACCGCGGTGGTCCATTGGAAGCCCGAAAGGTATTCGTTGAGGTCGGCGTAGCTATCTTTAAAGACCAGTTCCCGTAAGCCCGCCTCTTCGAAGGAGGGGAGCTCGATCTTTCGGCTCTTTGCCAAGTCTATCAAGGTGGGAATCCGGAGGCTGCCGTCGAGATGGACGTGAACGTCGGTCTTGGGAATGGCGAGGAGAAAATCTTTCTTGTAGGTCATGGCGTACTCCTTGTGGATTCGACAAGGGACTTGAAAACCCGGCCCCTATGGAACTCATTATCGAACTTCTCGAAAGAGGCGCAACCCGGCGAGAAGACGACTACCTCTCCGGCGGCGGCGTCTTCGAGGGCGGCCTCGAGGCACTCCTCGAGGGAGGAAAAGGGGCCTCGGACAAGCCCTCCCGGCGCCCGGGTCCGAGACCCACCGGCGACTTTGGATAGCACAGCGAGCATCTTCTCCGACGCCGAGCCCTCGAGGAAGTAGGTTCCCGCGGACTCGCGGACCGCGTCGACGATGCTGTCGTAGTCGAGGCCCTTGTCCGTTCCACCGGCGATCAACCGGACCGGAGCGGAGAAGCTCCGTACCGCCGCCAGCGTCGCCTCGGGTACGGTCGCCGCGGAATCGTTGTAGACACGGCAGCCGCCGATGCTCCCGCAGAGCTCGAGGCGATGCTCGACGCCGGGAAAGCCCTCGAGGCAGTCCGCCAAGAGCGTCGGGTCGATGCCGTAGAGAAACAGCGACAGAAGCGTCATACCGTAGTTCAGCCGGAGCGCCGCGCTCCCGGGTACCCCCCCCGGCAGTGGGACTTCGAGGGGGTCACGCCCACGGAAGGGGTCCAGCAGCGAGACGCCGTCTTCGGTCAGGGAGACTCCGGGGGGCTGAGTTGCGGGTCCGGGCCCCTGCCGGTAGCCGGACCCCGGGTTTCCTGCGGCCCAGTAGACCGGGGCCCGGCTTAGCTGGGAGAACCGCCTTCCGTACTCTCCGGTGGCGCCGAGGACCACGGCTCCCTCCGGCGGAACCGCCGCGGCGAGGATGGCCTTGTCCCCGAAGTAGCGCTCCATCGATCCGTAGTAATCCTGGTGGTCTCGAAAGAAGGAGGTTATGACGCCGACGCGTGGAACAAGGACCCCGATACCCCCGTCCACCATCGTCAAGTCCCCGAGCTGAAACGACGAAAGCTCGAGAACCACCGGAGACTCGGCCGTCGTCTCCCGGAGAAAGGTGAGAGGCGAGATAGTGATGTTGCCCCCGAGCTGTGCCGGGAGTCCGGCCCTGGTAAGGCCGTAGTGGAGGGCGCCGGCGGTGGTCGACTTTCCTTTGGTCCCGGTAACCGCAAGGATCGGTCCGGAGAAGCGTTTTAGGAAGAGCGAGAGGTCGGTCTCGATCCTGCGTGCCTTCGCGAGGTACCGCGAATGCCGTGGTACCGCGGGATTCTTGACGACGAAATCCGCCTCGGAAAAGTCGGCGTCTTCATGCCGGCCGAGAACCAGTCGCACGGGCAAGCCGGAGATCGCCTCTATGCTCGAGGCGAGGCGGTTCTCATCCCGGAGGTCGGTAACGGTAACCTCGGCGCCTTCGGAGACCAAGTAGCGGGTGGCGGCGACGCCACCACCGTGGAGCCCAAGCCCCATTACGGTGACCCGGGCGCCGGAAAGGCTGCCGGGTAGGTTGCCAGGGGCGGGTTGGTCAGTTGGTTTCAAGGGCAAACTCCCGCATATCACGATCGTTCAGATAGGGTCTGGTGGAAAAGCGCCTCCAAGGCTCCGTCAGTTCCGGAGGCATCTGCCCGCGCATCTCTTCCAGGAGGGGCATCTTAGGATCGTAGTCCTGCTCCTTGAGCGCCGCTTCGATATCCCGGGCCTTCGGCTCTATAGCGCCGCAGATGCCCTCCAGGAGCCCGGCGTATCTCGTCAGCAATTCCTCCTCGAACTCGACGAGGGAGATGCCCAGGGAGCGATATTTGCAACTAACGGGGAAATAGGGGTAGAGCCGGTGTCCCGGCGGAGTTACGACCGCCGAGAGAAACCGGGTGAGGTCTCGGTCTATCCATATTCCCTGGACAAAGTATCCTCGTCCGGTCTCGCCGATCCAGGTTTCGGAAAAGACCTCTCGGACGTAGAGGGTTTCTTCCTCGCTCATCGACGCCAGCGGCAGAAGATCCGCCTCCAAGAGAAGGTCCGTCGTCCGGAAGACCGGAGCTCGGTCGTTGCTCCCGGCTTCGAGGACCTCGTGGACCGAGGGACGATACCGGAGATCGAGACGAATCAGGTAGAGGAACTCGTTACCGCCGGAGACTATTCGTCGATAGAATGCCGGACGACCGATGTCCCCGGGGTCGAAGAAGTGGCGGAGCCCCGAGAAAAGGTCCGGGGCCTTCGGAGATATTTGTGTGACGACGCGGCGAATGATTTCCGAGTACCCCTCTGCCGGTGTAGAAACACGAACATCGTGATGGATCGGAAGCGACGGAACGACGAAAGGCTCGTCGAACTTAAGGAAGAACTGTTCGTCGTTTGAGAAGTGGCGGGTGTAGGTTCCGGATGATTCCGACATCGCCGTAAGCGAGTCGTTTATGCCCTCGTCGCTGACCGCGACGTTAATCGCCCGGGCCACCGCTGTAGGGAATGCGGACGCGCCGACCCGAACGGCTGAGCGTTCTTCGCTCGGCAATCCGCCAGCTGTCTCTGTAGCGCTCGAGGAAGAGGATGTCGTCGATGTCGTAGACGATTCCGAAATAGCTTCCATCCTCGTCCCCTTCCCCCTCCGACGGAGCCGGTTGCCAAAAGCGGTAGGAGACTTCCACCGCCGGCCGCCCCTCCCTTTCCGAGAGCTCGGAGACCTCGAGGTCGCTAACGCCGAAGAGGATCGTCCCCGGGGGGAGTGTGGATCTTTCGGAAGCTATCCACTGGTCCGGGGGTAGCACCGGCGGTCGGCCTTCGATTGCCCCTCGAATTCGAGAGAGTACGAAGATGTGGTCGACGGCCTGCATGCGCCCGCTGTCCGCCCGGGGTGCGACCGAGTCTTGAAGAAACTCCGTATCGAGCCGATTTATCGCCGTGAAGTGTCCCTCGACCAACTCGACGGGGCCCAAATCGGTGGTTGTTAGCGGCCGAAAGGTGCGCATAGCGATCGCTCCGGGAACCGTCACGGCGAGGGTGGCTACGAGGGCGACCGCGACAAGCTGTTTCCACCGTTCCCGGAAGAACTGCTGCCTTCGAAACCGTCTGCGGCGGAGGATATAGCTTCGTTCGTAGCCGGCGCGTCGAGAATCCGGGAGCTTCGACTCCTTGTCGACGTGGGTTCCGGTCCGAAGCCAGCGCCGAAATACCTCCTCCCATTCTCCGGCTCCCCGGATTCGCCCGGGAGTTGTGGAGAGAGACGAGGCAACCTCGCGGGAAACGTCCTCCCGTAGGTCGGATACCACGAGTATTGGCGGGGGAACGATGCCCCCGGCGAGAGCTCGGGAAAAGGGTACGCCGGGCTCCGGGGAGGAGGGAAGGGTCCCGGTCAATCCGTAGTACGCCATTATTCCAAAACGGAGGGACGTCTGGGCCTTCCACGGTAGGCTCTGGAGGTGCTCGTCGTTGTCGAAGAGGGTGTCCCCGGTGGATTCGGCGACCAGATGCTCGAAGGCGTCCGGCAAAAAGAGAACCCCTCCGTCCTGCTCCATGATGACGGTGCGTGGGTGGAGGCGGGGTCGCAAGTCGCTGCTCCTCTCGAGAAGATCGACGGCCCGGGCAAGGCGAGAGAGGATCGATAGGACGGCGCTATCCTCCTCCTCCAGTGCTTCGCCCAGGGTTATCCCCTCGATATGGGGCCCTAGAAGGTAGATTTCTTGGTTGTGCTCGGTAATCCCGGTAATCGGCCACTTGGTCGCGCCGTCAACGGTAACCAGCATCCCGGCGCTTCGGGGAAGGGTTACCAATGTCCTGGCCCGGAGAGTCTTCGGAGAGATCCCTGTGCCGATGCCGAGAAAGATATCGTCGCCCCGGGTAACGGTAATGAGTTGCTCCATCGCTATTGGATGTAATAGTCACATAGGGAGACTGGATTCGTCAAACACCGTGGCGGTAAAGATCGATAGGCGTACCAACTCGTCCCTCCAGCAGCCGGGTTTTAATCCGGCTTTGAGGCAGCCATGGTCGAGAAACGTTTCTCGACCCCATCCCCGCTCCGAGGCGACCTGGGGGAGCAGAAGTCCGCTCCGGGGGCCCCGTTGCAGGATAATACCGTGCTCTCCGGCTACAACGTCTTCCGGTTTAGCCTCCGCCGGGACCGAAAGGACCGATACTTCTAAGAGAAGCCCCGGTAGCTCTTCGACGGATACCGGAGGAAAGCGGGGGTCCTTCGTCGCCGCCTCCGCGGTCATCTTGACGACGGTCTTCGTCAAGGCCTCGTCGGAGATAATCCTTCCAATGCAGCCGCGAAGGTGACGCTCCGAGCCTTCGAGCCGCCAGATGGTCACGAAAGCGCCCCCGGGTTCCGGCACAACCCTGAGGGTGTCGAGCTCCACCGGCGGCCGCGTTCCGAGGGTCACCTCGAGCGAAAGGCGGGAAGTGGCAAGAAGGAGGCGCTTGTCGGCATCGGAAAGCACTAGACGCCGCTCCGTGGATAGTAGGCAAAGCTACCGTACTCGACGGTACTCGTCGGGTCGTCGAACTGAGAAGCCGAGGATTCCCGGGCGAGAAGCTCGACCCGGTGGCTTTCGCGCCAACTCTCGGTGACTGCGGCGAGGGAGACCAGGCCCCGGGCGCTCAGGGAGCCGTCTTCGATTCCGCCGAGGAGATCCGAGGTGTCACGGCTCAGTGCCGCGTCGACCACCCGTCCCGCCTCCTGCCGGGCTCTGCGAATATCGACGGTGCTCGTCAGGTTGAAGGAGACGACCGTCAGGAGGGTATCCGGGCTCTCCCGCCGGAGCGCGGCGATCAGGGATTGGAGCGCTCCGAAGCAGACCGGGCCCTCGTCCCCAACAAGGACCGGGATAATGCTCGCCTCGGGGAAGAGGTATTGAACAAAGGGGAGCTGAATCTCCAAGCAGTGCTCTTCGAGATGTGGTATGTCGCGTTTTAGAAGCGGAAGCGCGCCGTTTGGGTTCACCGCCTCCAGGATATCAAGGACGGGGATCGTTCCCAAGGGGGTCGAGAATCCACTGCTCTCGGGCAGGATGAGCGCCGGCTGTGGGTCTCGATAGACCGGACCGACTATGAGCACCCGGGTTACCGGGCGTCCGGAGACCGAACGGTACGCCTCCGCGAGGCAGCCTCCGCAATATGACAGACTCGCGTGGGGGACAACGATACCTTCGGCGTCGCCGGGAGTGGTGGTGCCGTTTGCGAGGAGTCGCTGAATCTCTCTTCGGAGCGGTTCTTGCTCCGCGGGATAGAAGATTCCATCGACGATGGGCTCCCGGATTGGGCCCAGATCCCCCTCTTGTTTCATGACCTTAAGTATTCGCCAGGAAAAAAGGCAATGCAAATCGTCGGAAATACTAGGCGATTCGGCCGAGAAGCCGATCGAGGCGCTCGGGATCCATCTCTATCCGGAGGTTCTTTTCCTGGGTTGGAAGGACGGTTCCCGTTTTTCCGTGCTTTCCTCGGCGGAGGTATTTTACCTGGGTGTAGTAGACATCGCTCCTTCCACCGCTTCGCGCCTTGCTGAAATAGAGCGCCAGGTTGCCTGCGTCGAGGAGAACGTCCAGGGGGACGCTCTTGTTCTTCTTGCCCTTGATAAAGACGTGTCCCCCGGCATGGTCCCGGACGTGGAGCCAGTAGTCGTTGCCACGGACATGACGCCGCAGAAGCCGGTCGCTCTCCTGGGAGGATCTTCCGATCAACAGCGTGAACCCTCCGGATTCCAGGCGAATCCCCGGCAGGCCGGAGCTCGGTTCCTCGCTCCGGCTTCGGCGAACCGACTTGCGCTCCTGGAGCTCTTCGATGTCGGCGTCGGGAATCCACTCCTCTTCCTCTTCGATCTCCTCCAGGCGATGTCGAAGCCGTGTCTCGCTTTCTTTCAGCTCCGCCGCCGTCTCTTTCTGTCGCTTGTAGCGATCGTAGAGATGCTGAGCCGTCTCGATCGGCGTCCGGTCTCCTTGGGACTCGACGGTAATCGTTTCTCCAGGATGATGGACGTCCGGTACCACGAGCCACCCGTCCCCGGACTCGAGCTGGTGCACAGACGCCATAATGCTGTCTGCGTACTCCTTGAGTTGCTCGGTGCCTTCGAGCTCGCTCCGGCGCTGTACGACGCCTTGGAGGGTCCGGTGTACCTTCTGCCGCTCCCGGCGAATCTCTTTGAGCAGGTCGAGAACCAGCTGCTCCCTCTCCGCCGAATGCTCCGCCTCTCCGTACTGCTCGGCTATAAATCGGTTAAATGAGTCGGCTCCCTCGTGCTCCCGGACCTCAAACACCTTGTCGGGGGCTTGCCGGCTCTCCGGGAGCTCGAAGCGTTGGCCTGTTACCTCCCCACGCTTCGGGCGCCGATAGAAGCTGTCGAGGATCGTGCCGTCGGGGTCGGTTGCCAGGATGTTTGCCGCGTTCGACCAGAGCCGGGCGTAGAGAAGTGTTTCCTCTCCCCCGGACTGGATCGAAAAACGAACGATGCGCTCGGTTCCGATCTGGGAGACGTGCTTAATCTTGCCGCCGAGGATTCGCGAACGTAGCAACTGAACGAAGCGCTGGTTCTTCTTAGGCTTCTCCGGCCGTCGGTTCGTCGTGTGAAGCCGAGTCGCCCCCGGCGTCAGACAAAAACGCAACCAGTATCGGGTGCCGTGCTGGTTGATCAAGAAGGCGAGATTGTGGAAATCGGGCTGTACTATCTTAGTGATAAACGCATCGACGAGATCTACCTCCGAGAGGATAAGGTCGATCTCTTTCCAGTTCAGAGACACCGGTTCCGCTATTCCTCCAGCGCCTTGAGAAACAGCTCTCTATCCGCATCGGAAAAGAAGACGAAGAAGACGTCTCGGGGCACCGTGTTGCGCTGGAGATGCTTCGCCACCGCCCGGTAGGCTACCACCGCCGCCTCCTCCTTGGGGTAACCGTAGACGCCCGTCGAGATAGCCGGAAACGCGATGCTCGATACGCCCCGGCCTGCGGCGACGTCGAGGGAGTTTCGGTACGCCGCCTCCAAAAGGGCTTCCTCCTTCTGGTCGCCGCCGTTCCAAACCGGACCAACCGCGTGTATGACGTACTGCGCCGGAAGCTCGCCGCCGGTGGTAATGACCGCTTTGCCCGTCGGGACCCCCTTTGGATAGTCGTGGCGGCGGATATCCTTGCACTGCTTTAGAATCTCCGGGCCCCCTGCTGCGTGAATCGCCCCGTCGACCCCACCGCCGCCCATCAGCGAGGAGTTGGCGGCGTTGACGATTGCCTCTACTTCGAGCTGGGTGATGTCTCCGGTAACGACGTGAATGCGCTTGTTGATGTCAGCCATGGTGTCTAGAACTTAGTATAGCTCTCGGCGCTTGGCAAATCTGTGTTCGGCATCAGGCGGCTCCGGGCAGCCCCGGCCAAGTAGAACGAACCGGTGACGAGGAATCCCCTCGGCCCGGCGCGCCGCCTCGCCTCGGCCAGGGCGTCTTCGATGCGCGGAGCCGTGACGATGCACAAGCGCCCCTCTTTTGCACCCGGCGCGTTCTTCTCCGCTCTGCGGAGCTCTTCGGTGAGAGACGGCATATCCACCCGGCGTTGGGGGTGACCGTCGCAGAGGATTACCACCTTCGCGAAACCGACGACCAGGGGAGCAAGCTCGCCGTAGCGTTTGCCGGCAATCGGACCGAAGACCACCGTCTCGATGCTCGGGAGCCGGCGCCGCACCTCGTCGAGGAGGAATCGGAGGGAATCCGGAGTATGCGCGCCGTCGAGAACGATCGGGGGCATCTCGGAGACAATCTCGAAGCGGCCAGGAAGGCGCGCCTCCTCGATTCCCCGGCGGAGCGCGTCGAAATCGGCGTCGGGGTACTGCGACAGGACGGCGGTCAGGGCCAAAAGGGCGTTCTCGGCCTGGTGGCGTCCCGGCATCCCGGGGGTCACGGACAACTCGCCGTTCGGCAGAGAGAGGGTGTAGGAGCCGGGGGTGGGCTCTCTCACCAAGCGATCGGGGTCTGCGACCAGGAGCGGAACGCCTGCCTCCCGGGCCCGGGTCGTGAAGACCTCCATCGCTTCGGGGCGCTGCCTCCCGGTCACAACCGGCGCGCCGGGCTTGATGATGCCCGCCTTTTCCCCGGCGATTTCTCGGATAGTCTCGCCGAGGAACTCGGTGTGCTCGAGCTCGATCGGGGTAAGGATCGTAACCGTCGGCGTTACGACGTTGGTGGCGTCGAGTCGTCCCCCGAGCCCCGTTTCGATGACTTGCCAATCGCACTCTTGCCCTTCGAAAAGAAGGAAGCCGACCAGTGTCAGAAGCTCGAAGGCGGTAGGAAGCTCCGCCTCCGGTCTGTAAGGGCGGATCTTTTCTTCGACGAGGCGCCTGACACCGTCGAGAACCGAAACGTAGCTTTCGGCCGCCGTCTCCCGCCCGGCGACGAAGAAGCGCTCTCGGTAGTCCTGGACGTGGGGCGACATATAGACCCCGACTCGGAAGCCAAGCTCGGTCAAGACCGAGGCTGTCATCGTGGCCGTGGAGCCCTTACCCTTGGAGCCGGCAATGTGGATCGTTGGGCGTCCGGATTCGGGGTGTCCGGTCAGCTCGAGAAGGTGCATCATTCGGTCGAGGCGAAACACCCGGGTCGTCAGGCCGCCGCGCTCGATGCTTACGAAGGACTCGAGGTAGGCGAAGAGCTCCTTAAGCCGTTCTTCCAAATCGGTCACGACTGCGACTAGGAGCCCAGGTGTTCCTGGGAGCCGTCCGGATCCTTTCTTCGCCTAAGGGACCAGGCGTGACTCCAAAAACCCTCGTAGTCTGCCAAGCGGATTACGTGGTCTTCCAGGCGGTGGTAGCCTTCCTCGTGGAGGTGGATGACCGACGTGACCTTCATGAAATCGCGGACCGAAATCGGAGAGTAGGTCCGAGCGGCACCCCCGGTGGGAAGCACCGAGTTCGCCCCCGTAGCGTAGTTGGCGATACTGAAGGGCGTAAAGCGGCCTATGAGCACCTCGCCGGCGTTCCTGATTCCCTCGATAGTCGCGTAGGGCTCGGAAACCCTCAACTGGAGGTGCTCCGGGGCATAGCGGTTCACTATGTCGACCCCCTCGGCGAGGGAGTCGCAGAGGAGGATGCCCCCGTATCCGGAGAAGACGTCCTCGAGAAACTGCCTCCGCGGTTCCGGCGCCTTCGGTACCATCTTCTTTAGGTGCTCGGCAACCTCCTCCGCGAGGGAGTCACTCGGGGTGACCAGCAGAGCGGCGGAGTCGCTGCCGTGTTCGGCCTCTATCATAAGGTCGAGGGCGCAGGTAACCGAGTCCGTGGAATCGTCGGCGAGAATCATCGACTCCGTCGGGCCTGCGGGGGTACCGGTATCTACCACGGAAGAGAGAAGCTGCTTCGCAGCGGCGACGTACTGACTACCGGGGCCGAGAATCTTAAGGACCGGGGCGACCGATTCGGTTCCCAACGCCAGGGCGGCAACCGCCTGGGCTCCCCCGATTCGGTAGATCTCCTCGATTCCCAAGAGCTCCGCAGTGTAGAGACAGGCCGGGTCGATGCTGCCGTCGGGCATCGGCGGGGTGACGACCACGGTTCGAGGTACCGCTGCGGCGATTGCCGGGGCGGCGAGCATGTAGAACATCGACGGAAAGCTTCCCCGTCCCCGGGGTACGTAGAGACCTACCGAGTCGATGGGGGTCCATCGCTCTCCTAGGAGCATTCCACCGGACGCCTTATAGTTTACCCAGGGCTCCGGCCGCTGCCGGCGATGAAACTCCATCGCGTTGCCGACGACAGTTTCGAGGGCGAGCCGTAACTCCTCGTCGAGGCTCTCCCGGGCAACGGCGATCTCCTCGGGCTGCACCCGGAGCGGAAGCTCGGACACATCCGCGTGGTCGTAACGGTGCGTAAGCTCTCGGAGCGACGCGTCACCCCGCTTAGCGACGTCGTCGATGATGGTCTGAACTGCCGGCTTTATCTCTTCTATGTCGCTTTCGGAGCGAGCGAGGAACCGACTGCGCTGCTCGTCGGAAAGCTCTTTCCAACGGTGGACGTTTATCTGCATCCTCCGAAGAATATCCCCCCCCTCCCGCGGCGGTCAATGCTCCGTATCGCCCGGCATCCTCGGGAGCCTATCTCCGGGTGGGAAGCTCCACCGAGGTCCCGTTGTCGAAACGTAGGGTCGGAGTCCGACGCCCGGGGACGAAGCCGGTCGGCAACGCTCCCGCGGAGAGGGCCCTCTGGAACTGCGGGACTTCCGCCGGGGTCGGATAGGGCGCCTGGAAGAGGAGGTATTCTCCGCCGACTCGTCCCTGGGCCTCCCGGGGGACCGAGTAGACCAGGGCCCACTGATTGGAGGGGTCGCTTTCGATCAGTTGAAAGAGCCGGGTGTGGCTCTGGGCGAGGATGCGGCCCCGCGCGTTCGGCGTATCGTAGTAGACCGTTCCGCCGGCCTCGTACATTTGCGTGGGCCGGAAGCGGTTCCTGTTGAAGGCGCGTACTTCGGTAAGACAGGTGTCATCCCAACTGCTACCCCGATAGACCTCCCGGATTTCGAGGCGGAGGAAGAAGGCGTGGTCGGACATCCGGGGAGGAAGCCCCCGACCGCCGGCGAGGCCGGTATAGACCTGCCTCCAGTAGCTATCGATTACAGGTACGTCCCCCCACCGAAAGGGGAGGGTGAACGTCTGGAGCTCGGGGTGATCCTGGAACCTTAGAACGAGACGCTCGTTGACCGGTTCGACGAAGTACACGGGACCCACTTCGGTAACCATGCCCTCGGGAAAGAAACCGTGATAAAGGGACGCGTCTACGGTCTGAACACGGCTGTTTCGGTAGAAGAGGGACTCCGTCCTGGCAAACCCGTTTATAACCACGAGCGTGTCCGTTCCGTGGGGGATCCGGATCCAGATGCTCTCGCCGACACCGTACCCCGGCACGCCCTCCGACCAGCCGGTGTAGCGCTGTCCGTCGAAGAGGGTGTGGCCTCCGTACGTGCCGAGCTCACCGAATCCGGGAGCCTCGAGCTCCGAGGATGTGGCGAAGACCTGGCCGTAGAGATCCGTAAAGAGCATTTCGTCGTAGTCTTCCGGAGCGGCCTCGACGGTGAACAGTGGGACTATCGCAAGCAGTAGGGTTAGCAGAAGGGAAGCTCGGTGCATATGCCACCTCCGTATCTAGGCTACCACTCCTGAAAGGTATGCTCAAGGGTAGCCGAACTCGGAAGGTCGAACTACACTACCGCCGTGCAGTTGCAGACCTACCTCCACTACGACATAAACATCTACGCCGTGCTGCTTCTGCTTTCGGTTCTGGCGATTATGCACTGGAGGAGAGACCGGCCAGGGTATTCGATCAGGCTCTACCGACGGGTCCTCTTGGCCACCCTCGTTGTCCTTGTTCTCGAGGTACTCTCTTGGACCTTCGATGGGAGACCCGGCGATACGATGCGAGCTCTCAACTACGCACTCAATTGGGTCTTTATCTGGCTCAACCCCCTGGTCCCCTGCCTCTGGGCTTCCTACGTCGACTACCGAATTTTTGGCTCCCGAAAGCGTCTCCGGAGACGCCTCTACTACGCCCATCTGATGATCTTCTCTTCGATTATGATGGTGATGAACTTCTTCTCTCCTATCGTCTTCGAGGTGAGCGAAGGAAACGCCTATTCCCGGGGGCCGGGCCTGTGGATCATCTTGCTGGTAACCTACGCACACATGGTCTATCTCGTGTTCGTTGCGTATCGAAGCCGCCGCAAGGTCCAGGATCGGGTTCTCATCGCCATCTTTGCGATCATTTCGGCGCCGGCGGTCGGAGCGGCAATCCAGCTCTTGGTTTTCGGTGCCTTTCTTACGTGGCCGTTGATGGCCCTCGCCGTCGCCATGACCTACGTCATTCTTGAAACGGTAACAGCTTCCCGGGACTACCTCACCGGCCTCGCAAGCCGCCTCCGGGTGGACGACTATATTCAGCGCCTCGTCGAAAACCGAACTCCCTTCGGCTTGGCGATTATCGATCTCGACGACTTTAAGTACATCAACGATAATCTCGGCCACCAGGCCGGGGACCGGCACCTTCAGCACTTCGCCGAAGCGCTCAAGGTGGCCTTCGCCGACGCCCGGATCGTCGGTCGCCTCGGCGGAGACGAGTTCATCGCCGTTACTCGGGATACCGATGCCAAGGTAATGTCTCAGTACCGGGAAAAGCTTCGATTGGCGCTGCTCCGGGAGGCAATCTCCGGGGTACAGACGAGTTTGTTGCGCTTTAGCTACGGTTCAGTCGTCTACCAACGAGAGCCGGATCTTTCCTGGGACGACCTCTTTGCCGCAGCGGACCAGCAGATGTACGAGGACAAAGCGAATAACAAGAACCGGAAGCGGCGGATGTCCGATCGATAAGGACGCTTCTATAGCGACTTTACTTTTTGATCTTATTGAGATAGATTACAGTACAGTATCAGCACAGCCCGCCGTCCAAGTGCCTTCCTTGTGATCTGCGTTCTTCCTGGTATTCACCACAACTTGTGCGTAACCAACCAAGGACGAACGCACCCCAAGGATAATCATGACAACGAAAGACTTTTCCTCTCTTGGACTTACCGAGAGAACTCTATCTGCGGTCCAAGCCGCCGGATATACGACCCCGACGGAAGTTCAAGAACGAACCATCCCCGAGCTCCTCGGGGGCAGGGACGTATTGGCCACCGCTCAGACCGGAACCGGGAAGACAGCGGCCTTTGTTCTGCCGATGGTGCAGACCCTCGTGGTCGATGCGGATCGGCCGAGAAAAGAGGCCCACACTTCCGGCGCCGGCCAAAAGGGCGGGCGCCGGGGTTCCGGCCGGGGTTCCGACCGGGGCGCCGGCCGAAGCGGTGGCGCTTCCGCCGTGGCCCGGCCGAAGGCGCTCATACTCACTCCGACTAGGGAGCTCGCCGCCCAGGTGCAAGAGAGCATCGTTACCTACGGCAAGGGCAGCGGAATCTACTCCGTACCGATCTTCGGCGGCGCTTCTAAGAACAAGCAGATGACACAGTTGGCGCAGCGTCCGGATGTTCTCGTCGCGACGCCGGGGCGCCTCCTCGACTTTATGTCAGAAGGCCGAATCGACCTTTCGGCCGTCACCTACCTCGTTTTAGATGAGGCCGACCGGATGCTCGACATGGGGTTTATTCCCGATGTGCGGCGGATTGTCTCCAAGGTGTCGGTCGACCGACAGACGGCCCTCTTCTCGGCGACCATGCCTCCCGCTATCGCCGGTCTTGCGAAGGAACTCCTCCAGTCTCCGGTACGGGTCGAAGCGGAAGCGGGAGAGCTACGGGTAGAGCGTATC
The DNA here is from genome assembly GCA_964558285.1 of uncultured Spirochaetaceae bacterium. Lineage (GTDB taxonomy): Bacteria > Spirochaetota > Spirochaetia > DSM-27196 > PWMO01 > CAYPUT01. The sequence continues at coordinate 1,189 of CAZLDK010000021.1, read as the reverse complement.
GACCAGTCGGTCATGTACGTCGACCAAGGCAACAAGATCTCGCTTCTTCCGGAGCTGATCCACGACCGGCAGATGTACAAGGTGTTGGTCTTTACCCGGACCAAGCATCGTGCCCAGAAGGTGGCGAAGGTCCTGGGGAAGCACGACCTGACCTGCGACTCCATCCACGGCGACAAGAGCCAGGGTGCGAGAAACCGGGCCCTCGCGGACTTCAAGAACGGTAAGACGAGGGTTCTCGTGGCAACCGATGTTGCCAGCCGGGGCCTCGACGTCGACGACGTGACCCACGTTGTCAACTTCGAGCTACCGAACGAAGCGGAAACCTACGTCCACCGGATCGGCCGGACCGCCCGGGCCGGAGCCGACGGCATCGCCATCTCGTTCTGCGACGCCGCCGAAAGGTCCCACCTCCGGGGGATCGAGCAGCTCATAGGTGTCAAGATTGCGGTTGATAAGACCCACGGCTATCCGACTTCCGGGCCCCAGGGCTCCGACGAGAGGTCCGGGGACCGAGGCGCGCGCCATTCGGCGCCGCGGCAACCGGGCCCTCGACAGGGTGGCCCTCGCCAGACCGTCGGGTCCGGCGGCGGACGCCGAGGCGGTGGACGACCCCGGTTTAGCCGCTAGGCGGGGCCGATTTTTCTCTCCCTAGGTGGCTCAAATAGGTTACTATAGAGGGGTGAAGGACAACCAATCGATTCGCACGTTTCCCGAGCTTCTGGCTTTTGTCTCCGAGAACTACGGCAGCCTTCCGGGGCTCGGTTCTCTCGACGGTTCTATGATGACCTACCAGGAGGTAGGGGAGCGGGCCCGGGCGGTTACCGCCTGGCTCGCGAGCAAAGGGGTCGGCAAGGGCGACCGGGTTGCCCTTGTTTCCGAAAACAGACCCGAGTGGCCGATCTGGTATCTGGGAATTGCGGCGGCAGGCGCCGTCGTGGTTCCGGTACTGACGGACTTCCATCCTCGGCAAGTCGAGAACATCCTTGAGCATTCACAACCCGCCTTAGTTGTCTCCGGGGATTCCACCGAAGCCCTGGTCGAGAACTCTCCGGCACCGGTCTATCCCGTCGCGTCCCTTCGCGATCTGCCGGCGGCACCTCCCGCATTTACCGATTCCGGTGACGACACACCGGACCCCGACGACCTGGTCACCATCATCTACACCTCGGGAACCACGGGGAATCCAAAG
>CAZLDK010000020.1:10703-23411 GCA_964558285.1 uncultured Spirochaetaceae bacterium | reverse complement strand
AGACCAAAGACAGCCTTAGCTGGCGGCTCCGGGGGAACTACTCTTGGCAGCTCGAGGGCGCCGATCCGGCTCCGGATAGTATCCAGATTGAGAACCTGGAGGCGACCCTCTCCTGGCTCAGCAGGGACGTGGAGGATGCCTTTCTCAGCGAAGCCGCATTGGCCGCAGACCGGAGTCCCGAGGCGGAGTTCTACTTTCCGAACACTCTGACCCTTCCCGACCTTCGCGTTCGGATAACCGGAACCATCTTCGATACCTCTCGGGGCACCGGGTGGGCTTCGGAGGAAGAAGAGTCGCAGGGAGAAAGACCCGACGTAGACCTGCGGCCGCCGTGGCCCCGGGGAGACGGCGGCGGAACCCGAGGGGACCCGGAGGCGGCGAGAATCCGTTATCCGGAGGTGCAGGAGGACGTCGTCGGGATACCGGTTGCTCCGGCGCTGACCCAGTCTCTGCGGTACGAGGTGCTGCCCCGGGTGACCGTGGAGAATCGCTTCGACGACGGGGAGTGGGCTCGCCCCGAGGACGTCGACTACACCTACGAGGTATCGACCTTTACCACGACGAACACCGTACGGTTTCTCTACCAGGCGGACTTCTTCGACCGCTACCTTATCTACGACGATACCGTAACCCTTATCGGCAACTATCGGAGCCTCTACAACAGCGACCGGATGGAAGACGACGACTACGATAAGGAGCGGGAGCAGGCCTTTGACTTCTCCCGGCTGGAGACTCGGAACAGTTTCAAGCTTACCTCCTTCTTTCTCCAGCGTAACCCCTACTGGGATGCCACGAACATGTCCTACACACTCGACACGGTGCTCTACCAGCGCCTCTACGACGGCCTCGACGCCGAGGACAATCCGGTCTACGACGACCGGACTTTTCGCTGGGACGATGACTACGTAACCGCGCACCAAGTCGACGCGAAGCTTCGACTCGATATCTGGCAGGCTCGCCAATCGCTGGACCTCACCGCGACTCTGCCGCCGCTAACCGACGAGTACTCGAGCTCCCTTACGACGATCACGGGAATGGTTACCTCGAGATTGAGTGTTTCCGCTGTCTACGACAACCGAGAATGGACCTACAACCCGCTTTCCAGCTCTCAAACGATAGCACCTCTCGACTGGCTCTCCTTCTCCCACTCGGAGGTCTTCGATATTCAGCGGGACGAGTGGACGAGCTTTCGGCTCGAAACGGTTGTCGGGCCGTTGACGGCTGCGTACCTGATGACGAAGAGTCGGGACTACGAGTTCGTCGACGATTTCGTCTTCCAGGGGTTCTCGTCTCCCTGGCAACCCGTCGGTGCCGATTCGCTTCGCCCGACCTCGGCGACGGTATCTCTGGATTTCGATCGAGAGCTCGACCCCTTGTGGAAGAATCGTCTACTGCTGTCGACCTCGGTTTCCTCCGGGTTGAACATGAACCTCCTCCGCTATACGGAGAGCAGCTTCGATATTACCTTTGGGTTGGGCGTCAAAATACATAGGTTTTTGGATCTTACCTTCGAGAGCGTCTCGGAGAACGACTTTGTGTATCAGTACATTCCTCGCCTCGCGGAAAAAGTAGGCCGGGAACCGAGGAATCTTTTTGAAGATCTTTCCGACTCCTACAGCTTCTTTAACCGGGAAGAGCGGGAGCAGGCCTTCTTCAAGCTCAAGCGTATTGCGGTTAGCGCTGTTCATAGAATGGGTGATTGGGATCTTACCTTCTCCTACTCCGGGGCTCCGGAAGAGGTGCGGGACGGCACCGTTCGTCGTCTCGAATGGGTCCCGCAGATGGAGATTGTCCTGGAATGGAAGCCGATACCCGAGATCCGAAGCCGAGTGACCAGGGAAGACGACACCACCGACTACTCCTTCGGTCGCGACCCAGACCCTTGACCGCTTAAAACAGGCGCCTCTATACTTTTTTAAGGAGCATGATTGAGCGCAAACGCTACTGTTGTACTTGATAGTCCTGGTCTTGCCTCGGAAGTGTGCGGGGCCAACGACAGCAATCTCCGGGTCCTCGAGGAGCTTTTGGACGCCCGGATTCATTCTCGGGGTAACGAGCTTTTTCTCGAGGGAAGCGACGGAGCCACGGGAGACACCCTTCTCAAAGTTCTCGAAGAGCTCAAGCAATACGTTCGACTCGGGCAGCCGGTTGGTCCGGGGCTCATTCGGTCGGTCTATGCCTCGATGACCGACGAGGGCGCCGGAGACGCGCTTCGGAGCAATGCCGTCGAGGTTTCCTCCGGGAGAATCGTCTATCCCCGAAGCGCCGGTCAGGCGTCCTACGTCGAAGCCATGGGAACGCAGGATCTCGTCTTTGGTATCGGACCCGCGGGAACCGGCAAGACCTACGTTGCGGTCGCCCACGCCCTTCGAGAGGTTCTTGCCCGTCGGAAGAGAAAGCTTATCCTTACCCGGCCGGTGGTCGAGGCCGGGGAGCGACTGGGCTATCTCCCCGGGGACCTCGCCCAGAAGCTGCACCCCTATCTGCGTCCCCTCTACGACGCCATGGAGTCGCTCATTCCCCCGGAGACGATGGAGCGCCTCGAGGAGAACCGAATCATCGAAATCTCCCCCCTTGCGTACATGCGGGGAAGAAGCCTGAACGACTGCTGCGTGATCCTCGATGAGGCGCAGAACACGACCCGGGAACAGATGAAGATGTTCTTGACCCGGCTCGGGGAAGGGACGACGGCGGTCGTCACGGGAGATATCACCCAAATCGACCTTTCCAAGGCCAAGGATTCGGGGTTGCTCCACGTCGTTAGACTTCTCAACGGCATCCCCGGCATACACTTCTCGTACTTTACCAGCCGAGACGTCGTTCGGAGTAATCTAGTAAAGCGGATCGTCGAGGCCTACGAGGCAAACGAGCAACGTGAATAGCGTCGACGTATCCCTGCTTGGCGTAGCGGAGTCTCCCTGGGTGGCAACCTATCGACAGACCTGCCGAGAAGCCCTCGATAGTCTCGGCGCCGAGGGATGGGAGGTGTCGATCCTGCTGTGCGACAATCAGAAGATGCGAGAGCTCAACCGACGCTATCGTGATGAGGACAGCGCGACCGATGTGCTCTCTTTTCCCCAGGAGGAGAAGGGCACCGGCTTCGACCGGTACGACGGGGTTGTCGGAGACATCGCTATTTCGCTAGAGTACGCAGAGCAGTGGAAACATCTTATCCGGTTGACGGTACACGGGCTGCTCCACCTCGCCGGGTACGATCACGACACTCCGGAGAAGAAGGCCGACATGGATCGGCGGCAGGAGTCGGTCGTCGACGACATTTCGGAGGACTTTTTGCTTTGAAACACCAGGGTTTTTTTCGCAAGCTCTTTTCCTCGGAAGACCGAGACGAGGATGGGGAGTATCCGGCCCTGACCCTCGAGAAGAGGGACATGATTCGTGGCATCGTGGAGCTATCGGACACTACTGTCCGGGAGGTAATGGTTCCCCGGATAGACGTCGCCTTCGTCGGCTTGGACTTCGGGGCAAAGGAGATTGTCGACAAGGTGGTCCAGTACGGCCATTCTCGCTTTCCCGTCTACAAGGACACCATAGACAACGTCATCGGTATTCTCTACGTCAAGGATCTGTTGCGCTACCTGGTTTCCGACGACCCGATCGACCTCGACACCATCATCCGCAAGGCATACTTCGTTCCCGAGAGTAAGCGTCTCGATGCCTTGATGCGAGAGATGAAACGCCGGCGGGTCCACATCGCCGTCGCCGTCGACGAATACGGCGGCGTCTCGGGAATCGTCTGTCTCGAGGACATTATCGAAGAGATCGTCGGGGACATCCAAGACGAGTACGATAACGAGCGGGAAGACATTCTTCCTCTGGCGGAGAACACCTACCTCTGCGACGCTAGAGTCGCCATCGAGGATCTGAACGAGGCGCTCGGTTTGGGGCTTCCGGAGGAGAAGTTCGACACCCTCGGGGGGTTCGTCTTCGACCTCTTCGGCAAAATTCCGGTTAAGTACGAGAAGGTGTCCTTCAACTCCATCGATTTTGTCATTCAGGATATGGAGGGGCACAAGATCCGGACGGTTAAGCTCGTCCTCGCTGCTAAGTCCACGACTTCGGAGGAATAGTGATCCGGAATAGTCCCTGGGGCTCGCGTTTCTTCGCTCTCCTCTTCTTCGCCTCGGTCCTCTTTGTTTCGGTTGCCCTCCCTGCACCGGCGCAGTCCCCGGCGGTAGAAGCCTACCGCGAAGGGGAAGCGGCTTTCCAGCGCCTGGAAATATTCGAAGCGTTTCAGAAGTTCGAAGCCTCCCTGGAGGCGAACCCGTCGTATCCGGAACCGATGATCGGTCTTGCCCGCCTGCTCTTCTACCTCGGCGAGTACGATGAAGCCTTGGAATACGCAAATTCCGCTCAACCGCTTCTTGGGTTCGACCCGCCGTCGATGGCGCTCCGGGGGCGGATTCTCGTCGGTCTCGGAAGGATGGCCGAGGCCGAGGATAGCTACCGTGCCATTCTCGACCGGCGCCCCAACAACGCCGAGGCGCTTGCAGGCCTGGCGGAGCTCTCGATAGCCCAGGGTCGTATCGAAGAGGGGCGACAGCGCTTCGAAGAGCTTCGCCGGCGGGTCCCCGAGGACCGGAGAACCCTCCTTTCGCTGGCCTTGCTGACGGAGTATCGGGGAGACATCGAAGAAGCAGAGGCCTTTGTGCGCCGGGCTCTCCGGAGCCACGGCCTCGACCCCGTGGTCAACGCTCTTGGGGCGGAGTTCTACCTCCGGCGGAATCGCCCGGAGCGGGCCGTTGAGCTCGCTCGCCGGGCCCTGGAGCTCTCGGACAGCTCCCGGACCCGAGAGACCCTTCTCCGGGGTCTCCTCGAGAGTGGAGACTACCTTGCGGCAGAAGAGGTGAGTATGCAGCTCCTCCGGGCTGCGGACGACAGACTCGCCGGCTGGTATCTCCGAGCCCTGGTCTTGGAACGTCTGGGGCGACCCGAAGAGGCATTGGCCGCCTTGGATCGACTTTTGATTCTCTCGCCCCAGGAGGAGCTTCCGCGGATCGTCGCCGAAGACATCGCTTTGAACGCGCTCCCCGCGGAGGCGCCGGACCGTGGAAAGCTTGCCGAATATCGGGAGTCCCGGGCCCGGGAGCTCACCGAGGAAAACCTCTTTCTTCGAGCTCGATCCGCCGCTCGGCGGGCGCTGCGTCTAAACCCGTACTCCGCGCTAGGGCGGACCCTTTACGCGGACCTTCTTCGATACCAGGGGTACCGGTCGCGATTCTTGCGGGAGTTGACGGTCCTCGACGCCCTGGGAAACGCCGATGTCGAAACAGAGGACACAATCGAGGGCTACGAAAGCCTCCTCTCCGACGAGGTTTCCGCCTCCTGGGGCCTCCCGCAGTTCGACCTCGAACGGAGACGGCTGGTGTTCGGCGTCTTCGTGACCCCGGATCGAGTCTCCCTCCCGTACCCCGGTGCGGGCCCGGCCCTTGGACACTATATCCGAGACCATCTGTTCGGCGTGGAGGCCCTCGAGCCCGCCGGCGGCGCGGCCGAGGTTCCCTCGCTCTCGGAAGCCTTCTCCCGAGCCAGGGCGGCGGGTATGGATTACTACCTGGTTCTCGCTGCGGAAGACCACGGGCGTACGGCTACAATCCGTTTGTCTTTCTATTCCGGGCGCACCGGCGGGCAGATCGGCGACCTCGAGGCTTCGAGGAGTGGTCCGTACCGCTTTGAACGGGGGGTATTCGCCTTGGTGCGGGAGCTCGAAGCCGCTCTCCCGCGACGCGGACAGGTTCTCCGGCGGAGCCGGAGCAGCGCCGTGGTCTCCCTCGGCCGAGTCGACGGTATCGAGGTTGGAGACGAGCTTGTTGTCTTGCGGTCCGGCGGGCTTCTCCCCCGAAGGGACGCCCTGGGATTCGAGTACCCCGAAGACGCGGTGCTCGGAACTGCTACCGTGACTCGTCTCGACGACCTGGTCAGCGAAGTTACTATCGAGCCCCAAGGGTTCACCGACATAATTCTTGTCGGCGACGAGGTATTGCTTCCCGGGGAAGAAATTGTCGTCTCCGAAAGTCCCCTCTTTCCCCTTCTCTACACCCGGATTCGGAGCATACCCTAGCCCTGGGCTTCGTTGACCGCGGATCGGCTTTCTTTGTATAGTCCTAGCATAGCCTGAAGACTCACGGAGGACCTTAATGAAACTTGCAATCAACGGCTTTGGCCGGATTGGACGAAACGTATTCAAAATTGCCCTAGAGAAGGGCGTCGACGTCGTCGGCGTGAACGATATTACCGACAACAAAGTGCTTGCACACCTACTCAAGTACGATTCGACCCAGGGGCGTTTCCCCGGAACCGTCGACTTCGACGACGAAGGCCTTATCGTAGACGGGAAGAAGTACCGGGTAAGCGCCGAGCGGAACCCCGCTCAGATCCCCTGGGGCGACGCCCCGGACGTCGTTGTCGAATCGACCGGCGTATTTCGCAACCGTGAAAGCGCGAAAGGCGGCTACGGCGATCATCTTAAGAACGAAAAGTACCCTGCAAAGCGCGTCATTTTGACCGTTCCGGCCAAGGATAAGATCGACAATATGATCGTCCTCGGCGTGAACGACGAGAGCCTGAAGGCGGAGGATCTCTGTGTCTCGAACGCCTCCTGTACCACAAACTGCCTTGCTCCGATCGCGAAGATCCTCCACGACAGCTTTGGTATCGAGCAAGGGTTTATGACGACGATCCACTCCTACACCAACGATCAGGCGATCCTCGACGCGCCCCACGACGACCTGCGGCGTGCTCGGTCTGCAGCGATCAATCAGATTCCGACGACCACGGGGGCGGCAAAGGCGGTGGGTAAGGTTCTCCCGGCCCTCGCGGGCAAGCTCGACGGCGTCGCTATTCGGGTTCCGACTCCGACCGGATCGATCGTCGACCTCGTCGCTAACCTTTCAAAAGAAGTCACCGTCGAGGAAGTGAACGCGGCGGTCAAGAAGGCGGCGGAAGGTCCGATGAAGGGTATTCTCGAGTACACCGAGGATCCGATTGTCTCCACGGACATCATTCACAATCCGCATTCTTCAATTTTTGACGCTCTGAGCACCATGGTTCTCGGCAAGACCGTCAAGGTATTCTCCTGGTACGACAACGAGTGGGGCTACTCGAGTCGGGTTGTGGACCTGGCACTCAAGCTCTAAGGAACTAGTATGGCACTACGCACCGTCAAGGATGCGGATTTAAGCGGAAAACGGGTTCTTGTGCGCGTCGACTTCAACGTCCCGGTAAAGGACGGGGTTGTGACCGACGACACCCGTATTCGGGGGGCGCTTCCGACCCTCAAGTACATATTGGACCAGCCCGGGACCAAGCTGATCCTGATGACCCATCTTGGTCGACCGAAGGGAAAGCGGGACGAGGCCTACACCCTGGCACCGGTCGCCGAGAAGCTCTCCTCTGCTCTTGGACATCCGGTACAGATGGCGCCGGACTGTGTGGGCCCCGAGGTCGAAAAGGTGGTGTCGGAGCTAAAAAACGGCGGCGTCGTCCTCCTCGAGAACGTCCGCTTCCACAAGGAAGAGACGGACAACGACGCCGGTTTTGCCAAGAAGCTTGCCGCTCTCGGCGATATCTACGTGAACGACGCCTTCGGTTCGGCGCACCGGGCGCACGCCTCCACCGAAGGTGTCGCCCATCACCTTCCTGCCTACGCGGGGCTCCTGATCGAGAAGGAGGTCGCCTTCTTTAAGCCGGTTCTGACCGACCCGGCACAGCCGATGGTCGCGATTATCGGCGGAGCGAAGGTAAGCTCGAAGATCGGCGTCCTGCGTACCCTGTTGGAGACGTGTAAGACGCTGGTCATCGGGGGCGGGATGGCCTACACCTTTTTGAAGGTAAAGGGGCACAGCATCGGTAACTCGATGTTGGAAGACGAATACCTCGACACCGCCGCCGAGCTTATCGAGGAAGCCGACCGGCGGGGCGTGGAAATCGTGCTCCCCGGCGATCATATTGTAGCCTCTGAGTTTTCAGAAGACGCTTCTCCGGAAGCGATCGACAGCATCGACATTCCCGACGGCAAAATTGGTATGGACATCGGTCCGAAAACCATCGAGCGAATCGGCGGAGTAATCCGTGGCGCAAAGACGGTGGTCTGGAACGGACCCCTTGGCGTGTTCGAGTTCGATGCTTTCGCGAAAGGTACCCTGGAAGTGGCTCGCTACGTCGCGGACTGTTCGGGGACGACCATCGTTGGCGGGGGAGACTCGATTGCAGCGGTCAACAAGTTCGGCCTTGCCGACAAGATCGACCACGTTTCGACCGGGGGAGGAGCCTCCTTAGAGTATCTCGAAGGAAAGGTTCTGCCCGGAATTGCCGCCCTGGAATCTTAAGCGCAGACTAGCACAAGGAGCAGACCCGGATGCGAGAAATCTATATCGCCGGAAACTGGAAGATGAACAAACTCCGCAGCGAGGCGAAGGCATTGGCGGAAGAGCTCCGCAAGAGTCTCGATGGTACCTCGGTCAAGTTGATGGTGGCTCCTCCCTTCACCTCCCTGCCGGAGGTTGCGTCCGCATTGAAGGGGTCCGGAGTTCGCCTCGGGGCGCAGAATATGGGGCTCGAGCTTTCCGGCGCCCATACGGGTGAGGTTTCAGCTGAGATGCTCAAAGAGCTCGGTGTCCAGACCGTCATTCTCGGCCACTCGGAACGAAGGCACATCTACGGCGAAACGGACGCGATGATCAACCAAAAGGTGCATCTCGCCGTTTCCCAGGGCCTCGAGGTGATTCTCTGCGTCGGGGAGCTTCTCGAGGAACGGGAAGCCGGCAAAGCCGAACAGGTCGTTCGGGACCAGCTCTCCGGCTCTCTCAAGGGTGTCGACGCCGGAGCTATGGCCGACATCGTTATCGCCTACGAGCCGGTATGGGCTATCGGCACCGGGAAGACCGCCACGCCGGACGACGCCGACGGCATGCACCAGGTAATCCGTAGCCGGCTCCGAGAGACGCTGGGCGATAGGGTTGCCGGAGAGACCATAATCCAATATGGTGGCTCGGTAAAACCGGACAACGCGGCCGAGCTTCTAAAGAAAGAAAACATTGACGGTGCCCTCGTCGGTGGCGCATCCTTAAAGGCGGACTCGTTCGCCGCAATTGCCCGGTCGGTATCCTAAGTCAGATTTACACCGCGAGGAGTATAGAACTGTGGGCTTTCTCGGAATTCTCTTACTAATTGTATTCGTTCTCGCCGCCCTGCTACTAATCGGCCTTGTCCTGATTCAGGACGAAGGTGGTGAGGGACTCGGCGGGATCTTCGGGGGTGGTTCCGCGGCACCTGTCGGCGGGCGCTCCGGAAACATTCTTACGCGGATAACATCCATACTGGGGGCGGTCTTCTTGATCAGCTCTTTTGGTCTGGCCTGGATCAACAGAACACCGGAATCCGGAAACGTCGAAGCAGCGGCCCGGCGGCTCCAGGCAGACGGCGATACCGTCGAATGGTGGCGAGTAGAGGAAGACCCACTGCCTTCGGACGAAGCGCTCGAAGAAGCGGCCGAACCGGACGCGACTCTGGAAGGAGACGATGGCGCCGAAGAGTAGACCCTACCGAGGTGTGACGTGCGGGTAGCGGTCGTCTTTTTTCCCTCTTCCAAACCGGAAAAGATGGCTTCAGTATCTCGAGCTCTCGCCGAGGGCATCGAGCGTCAGGGACATCAGGTGGATCTGATCGACGGTACGCGTGAAGTCGGCCGAAAGGTCGCGGTGTATCAATACATCGCGATGGGGGTAGAGCAGACGAACCTATTCGGAGGGAAGATACCCGACAAGGTTCGAGATTTTCTTTCGGAAACCGGAATGGTTGCCGGCAAGAAGAGTTCCGCCTACATTTTGAAGCATCCCCTCGGAGAGGGAAGAACCCTCAAGAAGCTGATGGCGGTGATGGAAAAGGAAGCACTGTTTCTGCGAGTCTTTCATTCGCTTCGGAGCGAAGAGCAGGCGCGAACAGTAGGTGCCGGTCTAAAAATAGAATGAGCCTTGTGACAACTTATTACGACATTCTCGGTCTCGACTCCTCCTGCTCGGATGGCGACATCAAACGAGCTTTTCGGCAGAAGGCGAAGACCATTCACCCGGATGTCCTCGGAGGAAGCGACGACAGCCTCGAGTTGATGCAGCAGCTCGTTCAGGCCTACGAAATCTTAAGTAATCCGCAACTCCGAGAAGAGTACGATCGACGCCACTTTATCGTGCCCGGAGAGTTTCGGTTTGACTACCGTGAGTTTCTTCGGGGCCGCCCGGAGGACCTTGCCAGTCAGGCGAAGCTCATCTTTTTCGATCTGCTTCATGACGTTACCGACGAGGCGCTTAATATCCACGAGCACTATTTCCTGAGTCGAGGCCGGCGGATAGCGGATTTTCTTTCCCGAGAAGACTACATGGACTGCAGCTTTCTCCTTGCCGAGGAGTACCAACGCCGGGGAGCCCTTTTGCTGGCCTATCAGCTTTTGATGGATCTGGTAGCCGAGGAGCAAGAGGAGTCCTATTTTCGGCACTTTTTCGTCGAGGTCGTGGACAAACTCAAGCAGCTCGTCTGTATTGATATGCCGAAACGGTTCTCTAGCCGGCAGGCAATTATCTGTATTGACGAGATGGTTACCCGGGGTTTCTCGAATCGAGACACCGCGTACTTTCTGAAGAAAGCCGCGGAGTTCCATCTCGACGACGGGGACGAAGGGTTGGCTTTTACCTATGTTCGCCGAAGCTTGGCTCTCGATCCCCGGGTACCCGGGGGACAACGGCTCTCGGAGCGGCTCCAGGAGCGCCAGTTCGCCTCGTGAACTTAACCCGAAATCGTGATACAGTCGGGGAGATGCAGATGACTCGAACTACAGCGGTAAAGCGCACACTGATCGCAATGATGCTCTTTTCGGTGAGCTTCTCGGCCTTCGGCCAGCTCCTCGATCAGCCCGTGGCAGTCGTGCGACTAACCGAAACCGTAAACATTGGCCGGCGAGAGCTTCGTCAACAGGTGGAGCTCTTGGAGCAGCAGCTTGGAAGACAGCTGTCACCGGAGAACCGCCGAGAGCTCCTCGACGCCCAGATAGCAGAGGTGCTTCTGAATCAGGCCGCCGAGAGAAAGCGTATCCGTGTTACCCAGGAAGACGTAGACCAGGCGATAGCCCAGCAACGGGCAACCCTCGGACAACCGGTCTCCGACGCCCAGTTCCGACAGCTGGTAGCTCGGGAATCCGGCGTTTCCTGGGAGGAGTACGTCGATCAAGTTCGAGAACGGCTCATTCAGGAGCGGTACATCCTCGAAGAGAAGCGCTCGATTATCCGGGACATAAGCGCTCCAACTGAGGCAGAGATTCGTCGCTTCTACGACGAGAACGCGACCCAGTTCGCAAATCCGGCGATGGTTCGCTTTTCTCATCTCTACATCGACACACGGAACCTGAGCAACCAGGAAAAGCAGGAGCGACGCGAGCGAGCGGAAGAGCTCTATGGACGAATTCGAAGCGGGGCCGCAACTTTCGCGGAATTGCTCGACGAGTCGCTCGACGACGCGACCTTTTCCGGGGGAGACTTCGGCTATTTGCTGCGGCAAGACCAGCAATCGCTGCGGCTCCTGGGAGCAGGCTTCATCGACGGCGTCTTCGAGGTCGAAGAGGGAGAGGTTAGCGACGGTGTTCTCGAAAGCAACGTGGGTTACCACATCGTCCGGGTGACCAACAAGCGACGCGCTCGTATTTTGGAGTTGTCGGACCCCGTGTTGCCGGGGCAGAATACGACGGTTCGGGATCAAATTCGAAACTATATTCTTTCGAACAAGCAGCAGCAGGCGTTTCAACGGGCCATCCAAGAGGTCGTGGACGAACTGCGGGAGGAAGCCGAGGTTACCGTTTTCGAACAGAACCTCGACTGGTAAGGCGATGGGTTCCCGCCGACGAGGACGGATCCTCGCCATGCAGGCCCTCTACAGCTGGGATATCTCCGGTCAAGAGCAGCCGTTTCTCGCCGGCTTTCCCTGGCTCGACGGCAGTGGCGACGACGAGGAGACTCTCGCCTTTGCCCGACTCCTCCTCCAGGGAACCTTGGAGGAGCTGCCCTCGGTCGACGAAGCCATCAAACGACATCTATCCAACTGGGACATTAGTCGTCTTGCCAAGGTCGATCTCGCGATTCTCCGCCTCAGCGCCTACTGCATCCTCTACCAGCCCTCTATTCCCGATTCCGTTACCATCGACGAGGCGATCGACATAGCCAAGGAGTTCTCCAGCGACGATGCGTATCGCTTCGTCAACGGGGTTCTTGACGGGCTGCGCAAGGAGTTGCGGCAGTGAAGCCCCCTCAGGGGAAGCTTTCTCTGCTCTTCTTCCTGGTCTCGGTAGTAGTGTTTCTCGGGGCCCTCTTTGTCGTCTACCGCGGAGTCATGGGCTTCCGGGAGTCTCGTATTCTCGACGACATTTTGACCCGAGTCGACGGACGGCTGGAGAGAGAACGGTACGACGACATCCCGGAGCTCCTCGACGAGGCGTCCCGGGTCGTATCGACACCACGAAACGCGCTCCGGGTGCTTAAGCGATCCTACCGGCTGGCGGAACTGACCGAAGGATACGACCGTCTTCGTGAGCGTGCGGAGGCGTGGCATCGCCGCTTCCCCGGGGAATCCGACATTTCGGCGGTGGCGGTCTTTGCCTTATTGGAGTCTCAGGCTGTCGACGCCTTGCAGAGAGCCCCCGACGATCGGTTC
>CAZLDK010000020.1:0-10693 GCA_964558285.1 uncultured Spirochaetaceae bacterium | reverse complement strand
GTGCCGCCTACCTAGTGCGTACCGGCGCCGAGGTCGAACGCTTCGACCACCCCTACGAGCTCTTGTTGCTCGGCGAAGGGTCCACGCCTCAGGCCTTTTTCGACGCGGCTCGGGTTACAAATCGGTCGGAGTACGCCGTAGACGGCGTGGTTCAGCTTGCATCGAGTGGTTCTCTCCGAGATGCACTCCGAGAGGGAGAAGACCGCGGTCTTTCGCAAGTTGAGCCGCTTCTGGTGGCGACGCTGGCCTACGACCTCGGCGACTGGAATCGGGCCGCCGAGCTCCTTGCCCCTATTCCGGGCAACGACGGGGCGTCTTTGGCCCTCCGAGCGGACGTTATGTACCTCTCCGGGAGGGTCGAGACCGCTCGTCGGGGCTACGAGACACTATTTCGGGCCGAGGAAGCCTACGCTCCCTTGGCCTACAACAACGCGGCTCTTCTTTCTCCTGATACGGACGAAAGGGTCGATATCCTTCGACGGGGCCTCTCGAATCACCCCGGGGACGGAACCCTCGTCGCCGCCTTCCTCGAGTACGAAGGCCGGGGAGGGATAGAGGAGTATCTGGACTCTCTTGGCGACGAGATAGCTGCATCTGCGGCGGGCCGGGATCGGCTGATCTTCTATCTTCTGACCGAAGCAGATAGCCGAGAGCCGGCGGCGAACGCGGCGCAACTCTGGTCCCTGGCGAACGCTTATCCCACCGATATGACCCTCCGGCGCTATCTTCTATGGTACCTCGAGGGCATAGGACGTCTCGGGGAGGCCGAAGGCCTTGTTACCGGTCCGGAGGCCGGTGAATCGAGCTCCCTTGTCTTCTACCGTGCTCTCTATCACAATAGCCGGGGGCGCAGGGAGCAGGCGTTCCTCGATTTCCGAAGCGCTCATCAGAGGCTCTTCGGGTGGGAAGCGGCGCACAACGCGGCGGTTCTCGCCCTCGGTCTCGGGCGCTTCGACGAAGCGATAAAGCTCTTGAACGACGCCCAGGGCGAGAGCTGGTACGAGCTGACCGACCACCGCCGGAGCGTACTGAAGGTTCTCGAGGCGCGGGTGCTCTTGCAACAGGGCGATGCGGCGACGGCCCGACAGCGGCTTCGAGAGGCTCTTGCGATGTCTCCGGGTAACACCGAGGCAGTTCGACTCTTTGCCGCCATGGAGGATTAGTGATACGCCTTAAGACCGAGGCTCAGATTGCAGGTATCCGGAAGTCCGGACAGCTTCTCGTAGAGGTCCTGGATACTCTTCTGTCGGAGGTGCACCCGGGGGTCTCCACGCTTCATTTGGATTCGATAGCCCGGACTCGAATCGAACTTGCCGGCGGCCGTCCGTCGTTTCTTGGGTATCACGGTTTTCCAGCCGCGTTGTGTACCTCGGTCGATTCGGCGGTAATTCACGGCATCCCCAACTCCTCTCCCCTGTCGGAAGGGCAGGTCGTCGGAATCGACTGCGGCATCGACCTCGAAGGCTACTACAGCGACGCGGCGAGGAGCGTTCCCGTCGGTAAGGTATCCCCGGAAGTCGAAAAGCTTCTTCGGGTAACCAAAGAGAGCCTCTACCGAGGGGTCGCGGCGGCTCGGTTGGGAAATCGGATCAACGACATTTCCCGGGCAATCGAAGAGCACGTGTCGAAAGAGGGGTTTGGAATCGTCCGACCGTACTGCGGTCACGGCCTCGGGCTTGCGATTCACGAAGACCCGCAGGTGCCGAACTACGTAGGTCCCGGTCCCAATCCGAGGCTGAAGCCCGGGATGGTCTTGGCCATCGAGCCAATGGTGAACCTTGGGGATGACGAGGTCGAGGTCCTCGACGACGATTGGACCGTGGTTACCGCCGACGGATCGGTGTCGGCGCACTACGAGTTTACGATAGTCGTGCTGAGCGACGGACCCGAAATCCTGACTCCCTGGGACGGGTAAGGAGGCGAAACTGACAGAGGGAACCATTACCGATATACTCTACCCACGGAGGATAGATGTCTAGGCGTAGCTTTCTGGCCTCCGGCCGGTTTTTGATCATTAACTTGGTGCTGGTCGGGGTCATTCTTGGTTTTTCACTTTCGACGCTGGTGTTTTCGCGTTCCACGTCGATTCAACCCGGTGACGCAGCCCTTGCGCAGCAGTCGACCGGGCAGGCGGAACTCGATCTGAGTGTAATGCAGCACAGCTTTCGCACCGTCGCCCAGGACGTGCTTCCGTCGGTTGTCCGTATCGACGTGGAGGAGGTTCGTACACAGGAAGTCCCCCGGGGAAACAACCTTCCCTGGTTCGATTTCTTCTTTGGGGAGCCCAACAACGAGGACGACCGTCAGTTCCGAACCCAGGGCCTCGGTTCCGGGGTTATCGTTCGTCGGGAGGGCAATACCTACTACGTATTGACCAACGACCATGTAGTTGGGGACGCGGATAGAATCAACATCCTTCTTGACGATTCCAGAGAGTTCGACGCTGAGCTGGTGGGGAAGGACGCTCGAAAAGACCTTGCGATGGTCTCTTTCGAGAGCAGAGACGACATCCCCGTGGCACGGCTTGGAGACTCAGAGACACTCCGGGTCGGCGACTGGGTTATCGCGATCGGTAGTCCTTTCGGCTTTCAGTCGACGGTTACCGCGGGAATCATCAGCGCCGTGGGACGTCGGGGAGGTCCCCAGGGTAACATAAGCGACTTTATCCAGACCGACGCGTCCATAAACCAGGGGAACAGCGGCGGTGCTCTCGTCAACCTCCGGGGACAAGTAGTGGGTATCAACACCTGGATAACGTCGCAAACCGGCGGCAGTGTCGGGCTCGGGTTTTCTATCCCGATCAACAACGTAAAGAGCGCCATCGGTGATTTTATCGAGTCCGGCTCCGTCCAGTACGGATGGCTTGGGGTGAGTATCCGGGACGTCGACCCCGCGATGGCCGACGATTTAGGAATTCGGCAACGCGAGGGTGCTCTGGTCCACCACGTGTTCCGCGGATCCCCGGCGGACCGAGGAGGGATTCTACCCGGAGACTTTATCTTGGCGGTAAACGGCCGGCGAATAGAGGATGCGGACGAGTTGATCCTCCGGGTCGGCGATCTTCCGGCGGGGGAGGACGCCGTCTTCGAGCTTGTGCGTCAATCGAACGTTCGCACAATTCGGGTACGGATTACCGTCCGGGAGGACGAGGAGTCTATCGCCGACCTGAACCGGAGCCTCTGGCCCGGTGTCAGCGCTTATCCGCTTACCCAAGAGGTGCGAGAGGAGTTCGAGCTTCCCCGGAGGGCGACGGGCGTCGTGGTTAGCGGTGTCGAAAATCGAACCCCGGCGGCGGTAGCCGGAATACAGGTGGGGGACATTATAACGGCGATGAACGGAAAGAACGTCGGCTCCCTCGCGGACTTCTATCGAGAGATTGCCGTGGAGTCGGGCGAGACGGTGTCCTTTACGGTCCTCCGGGACGGTGAGACCGAGAGCCTCGAAGTGGAGAGCCCGTAAGGCATGTCGAAAGAATTTATTTCCTTCGAGACCGTTCGAAATAACTCTCTAAAGTTGGCGCGGACCATCCACGAAGGTGGGTTTGAGCCGGATGTGGTCTACGTAAGTCTTCGTGGTGGTGCCTACGTCGGAAACGTGATGAGCGAGTATTTTAAGGTCGTTCGTCGGGGTAGCCGGCCGGTCTTCTACGCGGCAGTCGTAGCCCGCTCCTATTCGGATATTCGAGAACAGGATCTGGTAATGGTCGATGGCTGGACCTACAGTCCCGAATACCTTCGGAGCGGCGATAAGGTTTTGCTCATCGACGACATTTTCGACTCGGGAAACACGATCAACCACCTCGTGGACATCATTCTGCGAAAGGGACTTCCCCGGAACGACGTTCGGGTCGCGGTCCACGACTACAAGGTTCGAAAGTACCTTCCCGACGACCACCCGGTTCACCCGGATTACTACTGCCGGAAACATGTAATCGAACGTCCCGAAGACGACACCTGGATTCACTACATGAGCCACGAGCTTGTTGGGCTTACCGGACAAGAGATCTCGGAACACTACGCAGACGATGCCGAAGTTGCCGAAGTCGTGCGGTCCATTTTCGAATAGTCGACAGAGCTTCCGGAGGGGCCGATAATCGGGATTATGAGAAAAGCGTGGCTCCTGCTCATTCTTCTTCCCTTCGTTAGTGCCTTCGTCCAGCCCCAAGAAGCTACGATCCAGCCTCCTCCCGGCGTCTATCACCATGGAATAGCTCTCGACCCTCCGGCGGGTTCCTGGCAGTTCCGCTTCGAAGGGAGTCGCGTCTTCCGAAGCTGGGACCGTCCTCTCGTGTTGTCGACGCTCGCCGGAGACGAGCGTCGCTTCGACCTCGAAATTCAACCAGCCGGGAATCCCGAAACGCGGCAGCGGCTTTCCTACACCATCGACCGGCGGCCGCCGGCGCCTTCGATAGCCACCCCGGCTCCCGGAGTGTACTCCGAGGAAATAGAGGTCCGCCTTGAGTCCGAGGAGGGGCGGGTTCTCTACCAACTGCTTCCCGGCGACGGCGAACCCGTGGAGTACCGTAAGCCCGTTGTGCTTTCCGGAATCCCAGGCACTGTAACCAGTTATGTTCTCGAATCGGTGGTGGTCGGCGACCGGGGTAGCGGCAGTCGGGTGGAGACCCACCGCTACGTCGTCGACCGCTCCGAAGAAACCGAGCCGCACCTAAGGGTAATCAGCCCCGTTCCGGGACGGTTTGCGAACGCCCAACTCCTCTACATCGCCTCTCGTGGCCTAGAAGAAGTCCGATACTCCTTGGACGGCTCGGATCCCCGGAACGGCGGGAACAGATACGTGGGTCCCGTGTTGATAGCCCGCGAAGGTACCGTCAACCTCTCGGTTGTCGGTTCGACGTCTAGGGGAGAGACGATCGAGGAGAGCGTCGTCTACGAGGGTGAGCGTGGCTCTATGCTTTCAACCCCGCAGGGCTATTACGACGGCCCCTTGTTCGTAGACCTCGAAGGTCGGCGGGACTTCCGCTATCGCCTCGAGGATTCCCCTGTCTCCCGGACCGACGCGGTCCTAACCCGTGCGCTGGAGATCCGACCGATTCCCGGCACCAGAAGGAGTGTCATTCTGCGGCTCAACGGCTCCCCGGAAGAAGGCACCCCGGACTTTCGGTACACCTTTATCCTGGATAGTCGGGTAGTTCGTCCGCCGCTGATCCACCTCTTCTTTCCCGAATCCGACCGGATAAGTTTTGCCCTGGAAAAGGAAGCGCAAGTTGAGACCGAATACGCGGTCTTTATCGAGGGGCGGCCGTACCGTTCCGGGGTCTATTCCGGCCCCGTGGACGTAACGCTCCCCCCTGGCGTTGATTCCGCAGAAGGGGTGCTGCGCGCCCGTTCGCGTAGCGGTACCGGGAGCTGGAGCGACTTTGCGGAGGAACGTTTTGTCGTTTCGACGACAGCTCCACCGGCAGTGCCCTTGACCGTGTTCCCGGAAGGCCCGTCCCCAGCCAAACAGTTTTCTTTCCAGATCCCCTCCGACCTGGTAATCCGGTACGAGCTTCGGGGCATCACCGAGCCGGAGCGCCGCGTCACCCGGCGGTCTGGTCGTCTGGAAGACGGCGACATTCTCTCTATTCCCTATTCGACTCGGGGACGATCCGTCCTCTCCTACGCCACATTCGACCCTCAAGGAAACGCCTCAGAGGTGCGTAGCGTCGAGTTGGTACTGGACCACGAGCCCCCGGCAGAGCCGCAGATTTCGGTCGAGGGCCTCCAAGCTCGCATTCGGGGCAGCGAGGAGGTCTACTTTAGAGTGATCTCCGACGACTCTTCCGAAGTGCCGGACTTTGGGGTCTATCAAAACCCCTTTGATCTGCCGAGGTTCTCCGCCCGCCGGGTGGGCTATACAATAGAAGCCTACGGTCGCGACTCGGTGGGTAACACGTCCGCGATCGTATCGAGGCGTGTATTCGTCGACGACAGGCCGTTGACCGTACCCCCACTGGTCGGTGTAGAAGACGGTGAGTACTACTCCGACGAGTCGGTCACGGTGTCCGCTGCGCTTGCCACGCCGGGGTTCTCCCTCCACTACACCCTTTCCCTCGACGGAACCGTCCCCCCTGTCCCCACCGAAACATCTCCCGTATTGGAGGACCCCCTCGAAATTTTCGGTGCCGACGGAGAGACCGTCTCGGTGCATCTACGGCTGCGCGTGCGGAGCCAGGAGAGCGGCCGCTTCGGAGAAGAGAGGGAGTTACGGTTCGTCATCGATCGGCAGACGCCGGATTTACCCACTCTCCTGGGGGTCGAAGACGGCGGCGTCTACCGGGGAAGCCGGGAGGTAACCCTTTCGGTTAGCGAGACCGACGGCAGCGTGTTTCTTATTCTCTCCGAGGAAGGAGAGGTTGAGAATCCACGTCGGGTTCCCTACGAGGGTCCGGTCGTTCTTGACGTGCCTGAGGGAACTCGAAGTGAGTTCTTTATTTCCGTAGAAATCGTAGATGCCGCGGGTAATCGGAACACCTCGTCGTCTCCCACCCGGGTGGTCATCGACAGGCAGCTGCCGGAGGCTCCCGGCGTCTCCTTGATCTATCAGGATGGGGTTGCACTGCTGCGTCTCGAAGGGGGAGACGGAGCTCTTTTCTACTCTTTGACCCGGAGGCCTGGGGTATCGGTGGTTCCAGGACCCGATTCAACCCTCTATACCGGACCCGTTCGTTTAGACCCGGGAAGCTACCTTTTGTCGGCCCGGGAAATCGACGCAGCGGGGAACCACAGTCCGGTGACCTATTCGTCGGAGATTCACGTACCGGCTCCTAATGAGGTTTCCGAGTCGAAACCTGTTGTCCTGGCCAACTGGCAAGGGGGCAACGGCGTCCTGATCTGGCCCGAAGCCCACCGGAGGGATCTGCGATACCGACTCTCTTTTCTTGGCAGCGAGGAGATTCTACTCTACGACGGGCCGGCGGAGTTCCCTATACCCGAGGGCACAGCCGAAGTGGTAGTCGAGTACTCCCTTACCGAGGGGGAGGGGCTTCCACTGCGGTTGCAAGTCCCCCGTCCTGAGTCCCCCGGGGTACCGGAGATCAGTCCGGCAGATGGTTACCGAGCCCGAGAGGACGTCGATGTCACCGCCACGGCGCCGGGCACGCTGCGGTACGAAATCTCCACAACCGGACCGCCTCAGGCGGTCTCGCGACGGTCTCCCGAGTGGCCCGGAACACTACGTCTCCCGGGACGTGACGGCGAAACGGTGACTTTCGAAATTGCCCTCCGCTCGTTTACCGAGTCCGGGGCCGGAGAGGTTGAACGACGTACCTTTGTCGTCGACCGGGCGCCACCGGCGGCCCCACAATTGGCGAATGCCCAAGACGGCGAGTTCTACGACGACAGTCGGCAGATTGCCCTAGAACACGACACCGCCGAAGTCTTCTACAGGGTCCTTCGAAATCCGGACAGCCGAGGGAGCGGCGGGGTGTTCGAGCGTTACGACGGACCGATCCTCCTCGAAGCGGTAACCGGAGAGCTTTCGGGGTATCGCATCGAGGCGTACAGTGTCGATCAGGTAGGAAACCGGAGTCCGCAGACCGCTGTGTGGAACGTTTACGTCGACCGTGAGACTATCTACGTGGCCCCGCAGGGGAGCGATCGCGGTGCGGGTACCCGGGAGTCGCCCTTCCAGACCCTCGGCCGGGCGCTCGAACGTGCTCGGGAGAGCAACCGGGAAACTATTTTCCTGGGGGCCGGTGTCTACGAGATATCGCAGCCCCTGCGGTCCGAGGAGGCTCTGGCGATTCAAGGAGGCTTCGACCCGGAGAGCTGGCGTCCGAGCGCCTCGGGCGAGACGGTAATAGTGCCGGCGGACAATTTTTCCGGCGATGCGCTCATTACGAGCTACCGCGGCTCGGTGACGATGAGCCGATTGGCGCTCGCATCCTCACCGTCCTTCGAAGGTTCCCTCCTCTTGGTCGACGATGTTGTGACGAGTCTGGATTCCGTGTCCTTGTCGAACTCCGGAGGACACGCCATCGACGCGAGAGAGGGGAGCTTGAGCCTCCGCCGGGTCACTCTGGAGCAGAGTGGAACCACGTCGGAAGCGGTAGTCCTTCGGGGCACCGCCGCCACGATCGAGTCGTCGGTACTCCGGGCCGGGTCTTTCGGAAGCGACCGATCGGTGGCCCTCGACCTGCAATCCTCCGCCTCTCTTACCCTGGATCGGAGTCGAATCGAAGCTTACGGCATCTCCCGGGCGACGGCCATTTCCGCTGCCAATAGTAGTCTCGAGATTCTGCAGAGCACCTTTCGGGTGGGAGCAACCCGGGGCAACGCCCAGGCGGTCACCGCTCGAGACGGCGGGGTTCTGGTCGAAGACTCCGTTTTGCAGGCCGACCACCAGACCCGGGTCGCTAACCTTCTGGTGTCGAGGGACGGGACCCTTGCGGTCGTCGGTTCTGTCTTGGAGCTCAGTGGCAACCAAGGAGCCGTAGGCATTGTCGCGAGCGGGGGGCAGGTGGACGTTCGGGGAAGTCGTTTCGTCGGCACCTCGCTAAACGACTTCACTTACGGCATACAAGCCCGAGGCATCGAAGGAATTTTTGTAAACAACGTGTTTCAGGCGGGACAGGTGGGGGAGTACATCGCCGGGTCCCTGGTGGACTCTCCGAGCCAATGGATCCACAACACCTTCCTAGGCTACCGGGCGTCACCCTTTATCCAACTGCTGAATATTCGAGGACAGGGGGAGACACTCTTCGGAAACAATCTTGCGGTCCAAGGCGCCGCGGGCGCCGGTACGGGCTTGGTGGTCTCCGATCGCCACCAACTCGAGGTTAGGGGTAACCTATTCGCCGGGTGGGGAACCATCCTTGCTACCGATGACCGGGAGGTGTCTTCGCTTTCGCTCCTAGAAGGCGGCAGGGTGACGGGAGTGGTCGCCGGGGAGAACGGAACGATGTCTGTCGGTGATTCGATCGGCCGGGACGGTGTCCCATATCGACTCTCGGCAACTTCCCCGGCCATCGACCGGGCGGTCGAGCTGCCGGGGGCCGAAGAGGTGCTCTTCGATATCGAAGGGCAGCGCCGCCCGGCGCCGGTTCCCCCGGACGGCTCTTTCCGACAAGCCTACGAAGGCCGCCCCGACGTCGGAGCCGACGAGTACTATCCCTGATCTTCTGTTGCTTCTGTTAGACGGCTATTCGTGGGTCCACTGGGGGTCCGAAAACAGTGCCCCGGAAGAGTTTCCGTACTCCCCCCGCCAGAGCCCCTGGCCCTGGGTCAGCACGAAGAGTGCGTTGGGGGTTTCTCCGGTGTCGACAAAGAAGTCGATAACGGTGGTCTCGGACATATCGGTGGTGGCGTAGCCGTTCCCTTCCGGCGTCACTATGGAACCGACACCGCCCCCGGGAAGCTCGTAGTAGCCCCCTTCCTCCGTTGGGTCGGTCGTAGTCTGGAGGTCCTGGATGCCGACGACGACCCCGCCGGTACCGCCGTCTAACTGCGGGAAAAAGGCCATGCCGGTGTAGGGGCGCTCGCTATCGGTGGAGGACTTGGTCCAGGTGGTGCCGTCGGAGTAGTAGATGTGGCCCTTTCGGGATGAGATATAGAGGTCGTCGGGGCCGGACACGTGTAGAATGCCGCCGAAGTCTTCGTTGTCTTGGAATATGCCATCGAAGGCCACAGAGGGAAGTTGGGCTGTCCCTAAAGCGCCCAGCGCCCCGGTATGCACCCTCGTACGGGAGAGAAAGACGTAGTTCGACGGACCGTGTATTGCATTCGATAAGTGGGTTCCGGCGATTATCCGAGGCCCGGCAGTTATCTCGGTCGTCCAAGACGTTCCCACGGTATGGTGGAGCAAATCATACGTGCCGCCGGAATCGGAGGGATCTCCCACCGCCGCGAAGATCTCTCCGTTAACGGAAAACAAATCCGTTATCTGCTTCCCGCCATCGTAAAGGTTCCCCGAGCCCCAGGTATCGGTAGTCGTGTCCAGAATAAAGACCCCGGAACCGTCCAACTCGTAGTCGTTGTAGGCGACGTAGATGGTGCCTCCGACGTCAACTATGTCGATCGCCAACGAATCGCTGAACCCCGGAGGGGGGCCGATGCTGTCCCAGTCGCCGCCGCCGACGTTGCGCTCGTAGAGCTTGCCGAGGCTTGCGTAGTACTTTCCGTTGGCCCGCACCATGCCAAAGACCGAGGATTCTTTCGGGAGGTTGGATTCGGGAATCCGCTCCTCCCGCTCGATGCTCGCGAAGAGACCTTCCTGGTAGTCGACGCACCCGGCCAAGAGAGCCAGGGCCGCAATCAGAGAGAGTTTAGAAACGATAGATTGCCGAGAGGGTTGTCTCGAGAAAATTGCCAATACGTGAATCCTCGCGAGGGGGTTCGTCGCCCCGGTAGTATTGAAAGACCATCCAGTAGACCGCGTTTATGCCAAAGGCCCACTGGGCGTTGTAATTCCAGAAGAAGGAGGCCCCCGGCTTTATGATCGGGTCGAACTTGGTGTCTCCTTCCAAGCGGCTCATGTTGACCCCGGCCCCGATGTAAACCGGAAACTCGAAGGGGTAGGCCCGCATAATGTAGGCGTATCGCACCGTCAGGGGAACCATAAAGAGGGTCCGCTGGTTCGGGGTAAAGAGAAAGGTGCCTCCTAGCTCTCCCCCGAGGGTCATGTTGTTATTCAGGTAGGAGTTCCATTGGAGGCTCCCCCCACCGCCGAGGCTCAGGTTAGTACTTTGAACACC
>CAZLDK010000019.1:0-23515 GCA_964558285.1 uncultured Spirochaetaceae bacterium | reverse complement strand
CGAGGCCGCCGACGCCGATTCCGTCGCGGTGGACAAAGACGTCCCGCCCCTGCTCGAGGGCGTGGTCCACCGTAATCAACGCCCCGGATCGCTCCGGCGCCTGGACAAGGAGGACGCCCCGAACCAATCCGCTGATAATCCGGTTACGCGCCGGGAAGTGGTACTTTAACGGGGGAACCCCCGGCGGGTATTCGCTTACGATCGCCCCGCCCCGGTCCAGCAGCGAGAGGGCGAGATTCCGGTTTTCCCGGGGGTAGATCGAGTCGATACCGCTTCCGAGGACCGCGACCCCCCGGCCGCCTGCCGACACAGCTCCTCGATGGACCATCGAGTCGATGCCCCTTGCCAACCCGGAAACCAGGCAGCTGCCGGCTTCTGCGGCCTCGGCTCCGAAGCCGTAGGCGGCTTCTCCGGCGACCGGGGCGGGTCGCCGGGTACCGACGACGGCAATCTCGCATTCGGCGAGGGCCTGGGCTTCTCCCCGGATGTAGAGGAGGAAGGGTGGGTCGTAGATCTCTCCGAGAAGCTCTGGGTAGTTAGTCTGGACGTCGGTGGCCTGCGTGGCCGACGGAGCGGCAAGGAGAAGCACCTTATGCCGCTCAATCCACCGGGCGCCGATCTCGGCGTTGCGGAGTTCGAGGGGAATGTACCATTCTCGTCGAGAGAGGGGGCGCCCAACAATAATCGAGAGGTCGTCCATCGACAGCGATTCGAGATCCCGAGGAGAGCTCAGGGCAGCAAAAACACGCCGCTTCTCGAACGGCTTGAGGAAGCTCATTCGGTCCACCAGGAGGGCCAAGAGTCGATTCATGGAACCTCTCCCAAGAGTCGTCGACGGTTCTCCGCTGCCTGTCTCCGGAGCTCCGGGTCTTTGGAATTGGCGACTATGTCTTCGTAGATATTCAAGGCGTCAGGCACCCTTCCTTCGGCGACGTAGATCCGTGCCAAGAGCCCGAGAGCCGAATAGTTGTCCGGCTCAAAAGCGACAAGCTCCTCGAGGAGGGCACGGGCCTCCGCCGACCTGTTTAATTCGAACTCGTAGAGCACCGCGAGACCGTAGTAGGCGTCGCCGTGGCGCCTATCGAGCTCTATGCAGCGGCGATAATACGCTTCGGCCCTGGTAAGCCAGCCCAGAGTCTCCGCCTCCGTACCCTGAGACTTCGCGAAGCGAGCCGCAGAGACGCCGGCGTTGTAGAAGAGCGATGGATTCTCCGGTTGAATCGCGATAGCCTCATCCAATGCGTCGACGGCCAAGCCAAACATTTGGCGTTTTATGTATTCCGACGCCAGCATCTTATAGTACACGCCTAGATTTCGTGACGCTTCGACTTTTGCGTCGACAATGTCGCGAAAACGCTCGATCGCCGCTTCGATCTCTTCGATGCGCTCGTCCGTCGGGCCTTCCCCTTGGATCGAGGGTGGCTCGAGGGAGAGTACATCCTCCAAAGAGTCATCTTGCCCGAGGCCACACCCGGCGAGAAGGGAGGTCATGAGAATCCAGCTTCCGGCTCTAGCCACGAGGGTGGTACTGCTCATGGTACTCTTTGAGATCCTCCCGATCGAGATGCGTGTAAATTTGGGTAGTCGCGATGTCCGAATGCCCGAGAAGCTCCTGAACAGCCCGGAGATCCGCGCCACCGGCGAGAAGATGGGTCGCGTAGGAGTGACGCAGCGTGTGCACCTTTGCCTCTACGCCGATCGTGTCGCAGAGCTCCCGAAACCGCTTCCACGCCCCCTTCCGCGACAGAACCTGCCCCCGATTATTAAGAAAGACGTGGTCGGTTCGCTCCTTCTTCGACGCCAGCTCCGGACGCCCGTAGGTCAAGTAGCGGGTCAACCACTCAACTGCGTGCTCACCGACGGGAACGATCCGCTCCTTGTTACCCTTCCCCCGGATCCGAATGAGCCCCTCGTCGACGTCCATCTGCGATAGGGTAATCTCCGCCGCCTCGGAAACCCGGAGGCCACAAGAATAGATCAACTCGAAAAGGGCCCGGTCCCGTAAGCCAACAGCCTTCGAAATGTCTATGGCGTCGAGAAGCCGGTCTATATCTTCGACCCCGAGCACTTCGGGAACCCGGTGTTCCGCCCGAGGCATATCGAGAAGCACCGCCGGGTTATCCGGCCGCCGTCCTTCCAACATCAAGTAGCGAAAGAGCGAGCGCAAGGAGGAGAGAATTCGTGCCAAGGTTCTTTGACCGACTCCATCATCTCCCTCAGTTCGGGAGATGAGGTAGTGGGAAATCTCTCGGGAATCGATATCGAGGATGGATAGATCCCTCTGTCGAAGGTGTTCGAGAAAGAGCTTTACCTCTCGAACGTAGGTCTCCACGGACCGGGGCGACAGGCGGAGCTCGGAGACGAGGTAGCCCTGGAAGGCATCGATGGTGTTTTGGTCGGTCCGGCTTGTGTTCTTCACCGAGGTGTTCCTTTAAGCCCCGTTGCTCCCGCCGGAGGCCTGTCTGTACCGAAGGACCGCCGGAATACCGAGTTGATCATTCCCCTCTCCGGAGGGTGAGAAGAGCTCGTCCTCGCTGTGCCGCTTCTTGCCGCTGGTCATCTCGACCCATTGGTCGAGAGAGATGTACTCTTCCGCCGTCGAACGGGCCTTCTCCGGCAACTCTTCCGGCGGCGCCTGCTCGAAACCAGTCGCGATGACGGTAACCTTGACTTCGTCCTCCATCAGCTCGTCCAAGGCGCTCCCGGCGATAATCAGGGCGTCCTTGTCCGCATTTGCCGTAATAATGTTGAGGACCTCCTCGTACTCCGTCAGGCTGAAATCGGCTCCTCCGGAGACGTTCACCAAGATGCCTTTTGCGCCTTCGATTCTGGCGTCCTCGAGAAGTGGATTGTTGATGGCGTTGGTCGCCGCGTCGACGGCACGGTTGTCGCCGTTCCCCACACCGACACCCATCAAGGCGTCGCCCCGGCCGTTCATAATCGTCTTGACGTCGGCGAAGTCGATGTTGATCTCCCCCGGCTTGGTTATCAGATCGGAGATACCCTGGACGCCTTGGCGAAGCACGTCGTCCGCCAAGAGGAACGCTTCCTTGATCGGGGTCCGGCGCTCCACAATTCTTAGGAGGTGCTGGTTGGGAATGGTGATGAGGGTATCGACCTCTTCGCGGAGACGCTGGGTACCCTCCGCCGCAAGGGTGTGCTTTCGCCTCCCTTCGAAGTCGAAGGGCTTGGTCACCACCGCGACGGTCAGGATGTTCATCTCCCGGGCAATTTGGGCGATGATCGGCGCGGCGCCGGTCCCGGTCCCTCCGCCCATTCCGGCGGTAATAAAGACCATGTCTGCACCGCGGACGACGTTTTGGATCTCTTCCTTGTCTTCCAGGGCTGCCTTCTCCCCGACGTCGGGAACACCCCCGGCCCCAAGCCCACCGGTCAGCTTCGACCCGAGGGGCAAACGCGTCTCCGCATTCGAGAGCTGAAGCGCCTGGAGGTCGGTGTTTACCGCAACAAACTCCACGTTCGAGAGTCCCGCGGCAATCATGCGGTTTACGGCGTTGCTCCCGCCTCCGCCGACACCGATAACCTTAATCACAGTCGGAGTCCCAAAAGCCTCGCCCAAGGTAGGTCCATCGTCAAATACTTGAAACTGCATATCCCCTCCCAGAAGATTGCCAAACTAGGTTCTATTCAAAAAAGTTTCTCAGCCATGAGGTAAACTCCCCCCATACACCTGGCCCCCTCTCTCCGGGGACCCGGTCTCCTTCAGGGCCGCCGTAAAGCTGGTCCCCGAAGAGAACGAGGCCGACCACCGTGGAGTACTCCGGCCGTTGATACTGGTTCGCGACCCCCCCGAGATTCCCGGGCCTTCCGACCCGCGCCGCCGTCTTGAAGATCTCTTGGGTAAGCTCGACGACCCCCGGCATTAGGGCACCGCCGCCGGTAACGACGACGCCGCCGCCGAGGCGGTTTAGGAACCCCGCCTTCGCAACCCGGTCCCTCGCCATCACCAGGGTCTCTGCCATCCGGGGCTGCACTATCTCGGCGAGCTTTCGGCGCTGAATCGACAACGGCGGCCGCCCTCCGACGCCGGGAATAATGACCGGCTCGTCCTCGTCGACGATGGGCGCGAAACAGCACCCGGCTTCCCGTTTTAGGCGCTCCGCCGACTCCATCGGCGTCTTGAGCATAATAGATATGTCGCTCGTCACCTGGGCGCCTCCTATGGGCAGCACCGCGGTGTAGTACGGCGCTCCCTCCGCATGGACGACCAGATTGGTCGTCCCGCCGCCGAGGTCCAAAAGGAGGACACCGAGCTCCTGCTCGTCCTTCGTCAAGATGGCCTTCGACGCCGCGAGGGAGTCGAGAACCAGATTGTCGACCCGGAGGCCCGCCCGGTTTACGCACTTGACGAGGTTCTGGGCAGCGGTGACGGAGCCGGTAATGATGTGGACCTCCGCTTCAAGACGGACACCCATCATATCGACAGGGTTCTTTACGCCCCCCTGGTCGTCGACAACGAACTCCTGGGGAATGACGTGAAGAACCTCCCGGTCCATCGGGATAACGACCGCCTTGGCGGCCTCGATGACTCGATCGACGTCACGCTGACTGACCTCTCGCTCCTTGCCGGTTACCGCGACAACACCCCGAGAGTTCAAACTCTCGATATGTCCTCCCGCGATACCGGTGATGACCGTCTCCACCTCTCGCCCGGCCATCTGCTCAGCATTCTCTACCGCCGCGAGGACCGCCCGGAGCGTGCTCTCGATGTTGATAACCACGCCACGGCGGAGCCCCTCCGACGGCGCGGTTCCGAGACCGACGATCTGGAGACGGTCGTTCTCGTCGTACTCGGCAATGCAGGCGGAGACCTTCGTCGTCCCGATGTCGAGCCCAACTACTATGTCGTCAGCCACTGGATTCCTCCCGAACTCGAAGGACCATATCCTGGCCTCGAGCGTCGACTTCGACCAGCTGGTTCAGCCGACCGTCCTGCCGAAGTGCGTCGAGAACCACCAACGCGTAGGTGCATTGCTCTATGGTAAACTCGCTGTCCACCCGCACGGCGACCGGATAGCTCATCGGGTAGAGAAGCACCTCGAACTCGTGACTCCCCCGGGGGACTACGCGGATCTCGGAGAGTTGCCGAAAGAGCGCAGGCGCCTCGACCTGCATCTGTTTTAGGCGGGTCACCAGTCCTAGCAGGCGAATCGGCAGTTTCATTCCGGGGGTGAATCCCTCCAACTGGAGGCCCGAGAGCGCCGGAAGCCGCAAGTCGGCGGCCTTTTCGGCAGTCAGCGCGCCGCGCTCGAAGAGAACTCCGTCGTCGTCGATCAGAACCGCCTGCTGAGCACCGTCCACTTCGGCAAGAATGACGGCGACCGGCTTCCTGGTTTCAACACGAAGTATCAGCGTTTCCGGAAAGCTCCGGGAGACGCTAACCTCCCTGACCGAGGGGTGCGCGGTAATCCGGCCGGCGGTAACAGACGGATTAACGGTCAGAAGGCTGGCCTCCGGCGTGACGCCGGCAAGGTTGCGCAGTACATCCTCGGATACCCGAGAGTCGCTCTCGACGACAATCCTGGAAATCCGAAAATGGGGAACCAGCACAAAGTGGTAGAGGAGCTCTCCGGCGAGAACGACCAGAAGCAAGATTACCAACCCGAAGAGAAACGTGTGGGTTTTGGTAGCCCTGTTTCGGGAGGCTCCAGGCCTCTTAGTGGCGCCTTCGCGGCGGGAAAGAATCGCATCAGCCATTGGTAGGCTCCTCAGAGTATTCGAGACGGCGCGACAGGTTCACCAAGAGGCCGCACATGGCCAAAGAGACAAACATGCTCGAGCCCCCGGAGGCGAAGAAGGGCAAGGGGACCCCGGTGGCTGGAACCAAGCCGCTGACGACTGCCATGTTGAGCAGCGCTTGAAAGGTGATGCTCGCGGTAATCCCGAAGGCCAGAAGGGAGACGAAGCGGTCCTTGGCCAGGTAGGCTATTCGGAAGCCCCGGTATGCGAAGAAACCGAAGAGAAGCACCACCGAGAAGACTCCGATAAAGCCCAACTCTTCGGCAAGAATAGCAAACACGAAGTCCGAGTGCGCTTCCGGAAGGGCGCCGAACTTTTGCGCGCCTTGCCCGATACCGGCCCCCCAGAGTCCTCCCTGCGCGAGCGCCGTGCGAGACGCCAAGACCTGGTAGCCGGTACCTGCTGGGTCCCGAGCGGGGTCCAGGAACGCCAGAATCCGGTTGACCCGATGCTCCCGAGTCAGGAGCAGAATGACCGACAGAGGAGCCGTCATCACCCCCAGGGCGACAAAGTATCGGAGCGATACGCCGGCGACGAAGAGCATGGCGAGAGAAACGAAGATAAGGAAGAACGCGGTAGAGAAGTCGTTCTGAAGATAGATGAGCGTCGCGAAAATGGCGACGACGATTACCGGGGGCAAGAGGGCGTTGACCGCGTCGTCGAGTTGCTCGTGCTTCCTGCTCAGAATGTAGGCGAGATAGACCAGCGTAACCGCCTTGGCCAGCTCCGAGGGTTGAAACGAATAGCCAAAGAGGATGATCCACCGCCGAGCGCCGAGAAACATGGAGCCAACGCCCGGAACGAAGGTCAGCATCATGAGCCCCGCGGTCACCAGGAGCATCATCGGAATAAGGCGCCGGACGACGGCAAGAGAGATATGGGCAAGCACAGCGGCCACTCCTCCACCAAGGGCGACCCAGAGCAGCTGTCGCCTAAGAAAGTAGAGGGGATCTGAGAAGAGAAATCCCGCCCGGTAGAAGGATGAGGAAAAGAGAATAGAGACGCCGACGCCCACTAGAAGCAGAAGTGCGACGACCAACCCGAGATCGAGGGAGTTCTTTTCTACACGCTCTATGGCAAAACTACTCATCACCGTATCTTCAACGTAGACAGACTGAGAATGGTAAACAGGCCGCCGAGAATCCAGAGCCGTAACACGACCTTGGACTCGGGCCATCCCTTGAGCTCGAAATGATGGTGCAATGGGGCCATGAGGAAGACCCGCTTTTTCCGGAGCTTAAAGGAGACCACTTGGATGATTACCGAAGCGGCCTCGATTACAAAGACTCCGCCTATCACGATCAGAAGAATCTCCTTCTTTATCAGCATCGCAACGATGCCGATTACGCCGCCGAGGGCGAGGCTTCCGGTATCGCCCATCATTATTTCGGCGGGATGGGCGTTGAACCACAAAAACCCGACGCAGGCCCCGGCGACCGCAAGGCACAGAACCGCCAGCTCACCGGCGCCAGGGATAAAGGGAATCTGGAGGTATTCGGCGAAGTCCACCCGGCCTGCGAGGTAGGCCAGCGCCGTAAACGCCAGGGCCACCATAATGACCAGCCCGGATGCCAGACCGTCTAGACCGTCGGTCAGGTTGACCGCGTTCGTCGTCCCGACAAGAAGGAGCACTCCGAAGGGGATGTACGCCCAGGAGAGATCCAAAAGCGGTTGCTTGATAAAGGGGACGAAGAGAAGCGATGCGGCGTCGCCACCGTGAAAATAGAGAATCAAGGTGATAAGGAGGGAGACAACCAGCTGTCCGCCGAGCTTCACCCACCCTCGGAGACCGGCGGAGCCTCTTCGGTAGGTCTTTAAGTAGTCGTCTACGAAACCGATGGAACCGAAACCGACGACGGCGATAACCCCCAGCCAGGTGTAGACGCTATCGAAATCCATCCATAAGAGCACCGAGAAGAGGATCGCGGTATTGATCATGATACCGCCCATGGTCGGAGTACCGGATTTGGCTTGATGCGACTGCGGCCCATCGGGACGAATCGACTCCCCGGCCTCTTTCCGCCGGAGAAAGCTGATAACCGACGGCCCGAGAATAAAACAGATAAGGAGCGAAGTAACCGCGGCGTAGGCGGCACGAAAGGTGATGTATTGAAAGACGTTAAAGGGAGTGAAATAGCGAACCAGAGGATAGAGAAACTCTCGAAACATCTAAGCGTCCACCTTTCGCAGGATCTCGCCGATCCGCTCCAGGGCGGCGGCCCGGCTACCCTTAATTACGACCAGGTCCCCGGGGCGAACCAAGCTCTCGACTCGAGCCGCAAGCTCGTCGAAGCTGTCGGTCCAAAAGCAGTCCGGAATCTCAGCGTCGCGACAGATTACCCCGTAGGCGTCGGCAAACTCCTCGCCGTAGAGAACGAGGGCCGCGGGACCAAAGGAGAGGGCGGCCTGAACGACCCCGGCGTGCCCTCCGACCGACATTTCACCGAGCTCCTTCATCGGGCCGAGGACAAGAATCACCCGTCCTTTCCAGCCGCTGTCGGAGACCAGCTCCAGGGCGGCGCCAACCGACTCGGGGTTGGCGTTGTAGCAATCCTGAAAGATGGTGACCGGCCCGTCGATTAGCTCGCCTCTTCCGAAGAGCGGCCGGACGGACTCGAGTCCGTCTACAACGACCCCGGGCTCGATTCCCATCTCCACGGCCAGGGTGAGGGCGCCGAGGGCGTTGTGCACGTTGTGGCGCCCCGGAAGCCGCAGATGAACTGAACGACCACGCCACTTCACGACGGAGCCCCTCAGTCCCTGGAGATCGACCGATTCCAGATCCGGAGTAAAACCCTTACCGTAGTAGACGACCCGACCCTTTACCCGCTGAGCGAGAAAGTCGGCGTAGCCATCGGCCCCGGGAATAAGACAGGTCTGGGACCCGTCGAAACGCCCCGCCACCTGGGCCTTCTCCTCGGCGATCCCGCGCTGGGATCCGAGAAGACCGATGTGCGCGGTCCCGATATTGGTAATGAGCGCCCAGTCCGGGGCAACCATCTCCGCCAATCGCGCCATCTCTCCCCGGCGGTTCATCGCCATCTCAAAGACGCCGTAGCGGTAGCTGCGGTTCAGGGGCATTACAGCCAGCGGAATGCCGATGGTGGAGTTGTAGTTACCCGGTGTCAAAAACGTTGTCCCGGCGAGGCCGAGGATGCCACCGACCAGCTCCTTGGTCGTCGTCTTGCCGTTACTACCGGTAATCCCGACCCGGGTCATGGCGCTCTGGTTCTCTATAGCCCGACGCCCGAGGGTCGTAAGGGCTTCGTCTGAGCTCTCGACCACAAGGAGGCACTTTCCGGCGGCGAGGCCGACTCCCAAAGAGCCCTCCCGGCTTACCAGGGCCCCGGCGGCGCCGCGGCCAAAGGCGTCGTCTACGTAGAGGTGTCCGTCGGTGTTTTCCCCCTGGAGGGCAACGAAGAGACTGCCGGCCTCTGCTGTCCTGGAGTCGACACCAACGCCGGAGAACTGCGCCGGCAGGCTCCCGTGTATCTCCGGCGTAATCGCGGCCAGGATTTCGTCCGACACAAGGAGGCTGTTCATTCGACGTCGCTCACGATCTGAATTCGTATGGATTGCCCGGCCTCGAGAGGCTCGGCCTCCAAATACTCCTCCGCGACCTCGCGGATACGCTCCGGCGATCTAAGGACGGCGATAGTGGCTATGAGCCGCTTGTTCTCTTCGATGGAGCGGCGCTGCTGCAACTCCAGGCGAGCCACGTCTCGAGAAAGCTGGACGAAGCGGTACCCTTGCCACACGTTGGCAAAGAGCAACACGGGCAGAAGAATCAAGACGGTCACAAGAATCAGCCTAAAACCGTTTGTTCCTCTCGGTGCATTCCTCACGACGCCACCCTTTCGAGAACCCGAAACTTTGCGCTCCGGGCCGCCGGGTTCTGCCCAACCTCCTCTTCGGTGGGAACCAACGGCTTACGGTTTACCCGACGAAAAGCAGCCGCAGTAGGGTCGACGGGAGCCTGGGGCTCCGCTCGGTCCGGGCGCTCTTTGTCGAGGAAGAATCGTTTTACTATTCGGTCTTCCAGAGAATGAAAGGAGATAACACCTATTCGTCCACCCGGAGGAAGGGCCCCGGTGGCGGCTTCGAGACCGCGCCGGAGCCTACCGAGCTCGTCGTTGACGGCGATCCGCAGCGCCTGAAAGGTCCGAGTAGCAGGATGAATTCGCCGATATCGCTGTTCTTTGGGAACCGCTCGCCGAACTATCTCCGCCAGGGCTGCGCTCTCTTCTATAGGAGCTTCCCGGCGGGCCCGGACGATCGCCTTCGCAATTCGGCGGCTTAAGCGCTCCTCTCCGTAGGCGTAGATAAGGTCCGCGAGCTCGCTTTCCGGGGTTTGATTGACGATGTCTCTCGCCGAGACGGGCTCCTCCGGGTTCAGACGCATATCCAGCGCCCCTTCTTCGGTAAGGGAAAAGCCGCGGCTCGCACCGCGAAAGTGGAACATCGAAACCCCTAGATCCAACAAAACCCTATGCGCCACTTCGGCCCCAACCCCTCCCGCGAAATAGTCGTCGAACCATACGGTCCTAAATTCGACACGATCGGCGAAGTCGGCGAGCCGTTCTCGGGCTCGCCGAAGCATCACCGGGTCCGCGTCAAGCGCGACGAGACGAATGCGGGGAAATCGTTCCAGAAAGAGCTTCGCATGACCCCCCTCGCCAAGGGTGGCGTCTACAATGACTCCGGTTGGATCCGTAGGAGCCAAGAGCTCCAGCACGGCTTCCGGCAGCACAGACTGATGGATTGGTTCCATCGCCATTCAGACGCCCCCTAAAACGAGATGAGTCCTCCCAGTTCCTCAGCAGCTTCCTGAAACTCATCCTCACTGTCCGCAAGATACCGATCGTATTCTTCGATATCCCATATCTCGATATAGCGCTTGATTCCTAGAATAACGCACTCCCGCCGGAGTCCTGCCGACTCTGCGAGGGCCGGGGGCAGGTTTATTCGCCCCGCCTTGTCCAACTCCAGCTCCTGGGCCGGCGCAATAATCCGCCGCTGTAGGAGCCGGGCACGTTTGGTAAAGGGCGAGGCGGCTCCCATCAGGCTGTCGGAAACGCTTCGCCATTCCTCCGGTGGAAAGAGCCAGAGACAGCGATCGATCCCCCGAGTGACCACCAGGACATTCCCAGTAATCCCTCCGCGGATCCGGGCAGGAATAAGCAACCTCCCCTTCTCGTCGAGAGAGTTGTGGAATTCGCCGGTAATCATCCCTTTTCTTCCACTTTCGCCTAACTTCTCCCACTTTTTTCCACTTGTACTTCATTCTACGACGCCACGAACCGCTGTCAACATAGTCGACAGAATAAGTTTCAGGAAACGAGAAAGATTCGAGTTATAGGTAAATCTTTGTGTAGTTCTTTAGTCCAGGAAGGCCGGGGTGCGTTTTCTCGGGGGTTTCGCAGAGAAAATGCGGTAGTTTAGGTGGGGGAAGAGATTGTGCCGCTTCTCGAGCTTCGTCAACCATTCGGTGCTGATGGTTCCCCTACACAGCGAGTCGTAGATCGCCTCGACGTTGAGGACGTGCTCTTTGATGCGGCGGACGGCGTAGGCCACCGTCGTTCCGGAACGGATCATGAAGGGCCAATCCGACGCCTGAGCCAAGAGAGTCTCCCGGGCGGCCTGAGCCAAGGCACGCTCCTTTAGGCCACTCTCGTCCGGGAAGCGCTCGGTCAGCTCGATCATTCTCTCGGTGGCGTGGTGCGTATGCCGGTAGATCCAATCGTTAGAGCCGTCGAGCCAAACTTCCGAGTAGCCTTTGGTTCCCCAGGACGAGTACGCCGGCTGGATAGTTTGGGTCGGTGGAGTCGCCTTGAGCACCTCCTTCGGGGTCGAGAGGGTCGCAACAGAGTCGTCCCGGGCGAGGCGCCGGATAACCGCCTCGAGCCACGCCGGTCCTTCGAACCACCAGTGCCCGAAAAGCTCGGCGTCGAAGGGTGCGGTAACCACTGGAGCTCCCTCGACGAGGGGAGACACCCGATCGATCAGGCGCTCGATGTTGTAGACGAAGTTATCGGCGTGCTGCTCCACGGTTTCCGCCGCTCGTTCCGGATCGTAGGGCTGCTTCTGGTCCGTCGGCCCTGTAATCGCGTAGTACTTGAGTCCCGTAAAGGCGCGAAGATTGTCCTGGTGGATATAGGGACCCACATAGTCGAGGGGAAGATCGAAGCCGATATCCCGGTAGAAATCGCGGTAGACCGGGTCCCCGGGGTAGCCGTCTTCCGAAGACCAGACCTGGTGCGCCGAGTAGACATCCCGTCCGAAAACCGAGACCCCGTTCGGGCAGGAAAGAGGCCGATACACCCCGTTCTGCGGTCGGTCCTGGGAGAAAAGCACTCCGTGGCTCGCGGCGACAAAATAGTCGAAACCGTATTCTTTGAGAAGGTCCTCCACCCCGGGATAGTATCCGCACTCCGGGAGCCAGAAGCCCCGGGGTGACTTCCCAAAGGTCGTCGAATGAAAGTGCTCGGCGATCGCAATCTGAGCCTTAACGGCTTCGGGGTAGTGCTGGTAGTGCGGCAAAAAGGGATGCGTCGCCGCCGAGGTAAGGAGCTCCAGGTATCCCTTTTTCCAGTAGTAGTCCAGCCCCCGGAGGATATTTCCGTTGTAGCGGTCGCTGAAGTCGGCACGGTTCTGCCGGAACAGATCGTGATACATCTGGGCCACCCGGTGGAAGGGCGGGTTGCCGGCGGTTCGCTCCAGCTCACGCTCGGACAGCTCGATAAGGCGCTCGAGATGCGCCACGTAACGGCCCTGAAGGAGAGGATCCTGGAGCATCGAAGCAAGGGAGGGAGAGATGGATAGTGCCAGCCTAAAGGGAACAGCGTCTTCTCTTAAACGGTCGAACACCCGGAGAAGCGGTAGGTAGGTCTCCGAAATCGCCTCGAAGAGCCAGTCCTCTTCGAGGAATCGGGGATGCTCCGGATGCCTTACGAAGGGAAGGTGGGCCTGCAATATAGGGAGCAGTGTCGCATTTGGCATAAGTGTACCGTCAGGCGCCGAGGAGCTTTTCGTCGATCAGGGATATGATTCGCTGCGGAATCCGCTTGCCGAAGGTCGAGACTCCGAGCCTGTCCAGCCCCGAATACGCCAGCATCTGGTCGGCACGATCGGAGGAGGTCTCTCCTCCAACGTCGACCACGGTTCCCGGGGGCACCGTTATCGTCCCCGACGTCGCGTGTAGCTCCTCGGTACCGTTGACCCGGCTTACCAGGTTCGCCCGGTAGCGGGTGTTTCGTTCTGAAAGATGTATGTACCACTGAAGATCCGAAAGTTGCACCGGGATATCGAAGGAATCGACAACGGTTCCCTCGGTATCTAGCTGCGAGACCCGCAACACGAGACCCGCGAATCGGTCTCGGGTCTCCAGATCCTGGACAAGGGCATCCGAGAGCTCCCAGTAGGCGAAGGCCCAGGCGGGATCCCGAAGCATCAGCACTACCCGGGTGGTGTTGTAACTCTTCGGGAGGACGTAGGTGTCGTCCGGGTCGTAATAGAGCTCCTCCGAATCGATTATCCGGTATTTGTGCCGCTCAATCTTTGTCTGATCGTTGTCAGACGCTTCGCGTTCCGTCTGGCTCTCGACTATTACCTCGACGACCTGCTCGATAAGCTCGAGCCGCGAGAGAGACGGGTCAACCTCTATATCGTACTGGTTGGCTACGCGAACGAGTGTTTCAAAGCTGAGCTCCTCCAGGCGTTCGCGGTTCATTAGTGCCTCCAATTTCTGCCATGGTCTATCCTAGGCGGGGGCCGATCCAACTGTCAATAACCGGCCTTCGAGCCCTCAGCGACCTTCGCGTCCTCCTCGGGACGAAGCGCCGAGAGGAGCATAACATCGCCGACGTTGGCCCACTTTGCAAGGCGGTCGACGGGACGCTTTATCCAGTCCGGGGCGGCACCTCGGGCAAGCCCACCCCAGCTTACCTTCCGGACGACCTCGAACCCGACATCCTCGAGGAGTCGCCGAAGTCCTTTCGAAGTAAAGAGGTGGACGTGATCCGGGATGACGCTTCGCCACCGGCTTCCGAATAGACGTGCCTGGAAACCGCTCCGGTCCGGAGTAACGATGACCAGCCGTCCTCCGGGGGCCACAACGCGATAAATCTCTTCGACGAACCCTCGGGCGTCGGCTATGTGCTCGATCACATGGGAGGTGTGGACTACCCCGAAGTGGCCCGTGGGAAACCGAGTCTCCTCGAGGGTGGCGACGCGAACATCGACGCCGCGCTCCTTCCGGGCGTACTCCGCTGCCGGTTCACAGACCTCGACTCCTGCCGGCTCCCAACCCGCTTCCTTGAACTCCTCGAGAAGCCGACCCGTTGCGCACCCGATGTCGAGAACTGTGGGCGCCGGAGCGCTCCCAGGATCGAAGGAGAAGTCGATATCCTCGAGGCCTAATCGCATCAACTGAAAGAAGGGTTCTGCGTTCTCAAGCTCGTACTGGAAGTACTCTTCGTCGTATCGGAGTGACAGGTCCTCGGAAACCGGCATCGGCTGTTGGAATACGTGTCCGCACCCACGACACCGGACGTAGACGTGGTCGGCGAAGCGCCAGTGGAGACGATGATCCCGGGAACCACAGACCACACAGGCTACCCGGCTCTGACGTTCTCGGCTGTTTGGAGACTTAGAAAACGTCTTCAAGGTGCCGTCTGGACCTGTAGTTCGACGGAGCGCACCGTGCGATTTCCAGAATAATCCTCGGCGACGATTTCGATGACCGAAGTGCCGGAAAGGAGAGTCGCCTCGCCGAGGGGAAGCTCTTGCCCCTGTCGCGGCGGGGACGGGAGCGGATAGTCGCCCCCCGCAAAGAGACGCCCCTCCCGAACCTGAATGCTCTCGAGGGCCAGGTCGAATACCTGGCGGCCGTCGACGAAGGCGCGAACCGAATAGGGCGGCAACGGCGCCGGGAACGGCGAGTCGGGATTTGGGTCGTAAACAGTCGCGAAGAAGGAGACTTGCCCGGGGTTTATCCTGAGATCGGGGGTTACGACTTCCCGCCCCTCTTGGGACTCGACGACAACATCTCCGATAACCGGCGGAAGTCGGTCATCCCGCTCCGGGAGTAGCACCAAGGGGTTAACAAAAGAAGAAAGCTCTCGGTCCTCGATGTAGAAGCCAAGGTACTCTCCCGAGGAAAACCCGGAGCCCCCGAGGTTGCCAATCGCCTGGCCCTCGGCAACCTCGTCGCTTTCTTCGTCGAGGACAACCTCTCCGAGGTGGGAGTAGACACTCCGAAACCCTTGCCCATTAGCTAAGACGACGACATTGCCGAGGACGCCGGGGACGGCGTGGAACGAGCGGCCGACTTCTCTCCGAAAAATGACCTCTCCGTCGTGGGCGGCGTACACCTCGGTGCCGGAAGCACCGAGCTCGAGGCGGCGGCTGTAGTCGTTGGCTACCACCTGGGCGAAGCTGACTGCGACAACCGGGCTCTCCACCGGCCAGTCCCAGGCAAACGGTGCTGCGGAAACGACGACCCCCAAAAGCACAGCGAGAAATAGACGCCCCACCCTCATCCGCATCATCCTCGCTCCAGGGCGATCGACAGAATACGATCGTCGAGTCCTAGGTAGCAGACCCAGTCCCGAACTTCGACGCTTACCGAACCTGCCTCTGCGGAGAGACGAAAGACGAGGCGTCCCGGCGGCAGTACCGCGTGTATCGTTTGGGACCCTTCCGACTCCATGGCAAGAAGCGCCGGCTCCCCGGGAGCCGCGGCGAAGCCGGAGAGAGTACCGTAACCCTCCAGGGGCCAGGACCGACCGCTACCGGGATTGACGAATGTTACACCCGTCTCCGTTTCCACCACCGCTAGTCCGCGTTCCGGGAGAAACCGCAGGAATACCGGACGTCGGAACTGGGAGGGGAGATCGCCTTGAATGCCCGGAGAGAGCTGCTCGTCCCGGAGATTCAAAAAGAGGAGGCGTTGCGGGTCCTTGCCGACTACCGCGGCGATGCTTCCGGTGGCTTCGTTTATCGAGAGGCCGTAGACAACCGGTATGCGACTTCCGAGGGTCCGATGCCGAGCCACTTCCAGCCCCTCGGCGCCGAGAAGTACTATCTCGCCGCTGACCAATCCGACCGCCGTCATCGACTCTCCGGCGGCTACGTCGGTAATGAGGGACGGAAGCTTCCGGGACCAGAGGAACTCCCCGTCGAGCCCCCATTCCGACAGACCGGCGCCGTCGGGATGGAGAACGTAGAGTCGCTCACCGATAGCGAGGGGGTACCCGGGATCGTTGACCGATAGGAGAACCCTGCCGTCTGAATCTCGAAGTACCGCCGTTTCGGAGACGCTGGAGTAGTTTACGAAACGGTCCTCAAAGAGCGCAGCGTCGTGGATTACCTCTTCCCGAAAAGCCAAACGACCGTCGGGCCCGAAGTAGCCGATAAGGGAACCGAGACGGAACGGCATTCGCTCCTCTACTCCGGCGCCGATCGACGCACCGTCGACGTCGAGGCTCCAGAGAGGCCGGACAAGGAGCTCCTCTTCGGCCGACCGGGCAAAAAGGACGATATAGAGTAACGACAGGCCGAGCACCAGGAAGAAGACCCGGAGCCGCCGGAGAGCTGTCTCTTTCCTCATGCCGAGGTGGCTCCTCGTCGCTCCTCTGCCTTGCGCTCGTCGGTTTCCATCTTTTGCTTCCAGACGTCGAATTTCTTCTTTACCAGCTCCGCCTGCTGGGCCTCCCCCAGGAGAATGTGGAGACGTCGGAGAGCCGCCAGATAGGCGATGGCCACCTTAAAATCGTCGATTCTCTCCGTCGAAAGCTCGTATTTCTCCCGGTATCGGTCGGCGGACTTCTGAAGAAGGCGCTTGGCCATATCCAGGTGGCCGAGGCGTGCCTCGTAGCCGTCCACTCGCGGATCGAGCCCCGCCACGAGGGTCTTGAGGTTCAAGAGGTTCTTCACCACCGTGGCGAAGCGTCCCTCGAGCTCTACGAAGGACCAGCGCCACTTCGAGTTGTCCCCGAACCCGTCCTCGACGGACTGAATCGTAAAACCAACCTTCCGGATCAGTTCGTATCGCTCTTCGTCGTCCACCTCTTCTATCCGCTCGAGGAAGTCGCTGTAGTCGGAAAAAGGGGCGTCGATGTAGTTGGTAACGACCTCTTCGAGATAGATGATGCACTGGTAGCAGCTCTTTCGGGCGTCGTTGAGAAAGGCTTCGTTCCTGACGCCGAGGAGCGCAAGGGAGAGACGATTCATCAGAAGAAAGTAGGAGGCCAGATTGGACCGCTCGTCGGCAAGAGTCAGTCGCTTGTACGCTCCCTTGTCCGAGTTGCCGGCCATCGACTTCGCGATGCTCTGTTCCCGGGAGAGAATCTGATCGGCGGTGGCCTTGTATTCTTTTATCTTGTCGAAGTAGCGTTTCTTAGCCTCGGTGCTAATCTTCCCCATTGTTCCCGTACTTTTCCAGCAGTTCCTCGGCGTGGACCCTCGAAGCGGTCCCACTCTTGTCCCCGGCGAGCATCCGGGCTATCTCCTCGATGCGAAGATCCCCGGAAATGTGAGACACCGTTGTGACCGTCCGGTCCCCTTTCAGAGCTTTTTCGACTCGTATGTGATTATCGGCGCGAACCGCTATCGATGCAAGGTGGGTAATGCACAGTACCTGCGTGTAGCGGGAGAGCTCTCGGAGGTGTTTTCCCACCGCCAAAGCGACCTCACCGCCGATTCCGGCGTCGATCTCGTCGAAAAGAAGGGTCGAGACGTCGTCGCTCTGGGCCAACACCGTTTTGATTGCGAGCATGACCCGGGAGATCTCTCCCCCGCTGGCTATCGCGGTCAGCGATTTCAGCGGCTCCCCGGCGTTGGGGGAAATGAGGAAGGCCACGTCGTCGGTGCCGTAGGGGCCACAGGAGGCCTTTCCGGAGGCACCGGTCTTGGTGGTTACCGAGACCGAAAAGGTGGTCTTGGTCATGCCGAGGTGCCGGAGAATGGACTCTATCTCCCGGGAGAGGTTCGTGGCGGCGGCTTTACGTTTCTCGGAGATCTTTTTTGCCTTGGCGAGGATCCGGCGCTCCCCCTCGGCAATCTCGGCTTCGAGTTTACCCTTGTCCTCTTCCCATGTCTCGAAGCTCGACAGCTGTTCCTTCGACTCTGCGACGTAGGCCAAAAGCTCGCCGATCGTGCTTCCATATTTTTTTTCGAGGCGATGAATAAGGGCAAGGCGGTCCTCGATCTCCTCGAGGCGAGTCGGGCTAAACTGCACCGAATCGGTGTAGCTCCGGATTTCTTGGGCAACATCGTCGAGCTCGAAGAACGACTCGTCGAGGCGCTGGGCCAGAGGAACAAGCTTCGGGTCGATACTCGTAGCACTCTCGAGACTGTGGCGGGCCCCCCGAAGGGGCCCAAGGGCGCCGCCTCGGTTCTCCGCGAGCGCGTTGTACACCTCCTCCAAGGCGGAAAAGAGCTTTTCGTGCTGGGAGAGGAGGCGCCGTTCCTGATCCAACTCCTCCTCTTCCCCTTCCTTGAGAGCCGCCGACTCTATCTCATCGACGGCAAACTGCAGGAGATCCATCTCCCTGAGGCGCTCTCGTTCGCTTGAGACCATCTTTTCGTAGTGCTTCTTCCGGTGCGAAAGCTCGGAGAACTCCCGGGAAAAGGCCTCTACTTCGGCCTCGTACCCACCGAAGCGGTCCAAGAGGCGACGGTGGTTCGCCTCGACAAGGAGGGACTGGTGCTCGTGCTGACCGTGGAGATCCAGGATCAGGCTCGTAAACTCCTCCAGTAGCGACCTGGTACAGGGTGCTGACTGAATGTAGATGGCGCCCCGGCCGGTCCGTCGGATCGTCCGGCGAATCAGGATCCCCCCCTCCTCCACCTCGATATCCTTTTCTCTCAGCCAGCGATGGGCTTCACTGTTCTCGGGAACGGTAAAAAAGCCGGACACGACGGCTTCGTCGGTCCCCGAGCGGATGAGGCTCGTTTCCGCCTTGGCGCCGTGGAGAAGGCCAAGGGCTCCGGCAAGAACCGACTTGCCGGCCCCGGTCTCACCGGTAAGAATATTGAGACCATCGGAAAAGCGAATCGACAGCCGGTCGACCAGCGCGATGTTTTGGACCGTCAGCTCCTCAAGCATCGGGACCTCCGGACCAATTCAGCTTGCTTCTTAGCACGTCGTAGAATGTACGCTTTTGCGACCGCAAGATCTGCGCCCGCTCCGCCGACGCTCGAACCGCAATCCGGTCCAGGGGACGGACCGGAATCTCAGCCTGCCCGTCTACCGTCAAGACCAGTGATGTACGCTGGTATTCGTCTATCTCGATGTCGATTCGTTCTTCCGCAGAAACGACCAGGGGGCGGTGCGAAAGGGTAAAGGGCGAAATGGGGTTGATGATCATCGCGTCCATAGCGGGATGAAGAATGGGGCCCCCGGCGGCGGCGGAGTACGCGGTTGACCCCGTTGGCGTCGCAACAATAATACCATCGGCACGGTACCGGGCCACGAAAGTCTCCGACAGACGGACCGAAAGACGGACTATCTTCGCGATCCCTGCGGAAGAGATGACCGCGTCGTTCAAGCCGATGTACTTTCCGATTTCCCGGCCCTCGCGAATGTGGGTAACGGAGACCAACAGCCGCCGTTCGGCCTCGATGAACCCGCTTCTGTACTGCTCAAAGGCGTCCTTCCACTCATCCTGGGTAACCTCGGTAATAAACCCAAAGTCGCCAAGGTTTACCGGGAGAATCGGAATGCTTCGAGACGAGAGAATCCGGGAGCTAAAGAGGACAGTTCCGTCGCCTCCGAGAGAAATTGCAAGGTCGTAGTCCTTCAGAATCGGCTGGGAGGCGTTACCCGAATAGCGAAAGACCACCACATCGATACCCTGCTTTTCCAGGTAGATCCGAACCTCTTCGGCGAGGGTAGCGGCACGGGGCTTCTCGGTGTTTGCTATCACCAGGACGTGACGTATTGTCAGTCTCATCTTCCGCACTATAGCCGTGGGTCCCGACAGAAGTAAAGCTTAGGGAAGCGTTGCCAGCACCCGCTCGATCGTTGCTACCTGCTCCTTCCCCAACCGTGGGTAGAGCGGGAAACTCAACGTTCGCAGCAGGAACCCCTGGGCCCGAATAATGGAGGCAGCCTCTTCGGCGGTCGCGTACCCGGCGAGGTAGGACCCGGAAAAGCTGTTCTCGGTTTCCACCCCATACTTACGGGCGTAGATTGCCGCATCCTTCAGACTTCCGTTGAGAATAACGGGAAAAGCCGGCCAAACCGGGTTTGCCGCCCCCGCTTGCGCCGGAATCCCGTGGCGTCCCCGGCCGAGGGCCCGGCCGAAGCGCTCGGCAAGCTCCTCCCGCCGGGTCAGCTGCTTCTGCAATTCGGCAAGCTGAGTGATACCGAGGGCCGCGTTGAGATCGGAGAGCCGGCTCTCCGGGAGCAGAGCCGCCGCGAGCTCTTTCGCCCGGATCGCAACCTGTCGAT
Organism: uncultured Spirochaetaceae bacterium; assembly: GCA_964558285.1. Classification (GTDB taxonomy): domain Bacteria; phylum Spirochaetota; class Spirochaetia; order DSM-27196; family PWMO01; genus CAYPUT01. The sequence goes on along the minus strand of CAZLDK010000019.1, from coordinate 3,300 downwards.
CCCGAGAGACGACGATTGCCCCACCGGCGGCGGTAAGGAGATGATTTGCCTCGAGACCGACGACAGTTACGTGACCGAAGGTGCCGACGAGCTGCTCTTCGAAGGTGGCGCCGAACCCCATCGAAACGTCTTCGATAATCGGTACGCCCAGGGAGAGAAGCGCCGGAAGGTTCGGAACCAAGCCCAGCGGGGTGTCGACGACGACCGCCCCGAGAGCCGGCACCTCCGGCGCTCCGTCGGCGGCTGCGAGCGCCTCAAGGGCGCCGGCAGAGACCACCGGGGCATCCTCTTCGGTATCGAGGAGGGCGATCCGATAGCCGGCAGAGCGCCCCACGAGGGCGTAGACCGGGTGACACAGCGCCGGAACGGCAATCGTCGCTCCTTCCGGCAGGTCAAGGGCTCGGATTGCAATCTCGACGGCCCGGGTGTACTCCCGGAGGGCAAGGGCATGCCGTCCCTTCAACAGGGAGCTTACCTCTTTCTCGAGGCGAACCGACGCCTTGCCGGGCCCAATTTCGTCGTTGACCAGGCAGGAGAGTACCGCGTCCATATCCTTACGTCGGATAAAGGGCTTGGAAATCGGAATAGTTGCCAAGGACTATCGCCCGACCTGTTCCAAGGTTCGGAGCTCCCGGACGTCGAATATTCGGTTTACGTTCAGGATTATCAAATAGCCCTCGTCCTGGGGGACGACTCCCCGGATATACTCGTTCCCGATGCCGCTCATCATCTGCGGCGGCTTCTGCACCGCCTCCTGCTGAACGGTCACGACCCGTTGAACCCGGTCGATCATGATCGCCAAATGCGTTTTCTGAACGTTCACGATGACGAAACCGCTTAGAAGCTTATCCTCCTCGGAAAGCTCTATCGTCCGGAGGTGGAAGCGTTTGCGGAGGTTGATGACCGGAATGATCTCGCCCCGGAGGTTGAATATTCCTTCGACATAGTCCGGAGCGTGGGGAATCTGACGCACCTCCTCGACCTGGACGATGCCTTCGACATCCATAATGTCGATGCCGTACGTCTCGCCACCGAGTTGAAAGGTTACGAGCTGCACCGTGGGTGTGGACATGGGACGATGATAGTGGAGAAACCAGCCGTGTTCAAGATCCGCTCCCGGCGATCCACCGGTCCGGCGGCAGCCGTCGATACGCGTCCATCACCTCCCTAAAGCGCGTCTCGATATCTTCGGTGGAAAGACCCACCGCCTCGGGGGTAAGGCCCCGGGCGCGCTCGGTTACTTCTTCCGGACGGGGAACGACCCCCCGGGCATGGGGATCCCCGGGGTGCCCGACATATCGATAGAGCTCTTCGGCGACTTCGGGAAAGGCGCCGGTGAGCCGCTCGAAGGCGAGGAAGCGAAGACCCTCGGGGGGACCTCCGGCCGGGTGATCGGCCCAGGCTCCGGCCGGCGTCTGCCTCGCCACCTCCAGCGGATAGCGATACCAGTAGAGGGCAATGTCCCTAATCAGCTCCGGAAAGAGGTACCGGGTCCTCGTGTCCCCGAAGTAGCTCCAGGCGAAGGAGAACCAGTTGATCATCGAGGGAACCAGGTCGACCGGCTTTCGTATTAGGCAGACCATCTTTGCGTCGGGAAACTGGCTCGCAAGGGAGCGCAGCTTACCGGTAAAGGAGGGGTTCTTCGAAAGGAAGTGCTTCTGTCGGCCGTGGACGTAGAGGTGGCGCTGGACACACCGCCGGTAGAAGCGCATCACTCGGCGCCGGCGCCCCGGGGCAACCGACCGATCGAAGGAGACCATCTTGAGGGCCCGGGAGCTCCCGGGAAAGAAGAACCAGACGAAAAAACTGGCCCAACGGTAGAAGAGGAGCCCTTCGTCCTCTTCGGGTTCCGAGAGACCCACCTTGTGATACGGCACCGCCTCGAGGACCCGGTCGTCGAAGCTGTGGATAAAATTCCGGATCGGCGCGCCGAACCGGGCGTCTATTCGCCGGGCAAGGGCCCAGAGCTTCCGCTGGGAAATCGAGGGAGTCAGGTAGATCTCCCGGGTGGAGAAGGCGGCAAAACCTGCGCTATCCCGGGCGAGTCGGCGGTAGAGAAAGGTGCTCCCGCTTCGAAAGTTGCCCAGGATGAATAACGGCGACCGAATCTCTACCCGGCGAAACCCCGGGAAAAACAGATGGTCCAGTGCAAAACAGAGCCAGGTAACGCCCAGGTGGACCGGCGCCAAAACGGCGAAGGCGGCGTAGAAGCGAAGGCGACGGTGCCCGAATCTTAGATAGTCGGAACGAGGCATGGGGTAGCATAACACAATCGTCCTTGACCCGAGCCCGGTGACGACGCACTATTGAGCCCACCATGAGAATACACGAGCTCTCCATCGAATTGGAGAACCAGCCGGGGCGGATCCATCGGGTTACCACCGCCCTCGCCGAAGCAGGAATAAACCTTCGGGCCACGACGGTGTCGGACCGGAGCGCCACCGGGGTCCTCCGGCTGATCGTTTCCGACATCTCCGCCGCCCGGACGGTTCTGATGAAGATGCAACAGCCGGCGAACGTCGGCGAGGTGCTCGCCCTACGCCTCGACGACCGCCCCGGAAGCCTTGCCGCCCTCCTCCAGGCGCTCGTCGACGCCCGGATCAACGTCGAGTATCTCTACGCCTTCGCCCTCCCCGGCGGCGCCGCGGTCACGGTCCTCCAAACCTCGGACAACGCGAGGTGCGAAGAGATCCTGAGCGATCAAGGGGTCGCCGGGGTCGATATCGAAGCTCCCTTCGGAGACACCCCGTGAGCGCCGGACCGGCCTCAGGATCCCCCGGACGGGTAGCGGTAATCGGGGCGGGGCCCGTGGGGCAGGTCGTAGCGGCGCATCTTCTCGCCGGGGGCCACGAAGTGGTCCTCGTCGACGTGAGCGCCGGGGTTCGGGACCACCTGAATCGCCGGGGTATCACGCTCTCCGGGGCCGTCGAGCTTTCGGCGCCGCCCCCCGTCGCCGCGACGGCCTCGATAGAGGACATCACCGACAGCCCCCTCGACCTCGTCGTCTTGGCCGTCAAGGCCCCCATCCTCCCCCTGGTCTGTTCCGCCGTCCAAGATGCCGCGCCCCGGGAGACAACGGTGCTGAGCTGGCAGAACGGCATCGACACCGAGCGGTCGGTCGCCCGCTACATTGCCCCGGAGCGAATCGTCCGGGGTGTCGTGAACTACGGAGTCAGTCTGACCGGCGACGGCGGCGTTGAGGTCGTCTTCCATCACCCGCCGCACTACGTGAAGGAATACGACGAGTCCGGGCGATTTCGGGCGGAGGCGGTAGCCGAGCTCTTCTCCGAATCCGGCCTC
>CAZLDK010000018.1:1406-23623 GCA_964558285.1 uncultured Spirochaetaceae bacterium | reverse complement strand
GTCTGGCGGATATGTTCGGCTCCGACGAGGTCGAAAACACCGGATTGACGGTCTTTCCGACCTTGATGATCCCCACCGGCGGCGAGTACGAGTCTATGGGAACGGCGTACACCGCCGTGGCCCGGGACATCAGCTTTTTCGAGGCCAATCCCGCCGCCAGCTCCCGCCTTCCCCGGACGATGGCGGCAGTTATGCACAACAATCTGATTGCCGACGCCAATATGGAAGGGCTCTGGTACACGACGCGATTCGACCACTTCGGAGTCGGTGCCGGAATCAAGTTCTTGCACGTTCCCTTTACCGAATACGACACAGCCGGGGAGCAGGAAGCGAGCATCCGTTATACCGAAACCGTCGCAGTCCTGAACGCCTCGTACAACTTCTTCCATAGCTACGATTTCCGGGGAGTCTCCGTCGGGGCCAACGTCAAAGCCGCCCACCGCAATATCCCCGAGGTTATCGCGCCGGGTCAGTCGGCCTTCGGGATCATGATGGACGTCGGAGCCCTGACGCGGTTCGACGTCGCAAAGTTCTACCCCTCTCGGGAGAAGAATTTCTCCGTCGGCGTCGCTGCTCGTAACCTCGGACCGGCGGTGCAAGAAGAACCGCTGCCGAGCTACGCTACCCTCGGAATCGCCTACGCCCCTATCCGTCCCCTTACGCTTTCCGCCGATTACAACGTACCCTTTATCCTCTTTTCGGAACTGCCGGCGCAGAAACCCTACGTCGCCACCGGCCTTTCGGCGCAGATTACCGACTTTCTCTCGACCCAGTTCGGTTTTATGGTCCGGGGCGGCAACCCCCGGATTAGCCTCGGGACGGGCCTCGCCCTGGAGAAGGTCAAGCTCGACATGAACTACACCCTCGACATGACCACCCAGACGAACACCGTCGACCGGTTCAGTATCCAAGCGAGCTTCGACATGGGGGACCGGGGGCGCGGCGATCGAGCCGATTTGGTGGAAAACTACTACCTCGAATCGCTCGTTGCCTACGCGGAAGGGAACATCGAAGAGACCATTCGCCTCTTGGGCAACGCCCTCGAGATGGACCCGACCTTTCAGCCCGCGGCGGAAACGCTTGCCTCGGCGCAGCGGCTTCTGATTCTGCAACAGCGGATGTCGTCGATCCGTCTCGGCGAGGACGATATCTTCGTAGAGGGAGTCGAAGAAGCTCCGGAGCAACCCTAGCCCGACGAGCCGGGGGCTAGCTGGTTCTCGTCGCTTGTCTCTTTATGGATAGGTAAGCCGCGAAAAGGGGCAAATCGACATTCTTGGTTACAATCCACCGCTTGAGCGCCGTCCGGTCCTTGTCTCCGATCGGAGACTCGCTTTTCAGAAGACGACGCTCCTTCTTCCGGTACTCCTTCCCTGCAAAGAAATCGGTCAGATACGCGATAAGCTGCCTCAGCGCTTCGTTGTCTTGACCGTAGTACCCCGCGAGCCCTCCGGAACCGGCGGGGTCTGAAATCGAAGAGATAAGCTCGTCGACTCCGGCCTCCTCGGATTTTGCCAGGAGGGTTTCGAAATCCTCGGCCAATTCGGACTCGTGGAACACGATAGTGTCCACCTTGGTCCGGAGCTTTATGCGTCGCTTCGCAGCGGCCCCGGAGCGGACGTCTCTGCGACCAACAAAAATATACGCCGCGATGGCTCCGCCGAGGGCAAGCCCGATTTCATCGATAATCGGAATCGGGTCTCGAACTACCAGGGCGAAGAAGAGGTAGGCCACCACAAAGACTCCGGAGGCGATCAAGAATCGCGGCAAGAACCGGATTTCGGAGATCCACTCCTTTACGTCCCGTTCGATAATACGGTAGAGCTCGTTTCGAAACATAGTCAGGGATTCTACCCTGGGTTCCCGACCGTAGAGGCCGTCGACCTCGCGCCCCTCGAGAATATCTACGATCCTCTTCTTTCCCCCGAAGGGGTGTAGGAAGAGGGGTGAACCGTCGCTACGGTAGACATGGAAAATAAAGACCGGCTCCACTGCGGACATCCAGAGAAAAGTATCTCCCCCCTAGGGGCATGTCAAGCTTGCTCTGCAGTCTCGAAGAGATCGTCGAGCTTGAAGAGCTTGGCGTAGCCACCCGCCTTCATTCCCAAGTCGTCGACGATCTCTCGGTCTGCCCCGGAAGAGAGGAGCGTTTCGGCGACGTCTCGGTGTCCCTCGCTGACCGCCAGCATCAGAGCCGTCCTGCCGCTCTTGCTTCGGATGTCGGGATCCGCGCCGTGGGAGAGAAGCATTTCGACGACGCGGTTGTTTCCAAGAGAAGAAGCCTCCATAAGAGCGGTTGTACCCCGGTCGTCGCTGATGGCGTTCGGGTCTGCGCCCCGGTCCAGGAGAATCTCGCCCGTCGTCGGGTTGTTGTTTCGAGTTGCCAGCACCAACGCCGGCACCCCTTTTGCGTCCCGGATATCCGGGGAAAACCCGACCTTGAGAAAGTTTCGGGTCGACTCGGTATCTCCTGAGGCGGCGGCCCCGGCGAAGGCCGCTTCGGTTTCCGGAAGACCGGCGGCTCGAATCTCTTCCCGAGCGGCCTCGAGGGCGCGCTCCCGCTCGAAGCGCAGATGCTCTTCCCTAAGGTAGTCGTCCAGGCCGTCTTCCCCGGAGAGGACGGGAAGGTGACGGAGATAGTTCGGAACATCATCCGTTTCCAGGGGCCCCAAAATGCAAGACGCTCTATCCCGGCCAAGGACAAAACCAGCGACGAAGGGAAGCCATTCCGCCGAAAGCACCCCCCGGGTTCCCCTCAAGAGCACGTGAGTCAAGGAGCCGAAATTGTAGGATACTTCCGCCGGGTCCAGAGAGGTCCACTCTTTTCGGAATCGATAGGCGCTACCCTCAACGCCCTCGGCCCGACACAGTTTCAGACTGGTCGCGATATGGTCGTCGATAGCTCCGGCAAAGAAGATCCCTACTTTCATCTCCACGATCAGACTCCTACGTACAGTCTCGACTCATGAAGGCGAAAGGTGGAGTGCTAATGTTTCAGGTGATTGCGCAGTGCTTCGTTGAGCACCTCGGTTACGCCGCTTCGAATATCTTCGTACATGCTCGTGATCGAATCGAGACGGTCGCGAACCTCCCACTGTTCCTCTTCGAGGAAAAGCTGGAAAGGCTGTACGCCGAGGGCAGCGACGATTCGCTCGAGTGCCTCCGCCGACGGGAACTTCTTTCCCTGTTCGATCTCCCCGATGTAACTGGCCGAAAGCCCGCACTGTTCGGAGAACTGTTCTTGAGTCAGCCGAAGCCGTTCACGGCTTCGGCGAAGATTATCGCCAAGGAGGGAACGTACAGAGAACATTAATGGTCACAATAGTGGTACCCCGGTAGACGCCTTACAACACGCCTTCGGCGGTTTTCCGACACCGCTACCAGCTGACCGTCACTTGACACTCCAATGCGCGCGATTCAAGCTAGCCGAGAGATGAAACGCCTGACCACGCCGCCGGATAGTCTTATTCTGCCCCCGGGGCGAAGCTTTCTTTTCGAGGGCTCGCGAGACACCGCGGTGCTGCTGCTTCACGGGTTCACCGGCATTACCGCCGATATGCTCCCCGTCGCCGAAACACTCCACTCCGCCGGTTACACCGTCTCCATTCCGAGGCTTCCGGGCCACGGAACCAACGGGGACGACTTCTTGGCAACGAACCATCACCACTGGCTTCGTCGAGGCGTAGACGACTACCTCGAGCTCGCGGGACGCCACCGCCGGGTCTTTGTCGGCGGGCTGTCGATGGGAGCTCTCATCGCAACTGTCATTGCGGCGCGGTTTACCGCGGCGGGGCTACTACTCTACGCGCCGGCTTTTACCCTCTTCGACCGACGGGTAGCTTTGACGCCCTTTCTCGGTCTCTTCTTGACTCGGCTTCCCCGGCACCACGACCTCAAGCATACCGACCCGGACCTCCGGGCGCTGGAGGCGTCCTACCAATGCTTCGAGTGGGTCCGTCCGGCGGGCCACTTCCGACGGCTGCAAGTCTGGGCCCGGAAACAACTCCCCGCCGTCACCTGTCCGACACTCTTGGTCCTAAGCCCGGAGGATCGAACGGTACCCTTCTCTGTGTCGAGCTACGTCAAGAACCGAATCGGCGGCCCCGTCGACCTTCTAACGCTGACTACTAGCGGTCACGTCGTCACGAACGACGACGAACGGGAGCGGGTTGCCGCCGAAAGCCTCGAATGGATCAGACGACGCTGACCCAAACGGCTACAACGTAGACAACAAGCTGCGTTAGACTTAGAAACCCTATAATCGGCCGGCCCTTGGCAAAGAAGAACGGGATAGAAGCGACCAAGCTGACTGCCGTAGCGATGCCAAAGAAGCCGACGGCGATAAATCCGAGCCCTTCGGATGTCAGACTCCGGGGCGAAAACTCGAGAGTAGAGACCACGCGCTCTTGCATCGCCCGCGCCGGCTTCAACCAGATCGCTTGCCATTCCTCCGGAGCTACTACCGTCGGGAGTAGCTCGAGGATGGTTACGGCGATCGACACTAACAGTAGTCCGAAGCCGACAGCCGCCATGGTCCCGAGAACCCGGGCGTAGGTACGCTCGTAGGCTTTCATCACCGGACCCCGCTGACAATCGACCGGATGCCGGCGAAGGCGAGGACAAGAACGACGATCGCCTTGAGGAATCCCGGCGATGCACCGCGGATAAACCGCGACCCGAGACGAGTTCCGAGCATCATGCCGAGAATCGCCGGGATAGCGACGACGGGAATGACGCCACCTTGCAGAATGTAGACCCAGACGGCGGCGGAGCTGTTGATGGTGATGATCAGGACGCTCGTCGCCACGGCGACCTTCATCGGTGCGCCGAGGAGCAGGGCCAGAAGGGGCACGTTGGCCCAGCCGACACCGAGGCCAAAGAGCCCCCCGACGAACCCGATTACGACGACGGCGGCGAGTCCCAAGGGGAGTCGCCGGATTCCCCAGGGAAGAAGCACGCCGTCTTGAACCTCGACCATGCCCTCGATCCGTAGATAGCGGGCCAAACCCACAGGCTCCTCCAGGCTATTCCCTGCGGTCTTCGGCACCAAAAAGAGGCCAACCGTGACGAGAATCAGGATGCCCAGGAGAATCTCCAGGGCGCTCCGATCCGCCGAGAGGCCGACCAGCGCCCCGACGATGCTTCCGGCGGAGGCAAAGAGCGCCAGAGGAATGGCCAGACTCAGGCTGGCGTACCCCTGGCGTATAAGCCGCGGCGCGGCAGCGACGCCACCGCAGAGGGCTACGAGAAGGCCGGCACCTCGTATGTAGTCGATATGGATCGGGAAGAGGGCCCCGACGAGGGGAACGAAGAGCACTCCACCTCCGACACCCGCCAAAATGGCGAATACACCGAGAATAAAGCAGAAGACGAAGAGGCCGAGCATCCAGCCCCAGGGTGACAGCAGGGTGGCAAGTTGCGAAAACACTAGAGAAACCGCCTTGTCGTAGCGAACAATTTGCTAAACACTTAGCCAATGATTGGGTTTACTGTCAAGAAAGCCTTCTTCGACCTCTGGGACAGCTTTCTTCCCGCGGTCCTAGGAAACCTCGGTTTCATTTTTATAATGATCCTTCCCCTGACGCTTCCCTTCGAGGTCGCTCCGAGAAACGTGCCCCTGGCCTACCTCTTTCTCGCTCTCGGCGTAATCGTCGTTTTCCTCTACACCGGTGCCGCCTCGGCCTTCGCGCTGGCCGTGGTATCCCAAAAACCGCTGGAATGGTCCGACCTGCCAGGCTATATCCGACGGACCTGGAAGGTCAGCCTTCCCTTCGCCGTCGTGACGATGGCGATCTGGTTTCTCCTGGGAATCGCGATTCCCATCTACGCCGGGATGGGCACTTTTGTCGGAAGCGCCGCGATGGCGATCCTCCTCTGGAGCGCGGTTCTCTGGTTCCTCTCGAGCCAGTATATCTTTCCGGCAGCTCTCCAGACGGAGTGTGGGTTTGCGAAAGCCGTCAAGAAGTCCTTCTTGCTTTTCTTCGATAACACGGGGTTTACGATTGTCCTCTTCCTCGGTTCCCTGGTTATCGCCGCGGTAAGCGTTCTTACCGTCTTTCTGTTCCCCGGAGTGATCGGCCTTATGGCGTGGCACCAGACCGCCTTAAAGCTCCGCATGCTCAAGTACGACTACCTGGAGAAGAATCCAGACACGCCTCGGGGACAGATTCCCTGGGACGCCCTCTTGGAAGAAGAGCGGGAGCTCGTCGGAAAGCGCACCTTCAAGGGGCTTATCTTTCCCTGGAAGGAATAGATGGCCCTGAGGACCGGTTACGCCTCGATCGCTTTCTTGTCCACCCATCGCCGGGCGAGGTAGACGAAAGGGGTATCGCAGACGGCGACGATTACCTTAAAGAGGTAGGTGGTAACGAGGATCTCCAGGAAGACAGAGCGATCGAATACGCCGAGAAAAGCGACGGTTGCGAACACGGCGCTGTCGATAAGCTGACTGACGACGGTGCTTGCGTTGTTCCGGATCCAGAGATAGCGGCGGTCGGGAAGCAGCCGTTTCCAGAACGCGTACGCCCAAACGTCGTGGAATTGTGAGACCCCGTAAGCAAGAAGGCTCGCGAGTACGATCCGGGGCAGGAAACCAAAGATGACCGCAAGGCTCTCCTGGGCGAAGTCCACCGACGCCGGCTCGAAGAAGAGGGAGAGCTGCATCAGAATGGTGAAGCCGATTACCGACGCGAAACCGTAGAAGACGGCCCGGCGGGCTCCTTCCACGCCGTAGTTCTCCGATAGGATATCCGTGATCAAAAAGGAGCTCGCATAGACGATGTTGCCCAGGGTGGCGGTAAAACCGAAGAGCTCGACGGTCTTTACGACCTGGATGTTGGCGGCGATGACGGTAACACCGACCCAGACGTAGAGCCCCCTACTCCCAAAGAGCCGGAACACCAGGAGGATAAGCCCGAAGTTGACCAGAAGCAGAACGAGCCACCAGGCTTCGTTCGCCACTATTGCTCCCCGGTTTCGTAGGACTTTCCGGACGCTGCGGGCCCCCGGGCCCTGCCGACGATTCCCGCGAGGACCACGACCGCAAGGACGTAGGGGAACATCTGGACAAACTGCCCCGGGATCGGAATCCGCATCTCGAACATAATTCGAAACGTATCGGCAAACCCGAATAGCAGCGCAGCCAGGATGGCCCCGACGGGATGCCATCTGCCGAAGATCATCGCGGCGAGGGCGATAAAACCCCGGCCGCCGGTCATACCGCTTACCCACTGCGCCGGATAGAGGGTCGCGGCGGAGAGGCCGCAGAGGGCTCCGGAGATCAGCACCCCGATATACCGCATTCGGTGCACCGAAATACCGAGGGTGTCCGCGGCTTCGGGGTTTTCTCCCACGGAACGCAGCCGGAGACCGAAGACCGTCCGGTACAACACGTACCATCCTATAAGAGCCGCGGGAATAATCAGAAGGGCAACCAGGTTGATGCCGAAGAGCCGGGGATAGAGGTAGGAGTTAAAAACGGACTGGGTTTCTTGACCGTATATCCGTTGGGACAGGAAGCGCGAAATACCCATCGCCAGAATGTTGATCGCGACACCGCTCACTATCTGATCTACCTTGTAGGTAACGGTGACCACGGCGTGTATCAGCGCCACCGCCATTCCCGCGAGGATCGCGACAATTATGCCGGCAAAGAAGCTCTCGAAAGCGATCGATCCCCAGACGATCATGAAGGTGGTTACGATCATAATCCCCTCGAGGGCGATGTTTACCACCCCGCCACGCTCGGAGAAAACCCCTCCGAGGGCAGCAAACGCGATCGGCGCCGAGACCTGAATGCCCCGGAGGAGAAAGGTCAATAACGCTTCCATCAACCCGCCTCCTGTCGACGTAGCCGTCGGATGTAGCGGACCATCAGCTCGTTGGCCACGACGATTATCAAAATCATAATACCGGTAATCACGTAGGAGATGGAGTTCGGGACCGCGGTGTACAGCTGAAGCCCGTAACCGGCCTGCCGGAGAAAGCTGAAGAGCAAGGCGGCAAAGACGATGCCGATTGGGTTGTTGCGACCTATCAAAGCGATCGCGATACCGTCGAACCCAACTCCGGAGGCAATCTCGAAGGTGTAGTGGCCCCGAATCGCGAATATTTCCTGGCTTCCGATAAGCCCCGCCAAGGCGCCGCTTGCAAGAAAGGAAGCGACCCGAACCCGGTCGACCCGAATCCCGCCGTACCGGCTGGCCTCCGGGGCGAGCCCCACGGCCCGAATCTCGAATCCGGTCCTCGTACGGTAGATCAGGAGGTAGACGAGTATTCCCATCACCACCGCGACGACCAGGCTGTAGTCAAGGTAGACATGGTTTCCGACGTTCCACCCAAGGGCCCGAAACCAGTGGTTGAGCCTGCCAAAGAGCGCCGTGTCTCGAATCGCCGCAGTTTGCGGCTCTAGACTCTCGCCGACATCGAAACCCGACAGCGGCCGGTTGACCAGGTAGTTCACCAGGTAGATAGCGATGTTGTTGAACATGATGGTGGTGATGACCTCGTGGACTCCCCGGGTTACTTTCAGGAGAGCGGGTACGAAGGCCCAGAGGGCGCCGCCGATCATGCTGAACAAGACGACCACCGGAACGTGGAGGAAGGGAGGAAGCCGGAAGTAGATCCCGGCGATGGCGCCAACCAGGCCGCCGAAGAAGTACTGACCTTCGACGCCGATGTTGAAGACGCCTCCCTGAAAGGCGACAGCGACGGCTATGCCCGCGAGATAGAGGGGGATCGCCTGGGAGAGCACCGACGCGAGACGCGATGGGTTTCCCATGGTAATCCGCTGGATCGCCGAGAGAGCCGCTCCGGGACGCTCGCCAACCAGTATTACCATAATCAGAAGGACGACGATCGCGGCCAGAAATCCCACGATGGGAGCGACCAAGGCCAGCAACTGCGTCCGTGACGGCCGCGGGACGAGGCTCGAAAGGTTCATTGACCCGACTCCCCTCCGGTCATATGGAGACCGAGCGTTTCCTTGGTTACCGCCCGGGCGTCGAACTCCCGGGATATTCGGCCGTTGTAGATGACGCCGATTCGGTCCGAAAGGGACATAATCTCGTCGAGGTCGGCGGATACCAGAAGCACCGCCCTTCCTTCGTTCTTTGCGGCGACTAGCTGCTTGTATATAAACTCCGTGGCACCGACGTCGACGCCCCGGGTAGGCTGGCTCGCGAGCAAGAGCTTAGGGTCGCCGCTCATCTCCCGAGCGATAATAGCTTTCTGTTGGTTGCCCCCGGAAAGGGCAAGAGCCGGGACGTCGCTGGACGGGGTCCTGATGTCGTAGGCCTCGATCGCTTCGTCGGCAAACTGTCTGACCGTATCCCGCTGCACGAAAGACAGGGAATCGACGAAGGGCTTCCGGTGGTGGCGGCCGAGCACCATATTGTCGGCGATGCTGAAGGGAAGAATCAGGCCGAAGCGGTGGCGGTCCGCCGGGATGTAGGCGATGCCGGCTTCCCGTCGTTCTCGAACGTCGAGATCGCGAATACTCCGCCCGCCTAGGAGCACCTCACCGGAGATCCCTTTGACCCGATCCGCGAGGATATTTAGCAACTCGCTCTGACCGTTTCCCTCGACACCGGCAATACCGTAGATCTCCCCGGCCCGAACCGAGAACGACATGTTGGAAAGCGCCGGGACGCCATTTTCCCGGAGATACGTAACATCCCGAACCTCGAGAACCGTCTGTTTCGCCTCTCCCGGAGGATTCTCGACGCTCAGCAGAACGGGCTTCCCGACCATAAGCTCTGCGATCTTGCCCTGGGTAGCTCCCTCCGCGGGAAGGGTTTCCACGACCTGTCCACGACGGATCACGGTGATGCGATCGGCAACCGAGAGAACTTCGTCGAGCTTGTGGGAGATAAAGACGATGCCTTTGCCCTGGTTGCAGAGGTCTGCGAAGGTTGCAAAGAGCTCGGTTACTTCCTGGGGGGTCAGAACGGCGGTGGGCTCGTCGAAAACCAGGATGTCCGCACCACGGTAGAGAATCTTGAGGATCTCCACCCGCTGCTGGAGACCCACCGGCAGATCCTCGACGGGGGTGTCGAGGGGCACAGAGAGACCGTTGGCCTCCATCAACTCCTCGACCCGCCTCCGAGCCTTCCGAGTCTCGAGAATAACCTTGGCCCACCGGGCCCCACCCTCGGCGAGGGCCTCGGAGCCGAGAATGATATTCTCGAGAACCGTAAAAACCGGAACCAGCATGAAATGCTGGTGGACCATCCCGATGCCCTTACCGATCGCGTCCTTCGGGCCTGCGATGGAAACGGCCTCTCCGTGGACGGCGATAGTGCCCGAGTCGGGCTTGTAGAGCCCGTAGAGGATCTTCATCAAGGTGGTCTTCCCGGCGCCGTTTTCACCGACGAGGGCGTGGACCTCACCTTCCCGAAGATCGAGGTTTACCCGATCGTTCGCGACGACCCCGGGGAAGGTCTTGCGAATATCCGTCATGGTAAGGAGCGACACTGTCTTCTCACCTAAAGTGGCCGGCACGCGCTGGGCGTGCCGGCCGGAACTGGTTTGATTGGTACGCTAAGACCTAGAAGGTCGCTTCGCGCCACTCGGGAATCTCGGTGTCGCTCTCCGGCACTTCGATGTCGCCGTTGACTACCTCCGCCTTCAGGGCGTCGAGGCGGTCCTGATACGGAGCAACCATTTCCCGGTTGTACTCGTTTACCGCGTATCCGACACCGTCGTCGTCGAGTCCGTAGCTTACGTACCCGCCGTCGGTGTCACCGTCGCCTTGGATAAAGTCTTCGGCCAGGAGAAAGACGCCGATATCCACCCGCTTAAGCATCGAGGTGAGAATCTGCTCTCCGATTGCCCGTTCCTGTGCGTTTTCGGCTTCTGCGTAGACGAGGCCCTGGTCCGAGTCAACACCGATCGCCAGCTTGCCCATGTCGTAGGCGGCCTTGAAGAGACCGGTTCCCGAACCTCCGGCGGCGTGGTAGATAACCTCGGCGCCCTGGCCGTACATATTCCGGGCGATATTTTCCGCCGTCTGGGGATCGTTGAATGCCGTCGGATCCTGTCCAATGTACTGACCGAAGATCTGTCCCTCGGGACGATGGGTTTCGTCGACGTACATGGCGCCGGCCATAAAGCCGCCGTGGAATTTATGGATCAGAGGAATGTCCATTCCGCCGATAAACCCAAGACGCCCGCCGCCGTTGTCCTGGAGGTACATCGCCGCCAAGGCGCCGACCATAAAGGAGCCTTCGTGCTCGGCAAAGGCAATACAGGTGATGTTGCTCTCGGCGCCGAGATCCGGGATGAATCCGTCGATGAGGGCGAAATGCGTGTCCGGGAAGTCCGCCGCCACCTTTCCGAGGGCATCGGTAAAGGCAAACCCGACTCCGTAGAGCAGGTCGTAGCCGTCCTCCGCGAGAACCCGCAGAAGCTGCTCCCGGTCCTGGCCCCCTTGCCGGGGTTCGAGGTACTTGAGCTCTACGTTGGGCCCGAAGTCTACGTTGTCCGGATCGTCGGCGATATAGCCGTCGAACTCCTCGGCGATAAGCACGAGGCCTTCGTAGGCCGAATCGTTGAACGAGCGGTCACCCCGCCCACCAACGTCGAAGACGATACCGATACGATACTCTGCTTCTTCGGCTTCTTCCTCCCGAGCACACCCGGAGAGGACTAAGCCGAAGACGACCACGCTGAGGACCAACAGTGCGAAGACCCAACGTTTTGGATTAGGGGAAAATGACATGATCTGGAGCCTCCTTTGCTCTCGACGGAACGGTACCCCCGGGCATTGGCCTTGTCAAGCAAAAAGGGCCGGACCGAGAACTCAAAGCTCTACGGGCCGGTGATTGTCGCCTAAACGTCTGGCGAGGTAGTCGCGGTTCAAGTCGAGGGTGTCGACGATGCTGCGCAACTGAAGCTCCGAGAGGAGGTTCTCCTCGGCGTAGAGAAACACAAGGGCTCGCTCCGGGATGTGGTCGACCCTCAAGGCGTTGAGGGAGAGTTGGTACACCGGTCTTCCGGCGTACTGCTCTTCGAAGCTGCGGTAGAGCCCCGACGAGGGGTCCTGCTCTTTGATTCGGCGGAGCTCCTCGGTCAGAGGATCGAGGTCGCCCCGGGAGGCCGCGAGGCCGAGCGGCTTTAGGGTCAGGTAAGTGTACTCCTTGCCGGGAAGAACGTGGTGTTCGTCGCAGCGGCTACAGTAGTTGGGCTCCTCGGACCCGGCCTTCTGCTCGTCGCCCCCGACGATAATCAAGGGGTCGAAGTAGAGGGCCGGGCATTCGGCTCCGTCTACGAGGTAGTAGCGGTAGGTGTAGAAGGAATCCTTTAGACACTCCTCGTGCTCGCAGTAGGCGCTTAAGGGAAACACGTCGGTCGCAAGCTCGAGGAGAAGGCTCGCGGTGGCGTTAAAGAGGGCCCGGCGAAAATTCAAGATAAGCGTCGGGAAGATAAAGACGAGATTCCGCCGCTCCGATTCCCGAAGAACCACGTAGGCGAGCCGTTCGTCGTAGAAGGAGGCCTCGTCGACTATCCAGGTTCCGACCTCGGGATGATCGGCGATGGTTTTCTCCAATTCGAAGGAGTCGTGGATGTGGGTAATCGAGTCACCACACCGGACGTAGCCCCCGCGGTAGGACAAGGCGTCTTCCGGGGCGTCTTTGAAACGCACGCGGTCTAGGGCCGACCGGATGAAGAAGACGCGCCTCCGGTCTGCCCCGTCGGCGGAGGTCTGTTCCGCGAGGACATCGCTTTTTTTCAACGCCACCTGGCTGTCCCGCCAGACTCGGGAGGAATACTCGGTCTTGCCGGACCCCATGGGACCGATAACGAGGATTCGCCGGGAGCCCCGGGTGAAGTCGAAGTGGTTGAAGGGCTGGTGAAATCGAAGCCGAGGAAACCCGAGGCTCTTGAGAAATCCGAGGGTTGTTCCGTCGGGCGTCAGGTCAGACATGGAACGCCTTTATACGACCTTCTGGGACAGTGTTTCAACCCGCGCAGAGCGCATAGACCAAACGGTCGTTTACTCCCAGGGCCACCAGGAACTATAGTTGGGGTATATGGGCAAAATAATTCTCGTTTCCAATCGGCTGTCGACTTCTGTGACTCCCACGGAGGAGGGCTTTTCGTATTCCCAGAGCATGGGGGGCCTCGCTACGGGCCTGAGCTCTCTTCACCAGCAGGAAGATAGCCTTTGGGTAGGTTGGAGCGGAATCCCACAAGAGGATCTCAGCGAAGAGGAAGCCAGGGAGATCGAAAAGACCCTGCGGCAGGAGTATAAAAGCGTCGCGATCCACCTCTCCGGCGAAGAAATCGAAGCCTTCTACCTTCGGTTCTGTAACAACACCGTGTGGCCCCTCTTCCACTACTTTCCGACCTACACCGAGTACGACAACTACACCTGGGACACCTACCGACGGATAAACGAGCGATTCCACGAAGCGGTCGTCGCCGTGGCCGAAGAGGACGACACTATTTGGGTCCACGACTACCATTTGATGATGCTTCCGGCGATGCTTCGGAAGAGCCTGCCTCATGCCCGGATCGGTTTCTTTTTGCACATCCCCTTCCCGTCCTACGAAATTTTTCGCCTCCTACCTTGGCGCCACGCCCTCCTCGAGGGGATGCTCGGCTCGGATCTAATCGGGTTCCATACCTACGACTACGCCCGGCACTTTCTGAGCGCCACCCGACGAATAGTCGGGGCGGAGCACGACTTAGGGAACATAAAGCACGACAACCGAATCATAAGAGTCGACGCCTTTCCGATGGGAATCGACTACCAGAAGTTCACCGAATCCACCGACCTGCCGGAGGTTCAGAGCTACATGGAGAAGGTGAACGAAGAAATCGGGGACCGTCGCCTGATGCTGTCCGTCGATCGCTTGGACTATACGAAGGGCATTCCCCTGCGTATCCGGGCGTACCACCAGTTCCTCGAGAACCATCCCGAGTACCGGGAAAAAGTGGTATTGGTGCTCATAGCGGCTCCATCGAGAACCCAGGTGCCGCAGTACGCCGAGCTCAAACGGGAAATTGAGGAGCTGGTCAGCACGACCAACGGTGCCTTTGGCACCCTCGGGTGGAGCCCCATCTGGTACTACTTCCGACCCGCCCCCTTCGAGCATCTCGCTGCCCTCTACGCGAAGGCGGAGGTCCTGTTGGTGACGCCTCTCCGGGATGGGATGAACCTGATCTCCAAGGAGTACATCGCGGCCCGAAGAGACCGCCTTGGCGTCGTTGTCCTAAGCGAAACCGCCGGCTCTTCCCGGGAACTTGCCGAAACGCTTATCGTCAATCCGAACGACATCGAAAGCATTGCGGACGCAATCCACAAGGCGCTCAATCTTTCCGAAGAGACTCAGTTGGAACGAAACGAGCGACTCCACAAGCGTCTCGCCCGGTACGATATCCACTACTGGGCCCGGGACTTCATCGACAAGCTCCACAATGTCGCCGCGTCCCTCGAAGGCCTGAGAATGAAGAAGCTAACGGCGTCCCTCAAAAGAGAGATCGCAGAGCACTTCGCTGCCGCGTCCTCCCGGCTACTCTTTATCGATTTCGACGGCACGCTAACCAGCGGGGGGGAGGCCGGCGCGCTCCTGGATGACGACACCAAGGACGCGCTTCGGAGGCTCGCGGAGCGGCCGGAAACCGAAGTGGTTATCGTTAGTGGGCGGCAACGGGACGACCTGGAACAGCGCTTCGAGAACATGAAGGTCAACATTATCGCAGGTCACGGAATCTGGCGGAGGGACCGGGAAGGAGAGTGGCACCTCGAAGAGGCGGTCTCCCGGGAGTGGAAGGATGTTATCCGGCCGATGCTCGCCCTCTTCCAGGACCGGACCCCCGGGTCCCGGGTGGAGGAGCACGAGTTCTCCCTCCTCTGGTACTTCGATAAGGCGCAACCCGAGCTGGCGGCCATCCGTCTAAACGAACTCCGGGACGCCCTCCTGGATCTGACGGCGAATCACGAGATCTCGATTCTTGAAAGCTCCCGCTACCTGGAAATAAAGAGCGCCACGGCGAGTAAGGGACGTGCCGCGAGCCACTGGTATCACCTCAAAGAGTGGGACTTCGTTATGGCCCTCGGAGACGATTGGACCGACGAAGATATCTTCGCGATGCTCGACGAGAACGCCTATTCGGTAAAGGTTGGGGTGGACATCTCCAGCGCGAAATATTTTCTCGATTCGGTGGAGGATGTCCGGCTCCTGGTCCGGGAGCTCAGCGACAAGACCTGAAGCCCGCTGCTACTCGCTCTGCACCGGGTTTTCGAGGACACCTATTCCCTCGATCTCGACTTCCACGGTGTCGCCTTCCACCATCGGCCCGACGCCGCTCGGCGTTCCCGTCAGAATAAGGTCCCCCTCCTCGAGGGTAAAGTTCCGGGAGAGGAAGCTGATGATCGCCGGGATCTTGAAGATCATCTGCTCGGTGTTAGACTCCTGGACGACCCGGCCGTTCAGGCGGGTCCGGATAGAAAGCTTCTGAGGATCCCCAAGCCCCTTCGCCGGCACGACAACCGGCCCGAGGGGCAGGAAGGTGTCGAAGGACTTTCCCCGGAACCATCCCGACCGATCGCCGTTCTGGATGTTCCGCTGGCTGACGTCGTTGGCGCAGGTGTAGCCGTAAACGTGGTCGAGGGCCTTCTCCTCGGTAATGTTCTTACCGCCCTTCCCGACGAAGAGTGCCAACTCTCCCTCGTAGTCTGTTCGGGGCTCGTCGAAGCGGTAGGTCCCCACGATAGCCGGAAGAATAATCGGATCTCCGGGAGAACAGATGGTGTTAATGGTCTTGGTAAAGACCACCGGCTCCTCCGGGGTGGTCTGATCGAAGCCTTGGACCTTTACCGACGGACTCTCGGCAATGTGCTCGAGATAGTTCAACCCGAGGGCAAGGATCTTTCCGGGGCGCACAGTGTAGCGGGCCTTCTCTCCAACAACAGGTAAGGTGATCATGGCGAGCACTCTGCCACAGAGGACGCCGAGAGGCAAGCCGACGGAGCACCCCCGGGCCCCTGGAGTAGACCTAGGCCAGGGCCGAGAGAATGGCGTCGAGGGCGGCGTCGCGACCGACGTCGACGGCTACCACAAGATCGCCGCCCCGGGAGTCCGGCTCCCGGGCCTGTCGAAACCGGGTGCTACCCCTCCCTTCTGCCTTACCGGGGCCTCCGTCGCTCCCAAGAGAGACCTCGAGAGCCCCGACACGGTAGGTGCAGTGCCCCGGCTCGAGGAGTATCAGAGCGGCGAGGGGATCGTGAAGAACCACCGTTCCCGGGTGTCGTGGATGATGCGACAGGTCGCCGAAGGGCGCGGTGAGGTGACGCGGCAGGCGATCGGCGGCTTCCTCGGCGGTCATGGCGAGGCGACGGGTCGTCTCGATCGGGACTAGGGTGCGCTCCCGAAACGCCGAGGAACTATCCGCCGACGCCGAGAGTAGGTCCGCCGCCGCCTCCGGATCAAGCAGTACGTTCCACTCCGCCTCCCCGGACACCGACGAAGCCATCGATACCAGCCGAGGCCGAATCCGGGTTTCTCGGAGCCCCGGGGCACCGAGGCCCGCCGCCGAAAGGTTGGTAAAGGGCCCAATCGACAGAACGACCAGCTTTTCCCCGTACCGGGAGAGGGCATCGGCGTAGAGCTCGGAGAAGGAGCCCGGTGAGTCTATCAGTGCCCCGGGGTCCTGCGGAGCCGACGGTAGGCTGGAAAGAAGCTTCGGCTGCATTCTGTGCCCGGAGAGGGAGCGCTCGGCGCCTGCGACAACGGGAGCATCCACACCGTAGTGCCGGAGGATGCTCCGGGCGTAGTCCCGCCGGAGGGCGCTCTTGTCGGTAACCGTCGAAACCCCGACTATCTCGAAGCCGGGAGACCGGGCGAGGTAGGCGAGGCAGACCGTGTCGTCGAGGCTGGTTCCGATGTCTGTATCGAGAAGAACGGCAATCGCTGCCACCCGCAGCTCGGGCCTATTCGTCTACCGGCTGTTGGGGATCGAAGCCGGCAAAGGTAAAGAGCTCAGCCTGGATCCAGATAAAGTTTCCGTTTTCCGAAGGCACGAGGAACCGTGCGGATTCGGTTTCCGCGCCGTCTTTGGTAAAGACCGCAACCTTTTCGACGGCAAGAACCGGGTAGCGTTTGTTCTTGTCGAAGAGCTTGCTCATGCCTATGTAGTGGGAGGACATGTAGGGAAAGAAGTCCTCGAACGCTTTTTTGAGATCCTTTTTAATCTTTACGTAAAATGAAGCACTTTGCATGTTTTCTGTCCTCGAGTTCATTTTGACCCGGAGTATAGCACGTTCCGGGAGGGTTTACATTAGAAGCGGGGAAGCAGCCCATTCACCGAAACTACGACCCGGTTGTCCCGAACGATGACCAGACATAGCGAATGCCCGGGAACGTAGAAATCGAAGGCGTCGTCAAGGGCGTGAAATGGAAACTTCTCCTTTACCGCCGACTCGGGACTTACGTAGGTTTCCTTGAGCTCGCCTCCAAAGACCAGAGCGACGATCGCGTGCTTCTCTCCACCCTGCTCGGAGTCGAGAAGGGTCGACAAGAGCTGTTGGTCCTTCATTACCTGCCGGGTCACCGACCAGTCAAGGTCTTCCTCATCGGGACGCATCTCTTCGTAGACGTAATCAGCCACTCCTCTATTATACTGCAGAGGTGAAGCTCTCGCAGATCGAAATAGTACTTTCTCATCCAAAGACCAGCGGAAATATCGGTGCGACCTGTCGTGCCGCGAAGACGATGGGAATCCGGCGTTTGTCCATCGTCGGCAGCCGGGAGGACTACGACGCCCACGAAGTCGGATACACCGCGGTCCACGCCCGGGACCTCTGGGAAGAGGCGCGTTTCCTCTCGACTCTCGAGGAGGCGGTCTCCGGTGTTCAGCTCGTTGCGGGTACTACCCGCCGCTTTGGGACCAAACGGAGCCAACGACGCTTCGCTCCGGAAGAGTTTGGCTCCTTTCTCGCAGAGCGCCCCGAGGGACGGGTGGCTGTCGTCTTCGGGAACGAAGAGAGCGGATTGTCTACCGAAGAGCTCGGCCTCTGCAACGTGGTCGTTTCGATCCCGACCTCCCCGGATTTTCCGTCACTAAACCTCTCCCACGCCGTCCAGATAGTCAGCTACGCCATCTACTCCCGGTTGGAGTCCCGAGATGTGGGGCACACGCCGATTCCGACCCAGGACGCGGAGGAGCTCTCCGAGGCTGTCGTGACCTGCCTCCGGGAGCTCGGCTATTTTCGGCATAACGAGCCCGCGGTTACCCGGCGCCTCTTTCGAGATATCTGGCTCCGGGCGGGGTTGAGCGTCAACGAGTACCGGAAGGTGCGTTCGATCTTCGAAAAGTTGCCCTACATCGCCGAGAAGACGCTGCGCCGGTGACACCCCCGATTGCGGCGCCCCCGATTCTTGCAGAGGATGATGCGCTGGTCTGGGTCAACAAGCCTCCGGGGGTGCTTTCTGAGTCGAACGATACCGGCAACCCAGCCCTTTCGGACCAAGTGGCCCTGTACCGAGCCCAGCGCGCGGGGCAGAGCCTTCGACCCTTTCTCGGGGTCGTCCACCGCCTCGACCAACCCACGAGCGGTTGCCTTCTCTACGCCGCAAGCCCTGGGGCCCAACGGGAGCTTCAGCGACAGTTTCGGGAGCGAGAGACCAAAAAGCTATACTGGGCGGTCGTCGAAACGCCTCCGGCGCGCCCCGACGCGGTTTTGGAGCATCACATGCTCCATGACCTTAAGGCAAACAAGTCCCGGGCCCTTGGCAAGAGGGGGACAGACACCAAGGAGGCCCGCCTTGCCTACCGCCTGGTGGCGGAGTCGGACCGGTACGCGCTTTTAGAGATCGACCTCTTTACCGGGCGGCATCATCAGATTCGGGCGCAGCTCGCGGCAATCGGAGTCCACATCAAGGGAGACCTGAAGTACGGAGCCCGGAGGTCGAATCCCGGTGGGGGTATCCACCTCCACGCGTTGAGCCTCGAGGTAACCCACCCGGCGACGGGGGATCGAGTCGAGGTTGTCGCTCCGCCGCCGAGGGAAACGCTCTGGAACTTTTTCTGGAAGCTATCGGCTCCTGCTTAGGGCCCAGGTCTGTCCTAACACAGAGGCTTTTCATTCAGTAAGCATTCCCGGTCTTGCCCCCCGGTTATCAAGGCGGTACCATCTCCTCCGTGAAGCAGAATCTTGTCTACCACCTTATAGCCGGTGTGCTTACGGGCTTCGGCCTTTCGCTCCTCTTCTATGTCTCCTTCGGAATATTCAACGCCGCAGGCTTTGTTATCTGGTCGATCGCTACCGGGGTCCTCGGTGGCCTTGCCGGGGGACTCTGGCTAAAGAGTATCGGTGCCACTCTCGGCATTACCATGTTTCTAAGAGTTATTGTCTTTGCTGCATTAAGCGGTCTCTTTGTTCTCTAGGAAGCCGCTCGACGGCGTAGCGAAGTGCCACACGGGGTATTTCCGGGGCGTGATCCTCGAGGAAGGATAGCCCTGTCTCCGGGCTCCGGTTCGTGAGTTCCCGAAGCGACCAGCGCGAATGAAGGCAAAGGTCGAGAGCATGGCGATGCGGTCGTCCCAGAGGCTTTCCGGCGCCCTACCCTCCAAGACACTCCGTCCGAGGAGCTTATCTGCCGAGGTATCCACGAGGTCCCAATTGTTTACGCGGTCTTTCTGGTCGAGGTAGAGAGTCGTAATCCTTCTCTTGTCGGAGTCGTCCCCCCTCTGGTACTGCTCGACCATGATCAAAAGGGCGGTCAACCGTTCTTCGTGGTAGACAGAGGTCAATAGCTCGGTGACCGCCGCTGGGGACAACCGACGGTAGCGCCGGGCTGTCTTCCGGCCGTCCGGCACACGGACGCCGAGAAAGCGGTCCCCCTCGCCGTATTCCCCGGCGAAAGCCTGGAAGTAGCGGATGAGCTGAGGCAGGCGGGTGAGGTCACCCTTATCCGCAAGCTCGACTCGAAGGTCTGTGAGGGCGGCTTCTTCATTCATCGATGCCGAACTCCGATGCTAGGGTCCGGCCCCGCTCCACTAAGCTTCGATTCGCCGCTAGGCGCTCGGCTTCCCAGGCCGCAAGATGGGTCTCTAGGTCGCTGCGGTCGTCGACCCGTCCCACTTCGGAGAGATGGTCTGCCAAGCGTATCGCGTCCTCCACGGCCTTTGCGGTTCCGCTTCCGGTGTGGGGCCTGACGATACTCGCCGCGTCACCTATAAGCAGGGCCCGTCCGAAAACCATCTTTCGCGGCATCATGTCGAGGACGCGTTGGACGAAGGGTTCCTCGGTCTTCTCGACCAGCTCTTGGAACTGCGGCGGAAATTCCCTGCCGGCGATACCCAGGATGTGTGTTCTGACTTCGTCCCGGACCAGACCGGGGGCGACGGTCGTTCGGTGGAGGACGCCATTTCGGTCCCGGAGCGATTCCGGAGCGTCCTGGGCGTCGGGGACGTACCAGACCCAGTTTACCCGTCGATCGTCCATCCCAGTTTGTCCCTGGAAGCCGGATATCGGATAACAGAGAAACTGCCCATGGGTCATCTCAACGATGTTGAAATACTCCGCCATCCCTCGACGAAAGCGTCCCGAGAGGGCGGTCACCGGCGCCACTCCCCGATAGGCAACGTATCCAGCGAAGTCTGGGACCGCGCCGGGGTCGAGGATCTGGCGTGTTCGTGAACCCAATCCGTCGGCGCCGATAAGCGCCTCCGCTGTCATCGGCGGCCCGGTGCGAAAGTGGGCCGTAACCGAATCGGCGGCGACCGTAAGCCCTTCGAGATTTCGGCCCCGCTGAATCGAGCCCGCGGGGAGGGACGCCTCGAGACGGTTGAGGAGGGTGTCCCACCCGGTGTAGTACGTCCCGTCGATCGGGAGCTCTTTAACGGTGCCGTCTTTTCCGAAAAGTCGCCGTCCGGCGGGAGAGACGCCGATCGCTCCTCGAGCTCCGAGTCCACTCCGCTCGAGATACTCCTCCATTCGCGGTTGCACGACGACCCCGCTCCCCCGGCGGTACGGCGTCTCTGAGCGTTCGGCAATCTGAATGTGGAAACCCCGGCAGCACAGGGCCAGGGCACTGCACATACCGGCGTAGGAGGCACCAATTACTAGGATGCGATGGGACACCCCTCCAAGGTAATTGCCCCGGCGAGGCATGTCCACGGGGAAGGTCGGGCCCCGGCGATGCTACCAGCTAAAGAGGGCGTCGACACTGTCGTCCCAGGAAAAGGAGTTGAGGCGTCTCACGGTGCCGTTGTTGTAGTAGATAAATCGGACACGGAGGGCATGGTTCCGGTAGCGGATGAGGTAGATGTGTTGCGTCAGGGCCTCTTCGATCGACTCACTCCGGAGGAAGACGAAGTCGATGCTCGAGCCGTAACGATTCCGCAAGGAGGTCAGCTGCCGGACGGTTCCCACCTCCAGGGTATCGACCTCGCTGAGGGGTAAACCGCTATGGTCGCCTCGAAACCGGTCGAAGGCTTCCTCGAACCGTTCCGCGATAAAGTCCTCGAGAAAGGCTTCCTCGAACTCTCTAATGCCCGCTTCCGTAGCAAGACTGGTCTGCGGGAGGGCGAAGGCTACCGGAACAATCAGCAGGAACAGGGCGAGAAGTGTTTTCATGTCCAGAGTGTAGCGCACGCCACCCCCTCGGCGCCACCGCAGCTAACCGAGGGTGACATCCAAGTAGAGCATGACGACGACGCCGAGCATCGTCCCCATGGTTGCCACCCGCTCGTGGCCGACACGGTGAGTCTCGGGAACGATCTCGTCGCTTATTACGTAGAGCATCGCCCCGGCGGCAAAGCCCATCGCGTAAGGGAGCACCGGGCGAGCCAGCTGAACGGCCCAGGCCCCGAAGACCGCCAGGGGTATTTCGACCAACCCCGCCCTCAGGCCGACGAAAACCGCGTAGAAAGACGCTCGCTTACCCACATTGAGAGCGGAGACGGCCACCGCGAAACCTTCGGGAATGTTCTGAATACCGATAGCCAGCATCAGGGTAAGGGCGTTGCTGAGGTTGCCGGATCCGAATCCGACTCCAACCGCCAGGCCCTCCGGCATATTGTGGATGGTAATCGCGATGATGAGCAGCCAGACGCGGCGTATCCGGGGATCCTGATCGTACCCCTTGCCCTCTCGTCCCCGACTCGGATGCAAATGGGGGACAACATGGTCCTGAAAGTCCATGACGCCTACGCCGAGGGCGATACCGACGAGGACGGCCCAGACACCCCCCTCCTCTATTCCCGGAAGG
>CAZLDK010000018.1:0-1396 GCA_964558285.1 uncultured Spirochaetaceae bacterium | reverse complement strand
GATCAGGCTGGTGAAACTGGCCGTTAGCATTACCCCGGCGGCGAATCCGAGGGAAGCGTCGAGGAAGCGCTGGGACGGTTTACGCCAGAGCATGACGGCGAGGGCACCGAGGGCATTCAGGATAGTAATCACCAAGCCGCCGAAGAGACCGAGGGTCACCGGGGAAAACCCGGACAACCAGGAGAGGAACTCCGGTGAACTCATAGCTACACTGTAGTCGCCGGGGCTTTCCAAGGCAAACGAAAGGGGGTTGGCACACCACCGAGGAATGTAATAGAGTTGCAGCTAATGGAGATAAAAAACGTATTTTCAGTAACCGAAAGGGACCTCGGGCTCATCGAAATGCACAGCGCGTTGAACCTCCTGAACGCGCTCTTAGCAGAGATTACCGTCTTCTGTCGTCTCCTTGGAGGCGGCGCCGAATGCTCCGACCAGCTGGAAACCGAGATCTTCAAGCTTGCGGAGCGGCTCCGGGATTCGCAGAATTCCACCCCCGCCCTGGAGAGAGTGGGAGAGTTCTCTGAGATGCTCCGGTCGACCCTCCGGGAGCTCAAGGAAGAGGCGCTTCGCCGCTTCCCCGGCGACACGGACCGGCAGGCCATCGAGGCCCAGGAGGAGAATATCGAAGCGGTGCTCGAGATTTTCGCCGTCCGAGCCGCAGAGCTCCTAGCCCGGCGCTCACCGGAAGGAGAATGGAGGGAGTTTACCGTCGATTTTCTCAAACGATCCCTCCAGCAGGTACTCGACGTTATGCAACGCCTGAACACCACAAGCCCGCCAATCGTTTACGACCAGGGTGAGCACACACCGGAGAACCATCTGTTCCTCTTTGGCTCCTGCCGGGACGACCTCGAGCAGATAACGCTCCCCGCCGTGTTTCAAGATGTCATTCGGGATCTCGTAGCGAATGCCCGAAAGTACACCGGGGCCGGAGGAAGCTATTCCGTCGACATCTGCGACGACGACTCCCGGATCGCCATATCCATAACCGACGACGGCCGCGGCATTCCGGAAGGCGAGGTCGAGAATACCGTAAAGATGGGCTACCGGGGAACTAACGTCCGGAATCGCCGAACCTTCGGCGGAGGTTTCGGTCTGACGAAGGCGTATCTGACAACCCGGCGCCACGGAGGGCGTTTCTTTATCGACAGCGCCCCGGAGGCGGGGACGACGATAAGGATCGAGCTTCCGGTAGCAGCGTCGAGAAAGCGAAGGAGCTTGGTAGCGGAAAAGTAGCGCGGTCTGATATTTCACTTTTTGTGTGATAGGCTTTTGCCCGGAGGAAATGAAACTGCGACGGATCATCGTTGTTGTCGGTCTACTAGTCTCGGTAACCTCTGCGGCGGTCGCCGAAAGGCACGTACTCATAATCCACTCCTACCATCCTGAGTTCTCC
>CAZLDK010000017.1:0-23936 GCA_964558285.1 uncultured Spirochaetaceae bacterium | reverse complement strand
TACCGGCCTAGATTTCCCATGGATTCAACTTTCCCCAAGGTTCGGACCACTAAAGTAACCGTGTACCGCCCCCCCACTCCGAAATACGCTCCTGGGACGCGGCTATGCAACAGTTACTCATGCTGTTCGGATTCATGGGAGGCGCTGGGTCTGACTCAAACCGACTAGTACGTTTTACGTAGCTCTTTTTCCGCCAATCACGACGAATGTCCGATACCTCCCGGTTCGATTGCGACCTATTGTAACGGCAGTCGGAACACGACGAGGAGGAACGAAAATATGAATCGCACTATGGTACTGTTGATCTTGGTTCTTGGCTGCCTTGGACCCTTTGCTTCCGCGCAAGATGGATGGAGCCTTACCCTCGGCGCAGGAGTCGCCCAATCCGCTGTCTACGAGGGGTCCCGGGACTACTACCTTTCTCCCTTTCCCAGCGTGGCGGTCGGCTACACCACCGGGGAGCTCTCCTTCTCCGCGTCGCTTCTCGACGGGATAGGAGTTACCTATATGAACGGCGACCGGGGCATTTTGACGAGCTTGAGCGTAAACCAGGGACCCGAGCGAAACAGCGACGGTTACGACGTGCTTTTTCGGCACGCGGATCATACCGACGAGACCGGCAGGATGCTAAAGGATACGCCGACGGTCCGGAGTATCGTGACGACGAATCTTACCCTTGGATTCGTGACACCGGTCGGGCTTGTCGGCGCCGGGGCAGGTTACCAGCCCACGTCGGCGGAGAAGACCTATCACGGTTTCCTGGGGTCTCTGTTCTACATGCTCCCGGTTCCCGTCGGCGAGAGGGCCCGGATAACGGCAATAGCGACTCTCGAGGCGATGGATTCTCAGTACGCCGAGGCCTGGTACTCCCTGGCCGAAGACACCGCTTCCCTCGACGCCTTCGAGGCCGACGCGGGTCTCCGGGCGACGCAGCTGGCGCTGGAAGGTGGCTTCCAGGTAACCGATCAGTTTGGCGTCTCTCTCCTGGTGGGAGAGGTCATTCTTCTCGGGGACGCCGCCCGGAGCCCGTTTACCGAAGAGCGCTTCCAGACAAGCGTTATGCTGCAAGCGTTCTATCACTTCCTTTAGGGGCGCCCGATGGTTGCCGGTCTTCAGCGAAGCGTGCGTCTCTACTACGCTCTGACCTTTTCGATGACGGCCCTGGTCTGGATGGTAGGGGGCGCTGTAAGCAGTCGCACGGAGACCGGCACCGTCTATGCCCTGGGACTGGTCGCCGGTGCAGCGGTGCCCTTCTTCGTCGCTATCGGGATAACTCTTATCTCCGGCAATCCCGATCTCCGGCGGGATTTTGCGAGTCGGATAGTCGATCTTGGACTCTTGAAGCCGGATACCCTACCGGCGGTTCTTCTGCTAATGCCGATGGTCGTTGTAACGTCGCTCTTGCTGTCGCTACTTCTCGGGGAGCCGGTTTCGCAGTTCTTGGTTGCAAAAAGGTTCTCTATGCGTTTCGGGGTTCTACCGGCTGTCTTCGTCTCTCTGATCGCCGCTGCCTTCCAAGAGCTCGGCTGGCGAGGGTACGCATTCCCGGGAATTCGCAACCGATACGGCCCGGCCACGGCGTCGCTTGTTTTCGGTGGACTCTGGGCTCTCTGGCATCTTCCCCTGCTCTTCGTAGCCGGGACGCACCCCTACGAGGCCCTTCAGGCGAGCCCCTGGTATGCCGCAAACTTCTACCTCGCGGTCGTACCGATCGGAGTACTGATTAGTTGGTTCTCCGCCGTAAACGGAGGAAGCGTCCTCGCCGCGACGCTGTTCCACTTCTCGGTTGTGCTCTCCCAGGAGGTGCTCGCCCTCACGTACGTAACCAGGGCAGTCGAAACGGTCATTCTGGCCGTCGTAGCGGCAGTGGCCGTTGCGACCGTGCCTCTTGAGCGACGCGAGGGTTCCCTCCATAGTAGTTCCGACTACTAACACATAGGAGAACATGATGCCGGAGAATGCAAAGGGATCTCTTGACGGCTTGGTTGCCTGGGTAACGGGATCCTCCCGGGGGATCGGAAAAACGATAGCCGACCACTTCGCCGCTTGCGGTGCCCGGGTCGTCATACACGGGACGAACCAGAACTCGCCCAAGACCTTCAACGAGGGGAAAACACTCGACGAGAGCGCCCGAGCCCTCGAGGAAAGCTATGGCACCCGGTGTATCGCGATACCCGGCGATCTTACCGACTATCGTGTCGTCGAGGAGGCGGTAGCCGAGATCCATGCTACCTTCGGCACCCTCGACGTCCTCGTCAACTGCGCCGGCGGCGACGTGGGCACGAGAGGGGTAACCGCTTCTATGGCGGGAAAACCGGAGAAGAATGACGCCGTCGGCATTTCGCTCGAAGACATACGGACAGTCTTGGACCGGAACCTTCTCACCACAATCCACTGCTGCAAGGCGGCTTGTCCGGGAATGATGGACCGGAGGAAGGGTCGCATAGTCAACATCGGCAGCATTGCGGCCACCTTCGGAATTCCCCAGTCGGTAATCTACGCGACCGCCAAGGCCGCGGTTCACGAATACACCCGGTGCCTCGCGGTGCAGTTGCGGCCCTACGATATTAGGGCGAACGTCTTGGCTCCCGGGGATACGGTAACCGAGCGCTTTCTCCACTCCCGGGAAACCGACGAAGCACGAAAGGTGCTCTCGGGAACCCTCGAGCGGTACGGACGCCCCATTGAGGTAGCCCGAACCGCCGAATTTCTCGCTTCGGATGCCGGCAGCTTTGTAAGCGGGCAAGTCATCCGGGTCGATGGGGGTAGTCAGACCTGGGCCTGCTAAACACAATTCTGGGAGCACTCCAGAAAGGTTGCCGCTACCCCGGCACCGGCAGGATACTCCTATCCATAGTATGTCCAGAATCAAAGCGAAACCATTGTCCGAATATCCCTGGTACGTCCGGCTCGTCCTCCGGCGTCAAGAGCGAAAGTACGGCCGGGTCCTTGCACCCTCCCTTCTCTGGGGACGGCTCCCGGGGCCCTTCCTCGCGGTGCTCACTTCCCTCGGCTTTTTTCAGAGCAAGAAGTTCCCCGTCGGGGGCCAACTCCGGAGTCTCCTTTCGATCCGGATCGCCCAACTCAACGGGTGCGACTTCTGTGTCGACCTCAACTCGTACAACTACCTTCGAGCCACAGGCACCCCACAGAAGCCCGAGGAAATCGCCCGGTGGCCCGAGAGCAGGCTCTTTACTCCGGAGGAGCGGGCCGCCCTCGCATACGCCGAAGCGATGACGAACCGCTGCGGGTCAATCGGTGGCGACACCACCGAGTCGCTGAAAGCCTACTTCTCGGAGGACGAAATTACGGCTTTGACGGCCTGGATAGCATTTCAAAACATGAGCGCCAAGTTCAACGCCGCTTTGGGGGCCGAGGAACACGGCTTCTGCAGAATTCCCGGCGCCTCTACCGAGGGGTCTGGGCTCCTCGGTTAATCTCCTCCAGCTCTTCCCATCGTCGGTAAGCCGCAGCCGCTCGCTCCTCGGTGTGCGAAAGCTCCTTCGAGATGTCGGCGACCCGGTCGCCCTCGGTCCGATAGAGCTCCGGGTCCCCGAGAGCCTCCTGAAGCGCGGCGATCGACTCCTCGAGGGCGACGATCTCTTCCGGCAACGCTTCCAGTTCCCGGGCCTCTTTGAAGCTGAGTTTTCGAGCCGATGTTCGCGGGCGATTAGCCTGAGAGCCGCCCCCCTGCGAACCGCCGCCTCGAGGACGGTCGGAACCGCGCTGAGAAGCGGCTGCCGTGCCGCCGGGGGCCGGTGAACCCCGACGCTCCCGCCAATCGGAGTAGCCACCGACGAACTCCTCTATGCTTCCCTCCGGGGTAAAGACGAGGCAGTCGGTTACGACGTTGTCCAGAAACTCGCGGTCGTGGCTTACCAGGAGAACGGTACCGTCGTATCCCAGGAGCAGGTCTTCCAGGAGCTCGAGGGTCTCCATGTCGAGGTCGTTCGTCGGCTCGTCCATCACGATAAGGTTGGAAGGCTGTGCGAAGAGTTTTGCAAGGAGAAGCCGGTTCTTCTCTCCACCGGAGAGGGTTCCAACGGGTGACCGCGCACGGTCTGCTTCGAAGAGGTAATCCTTCAGGTAGCTGTTGATATGCCGCGACTTTCCTCCGACGACGATCATGTCGTCCCCACCGGTCAGGTTTTCGACGACGGTCTTCCCTTGGTCGAGGAGCCCCCGGACTTGATCGAGGTAGAGGGGCTGAAGGTTGGTTCCCAGCCGAACGGTTCCGGCGGTCGGCTCGAGATCTCTTAACAGGAGCCGAACAAGGGTCGTCTTGCCGGCACCGTTCGGTCCGACGATTCCCACCTTGTCCCCCCGCATGATCGTCGTCGTGAGGTCTGTCACGATCGGCGGGCCTCCGGGGTAGGAGAAGCCCAGACCCTCGGCCTCAATAACGAGGTTACCCGAACGCCCGGCGCTCTCGGTGGTTACCCGGGCGACCCCATCCCGGGTCCGCCGCTCCCGGTACGCTTCCCTCATGCGAAGCAAGGCTCTCACGCGGCCTTCGTCCCGGGTTCGACGAGCCTTCACCCCCCGTCGGAGCCACGCCTCCTCTGCCGCGCGCTTCTTGTCGAGCTCCGCCCGCTGTCTCTCCTCCGTCGCGAGCTGTGCGTCACGACGGGCCAGAAACTCTTCGAACCCGCAGTCGAAGCTAAAGAGCTCTCCTCGGTCGAGATCGACCACCCGGTTGGAAACCGCCTTTGCGAAAGCCCGGTCGTGGGTAACCACCATAAGGGTCTTTACCTGTCGCCTGAGGTGTTCCTCGAGCCAGAGCGTAGTCTCCAGGTCCAGATGATTGGTCGGTTCATCGAGGAGAAGCACGTCGGCTTCCGAGGCCAGAGCGGCGGCGAGCATGACTCTTCGCTTCTCTCCGCCGGAGAGCGTCTCGAAGTCCACGGAGGGGTCCATTCCGAGGAGGGTGAGAAACTTGTTTGCTTCCACCGCGGATTCGGAGGCCGATAGGCAGTAGTCGAGGGACGACCCGGTGCGGTCTTTCGGCGTCTCCTGCCCGAGGTAGCTGACACGCACTTCGCGACCGATCGACACCTGTCCCGAATCGGGAAGCTGTTCCCGAGAAATGAGCCTGAGTAACGACGACTTGCCGACACCGTTCCGTCCGATTAGGCAGACCCTGTCCCCTTCCTCGACGTGGAGACTGACACCGTCGAGAAGAGGCGGTCCACCGAACCCGAATGTAACATCCTGTAAACTGATAAGCGCCAAGATACCTTCCTGCCGCCTAATATAGCCGAAGTAACCGACAAAATGCTGCCCCGACGCGGTCGATGACCTCGACCAAAAACGCTATAATCACCCCGCCGTGATCGAGACAGTGCGACAAATCGAAGAAACGGGAGCCCTCGGGCGCTACCAACGAGACGAATCCTCGGCCTTCGCCGGCCGGGGCACCAGGGCCCTCCTACCCTCGGATGTCGCCGGGGTGTGCGCCGTTCTCGATGCCGCCCGGCGAAGCCGGGAACCGCTTACGGTCCGGGCCGCAGGCACCTCTATCACCGGAGCTCCGGTACCCACCTGCGGCGGGTGGGTTCTTGCAACGGAACGTATTCGGGAACTGTCGAGCCTCCTCGACCCGAAAGCGGCGATGGGAGACACGAAACCGGCCCTTGTCCGTGGCTCCGACTACTCCTTCGCTCTCTACGAAGAACAGCGCCTCGCCGTCGTGCCGCCGGGCCTGCGTCTCTTTGAGCTATCCCAGTCCCTCGAGCGCTACGGCCTTACCTACCCACCGGACCCGACGGAGCTCTCGGCGATGATAGGCGGCACCATCGCGACCAACGCCAGCGGCGCCCGGAGCTACCACTACGGAGCGACTCGGAGCTGGGTCGAGGGGCTTCTGGTTGTCTTTCCAAAAGGGGGCGCCCGGTGGATTCGTCGGGGTGACTACGTTGCCGTGGAGAACAGCTTACCTCTGCCTTTGGAAGCAGGGGTCCCGTCACTGAAGCTACCGGAGGACTACCCGATAGTCGACACCAAGAACGCTGCCGGACTCTACCTCCGAAACGGAATGGATCTGGTAGATCTCTTTATCGGTAGCGAGGGTATTCTCGGCATCATTGCCGGTGCGATCGTTTCGTTGGCCGATCGTCCGAAACGGCTCCTGCAGACCGCGGCCTTCTTTCCAACGGAAGACGCCGCGTTTTCCTTCGCCGATCTCCTCAGGAAAGACGGTACCCCCCTTTCCATCGAGTATTTTGACGCCGCGTCTCTCGAGTTCGTCCGAGAAAACTACCCCGATCTTCCAGCCGGGAGGCACAGCTGCGTTCTCTTCGAACTGGAAGCGCCGGAGTCGCACAACGGGAATCCCTACCCTCCATCGAGCTATCTCGAAGCCTGGGTCGACCGTCTTCGGGATGCGGGATGCACCGACAATTGGAGCGTTGCCGCAGAAGATGTCGCCGCGATGAAAGAGTTCCGGCACAGTCTTCCGGAAGGGGTGAACCGATGGGTCTCGGCTCGAAAGGGGAAGCTTGGAACCGATCTCGCTGTTCCCGAGGACAGATTCGGCGACCTCCGAAGCGCCTACGACGAGGTGCGGCGCAGGGCCCTCCGGACAGTCCTCTTTGGACACCTTGGGCAGTACCACCTCCATCTGAACTTTCTCCCTGCCGACGACGACGAGCTTGCCGAGGCCCGGCGCCGCTATCTCAAGCTCGCCCGGACCGCCGTAAGCCTCGGGGGCACCGTATCCGCGGAACACGGAGTCGGGAAGAAGCTACTCCCCGACGAAGAAGGTATTCCCCGTCCATACCTCTCCTTTATGCTCGGATCCGCCGGTTTAGAATGCATCCGGGACATCAAGCGACTTCTCGACCCGGAATGGGTTCTGAACCCCGACACCATGATTCCACGAGACTGACACCGGATGAATATTATCGTTCTCGCGAAGTACGTGGCAGACGTAGAAGACGTCCCACCAGATGCCTGGGACCTGGAGACGGGAACCCTCAAGCGGGGACGCCTCCACATGGTTACTAACCCCTTGGACAACCACGCCCTCCGAATGGCCCGGGATCTGCGCGAGCGACTCGGTGGCCGCATCCTGATTATGTCGATGGGACCCGAGTCGGCGGAGACCGTCTGCCGCCGGGGAATCGCCTACGGGGCCGACGAGGCGGTTCTGGTAACAGACCGAGTCTTCGCCGGCGCCGACACCCTCGCAACGGCTCGGGTCCTTGCGGCGGCGGTCCTGAAGGCCGAGGGAAGCTTCGGCTTCACTACCCCCCTGATCCTATCGGGTATGCAGAGCCCGGACGGTGACACGGCCCAGGTTCCCGGGGAGCTTGCCGCTATACTCGGTCTCCCCCTCCTTCCCTACGTTACCGCTACCGAGAACGGTAACTTGCCCCTCGGGTTTCGGTGTCTCGAAACCACCGGAGAGGCACATTATGCTCTCGCCGACCTTCCGGCCCTAGCAACGGTAACCTCCTACACTCCGGCGTTACCGTTTCGGACCAGCCTCGAAGGGATGCATCGTGCGTCCGCGGCGACCATCACCCGATGGGGAACGGAAGAGCTCGGCTTCAGGGCAGAGGAAGTCGGCCTTTCAGGGTCCGCCACCCGGGTCGTGAACATCGAATCGGTCTCTTCCCGCCGGAGTCGTCGGTGTACCGTAACGATGAAGGAGACAAAAGACGCCCTCCATCGGATGGGTGAGCTGGTTGCAGAGCTGGATAACCGTTTTGGAGGCGCAGAACCAAAGCGCTCCGCCTCCAAAGGCAAGGAGTCGCCCTCGGTTTCCCCGGAGATCGCCGGAAGAGCTCATCCCGACGGAGGCAACCAGGCACCCGTCTTCTGCGTCGTGGAGGACGAGGACCACGGACCCTCGGAGGCGAGTCTCGAGCTCTTAGGAACCGCACGGCTTCTCGCGGACTCCCTCGGCGTTCGGGCGGTCGCCGTCTACCTCGACCCGGGCCCCTCACCGGCCTCTCCGGAAGCTCGCCTCGTATCGACCTTATCCGACGCCGGAGCCCAGCTCGTTCTTAGCGTAACCGCAGAATCATCCGGTACGGGGTACCCGCCCCACCATCGTCGGGCGCATCTTCTTACCGAGGCGGTCCGGCGGGAAACGCCGCAGATCGTGTTGGTCCCTGCTTCCCCGGGGGGCCGCGTCGTGGCGCCCCTCTGCGCCGCCGAGTTGGACGCGGGGCTTACCGCCGATTGCACAGGGCTCTCCATCGGCGACTACCATCAGAAGAAAACAGGCCGGCGCTTCTCGCAGGTTCTCCACCAGACCCGCCCGGCCCTCGGAGGCAACATCCTCGCCACTATCGTGTCCGTCTACGGTGGCCCGGGAGCCCCCCAGATGGCCACGGTTCGCGGGGGCGTATTCCAGCGTCGATTCTACCCGGGCAACCAGGTGGAGGTTCAAAAGATTGAGGTTTCGCCGCCGGGCGACATCACCTCTCTTCGCCTCGTCGATGCTCCGACGGAGCCCACGCTCCACGAAGAGGCGGAGGCAGGCCCAAGAACCGACGCGGACGTCGTTGTGTCGGTCGGAGTCGGGATAGGTTCCCGGGAGAAGGTCGAAGAGCTCGTCCGTCCGCTGATTTCCGCGATAGAACGACGGTGGAACCTTTCCGTCGGCCTCGCGTGTTCCCGGGCGGCCGTGGAGGCCTGGATTCTCCCCTACTCCTACCAGATCGGACAGACCGGACGAACCGTCAGACCCGAGCTCTACGTCGCCATTGGAATCTCCGGGGCGATTCAACACCGTCTCGGAATGCAGGGGTCCGGGGCCATTCTCGCGATCAATCCCGATCCCGAAGCGGAAATCATGGCAATCAGCGATTTCGCCGTCCTCGGAACCCTCGAAGAGTCGGTGCCGCTTCTTATTCAGAGGCTCTCGGAACCCAAAGAGGGCTAGGTCGACCCGGGACCGGGATCGCCTGTCCCCCGTCCATCGGTGGACAGGGCTCTCGGAGTCCCTTTATAGTGCTTCTATGGCGTCACAATCACAACAATTTGGAAAACTAAAGATCAATCCGGCAACGAATCCGGCGGTGCTGGATACGACAACGTGGAATACCGAAGAGGCGTGGAGGCAGATCGGTGCCCTCGACGATTCCGTTTTGGCCCGGGCCGGGAAGGCAAGCGAAGAGCCCGAGGCCTTCGAAATAGCCCCCGGGGTAACGGTCCATCCAAGCAGCCGGGTGGAATCCGAGGAAGGCACCTTCGTCCTCGCAACCCTCCCGGACAAGCAGGACGTTCTTCTGCATTTTTCCTCGGCGGCGGCCCCGGCGACCGTCGGAGAGCCCTTCGGACGGAAAGAGCTATCCGACGGTACGACCCTTTCGGCGGTTGCCACCCGGGACGAGACCATAGACCGTTTTGCCCGGCGCTACCTCCCGAACAAGGTTACCCGGGCCCTCGGCGCAACTCCCCGCCTTGGCATTGGGGACCGGATGTCTACGACAGTCTTTCCGGCAATCTGGAGCGCAATGCAGGCGTACGGTTTTGCCGCTAACGCTATTCAGAACTCCTTGCGAGAGCTGAACATGCTCGAAGACGTTCTGGCCGCGAAAGAACCGAAGACCAACTATCTCTTTAGCTTTGGGAAGATAGACGAAGGGCACACCGGAAGCACCTTCGAAGGGCTCTGGTTGGCCGGGATGATGTCGGCCCTGAAGAAACCGGGTCCCCTCACCTTCGGAGCCGACGCCGACCACATCATGGTCAAACGGGGTCCCGGGGGCCTCGACCGAGCCAAACGGGTGGCCACTTCGGGGCGGCACTACAGCTTTTTTACCCTCGACGTCTCCGATGTCCTCGACTACGGCGCGATCAGCGAAACCTCCGAGGCGAAATCCCGGGAGTACCTCGAAACCCTCATTCCAACCGCCGCCGAACGGAATGCGATATTAGCATTCCACCGGGACCACAAGAAGGTGGCCGGGTACGAGTACAAGGCCACCGAAGAGGCCATCGGCCGGTTGGTAGGGAAATACTGGCACGCCTTGGATGCGGCGGATGGTCTCGGACGCCACGTGCAATCCCTCAAAGAGGGCGTTCCCTTCGACATGGAGCTGAGCATCGACGAAAACCCCGCAGAGGTAAAGACCTGCGACAACCTTACCCGGGACATCGAGGTGATGTTTCTCCTCCTCGAAGCAGAACGACGGGGACTCGGCATTACCCACATCGCCCCGAACTTCGGCGTAGAGAAGGGAGTCGACTACCGCTGTCCGGCTGGTCG
Organism: uncultured Spirochaetaceae bacterium; assembly: GCA_964558285.1. GTDB lineage: Bacteria > Spirochaetota > Spirochaetia > DSM-27196 > PWMO01 > CAYPUT01. The sequence continues at coordinate 13,714 of CAZLDK010000017.1, read as the reverse complement.
CGAGGAGCTCGAAGCACGGGTAAAGCGGCAGTACGAAATGGCCGACTCCTTTGGTGTTATGCTCGATTGTCATTCCGGGGACGATTTGAGCTCCGAAACCCGGAAGGTCTTCGGCCGAGCCACGGGCCACCGGATCCACTTCAAGATCTCTCCGATGCTTCAGAATATCTATGGCAGGACCTTGGAAGACACCTACCCGGAAAAGTTCAAGATCTGGTGGGACGACATCGTCGAGTACGCGAAGGCTCAGGCGGAATCGGGTGCGGAAATCGCCATCGAGGGTCTTAAGGAGATCGAGAAGCTGGACAAGCCGTCGGCTCGGACCGGGTTCTTCGAGCACTTCTGCTTTGCGACCGTCGGAAAGAGAGGGGACGACGGTCAGTATCTGTTTCGTGAGCTCTTCTACACGCTCCCGGACGACTTCTACGAGGAGTACACCCGGCGTTTGACCGCCTACCTCGGGGAGGTTGCCGCGGATACTCTAGGAGTGAAGGCTTAGAAGAATGCTCCCGGCCGTCTCGAGGTTGTAGGTCCCGAGATCGGTTAACTTTTGGGCCACCGCCTCTATGTCGCCCCCCCGGGCGCCGGCTTGAAACGCCAGCCGCCGGGCGTGGAGGCGCATGTGGCCCCCTTGGATCCCTTCGCCGACCAGCGCCAAAAGTGCCGCCAGGTTTTGGGCCAGCCCCACCGCAACGGCGACTTGACCCAACTCCCCGGCGGTAATTCTACGTTCGAGTCCGAGAGAGAGAATTCCGATCGCTTTCCTGGCCGTCGGGTGGATACCCGCGGCTCCTCCGACGGTGCCGAGGGCCATCGGTAGCTCAAGCTCGCCGACCAAACTGGGTCCTGAGCCCCGCCCCAGGGATCGGCCGGGTTCAACACCGTCCAGCCGTTCCTCAATCCAATACTTGGTTAGGGCGCCGTAGCGTCCGGAGCGTGCCGCCCAGGCGTGGGCCGCCGCCTCGACCGCCCGAGTGTCGTTTCCGGTGGCCAAGGCCACCGAGGCTATGCCGTTCATGATTCCCTTGTTGTGGGTTACCGCCCGGTTGAAGCTCTCCGTCGCAAACCGGTTAGCCGCCACAACCCGCCTGGCCATAGTAACCCCGTCTCTGCCACCCCGACCGAGGTTCCCGACGGGGATACGAAAGCGGGCGCCGCTGCGCCGATTCGGCGAGGCGTTGGTAAGAATCGCCATGAGGACCGTGCCCCCGGAGAGCTCCTCGACGGTCCCCCGAGCCGCTTCCCCCGCGGTGTTGACGATGTTAGCCCCCATCGCGTCCCGGGTATCGATGTCGATTTCCACGACGACAAGACCGCTTTCGGGGAGCTCGGTTGCCCGTAGGTCCCGAAACCCGCCGCCCCGGGCGGTCATCTTCTCAAGGGCCGGGGCCATGGCCTCGGCGATGCGGCGACGCCCGGTCGAGAGAGCCTTTACCGCCCCCATCGACGCGTCCTCTACCGCTATCTGCACGGTCATGACGGGCTCCGTCGACCAGGCTTCGAACCCGCCTCCGGTGTCGATAATGCGCCCGGCATAGGTCGCCGCGGCGACGACGCTCGGCTCTTCGACGGCGAGGGGAACGGCGTATTCACGGCCGTTTATCGAAAAGCCGCCGGCCACCCCAAGGGGAATCGGCATCGTCCCGATTGCGGATTCGACCATTACGTCGGCGAGATCCAGTAGGTAGTCGGGCTCGTTTGCAGCTATTGAAGATTCGCCGAGAAGGTCGTCTACAAGGGCCCGCCGCTCCCGAACGGAGCGTTTCCTAAAGTCCTTCGGGAGCACGGGTGCCGGTTAGCTCGTCAGGGAGGGCTTGAAGCCGTACTCCCGGTAGCCGTCCTCTCGGATGCCTTCGAGGTAGTAGAGCCCCGGGTGCACGCGCTGCGCTTCCGCGGCCTCGGCGGGAGTGTAGCTGCTGGTGGTAATCCACTTCTCGTACTCCTGGATGCTCGACACACGCTGACCGTTGAGAGAGTGCTCGAGATGCCAGGAGGATATGATTTCCGGGGCGGAGGATGCCACCGTCGCGCTGAACACGCTCATGGTGTTACCCGACCCGTAGGAGGAGATCAATACGCGTTTGCCTACAATATCGTTTCCGAAGTGCTTGTACCGGTCCCGTAGCAGGAAGGTAAGGGAGAGATACGCCGACCCAGTGTAGATATTGCCGATCTCGGCCGTCGGATGCACCGACGAGGCAAACCCTCGCTCCGACAAGTATGCTTCCGCGCCTGCCTGCCCCACCCCGAGGGTCTTGGAAACCAGTCTCTCCGCGCCGAGGATACCCATCTTCATAAACGGAACGTGGAGAACCAACATATCGACATTCTGAAGAAGCTCCGCCGGATCTTCACCTCGCCGGTCACAGTGGTCGAGAAACGCAGCCTCGAAGGCCTCGTGGTAGCACTGAACTGAGTATCCCCCTTTGACCTTCGCGGTTACCGAGCCGAGGGGGCGAAAGAAGTCGTCGACGTCCTGGGAGCTGTAGCCTACAGTCGACAGGTCGAGCTCTAAGAGCTTCGGATTGCGCTCGACTCGGAGGGCGACTGCTCCGGCTCCCTGGGTAATCTCGGCGGTAGAGGGGGCATCGTATCGGGCGACATCCGAGCAAATAACCACCCCCGTGTCGCTCGGCCGAGCCGAAGCCTGCAGCATCGCCCCGACACTCAGAAGGGAGATGGTCCCCCCGGCACAGGCGTGCTGGACCTGGAAGGTCGAGAGGCTCGTCGGGACAGGTACCCCGGAGCTCTGAAGCATCCCTTCGACGTAGGCCGCAACCGGCTTGCTCATATCCACCGATGTTTCGGTACCGACTGCGAGGTAGCGGATGGTCGCTGGGTCGAAGCCGGTATCTCCGGTTATCAGTTTTCTGGCTGCCTGGGCCGCCATGGTCGCCGTGTCCTGGTAGGTCTCCGGAAAACGGATCGCTATTTGCCCCGTGGTCTCGAGGGCCCTTCGGAGGCGGCGCTCGAGAGAGGGGTCGTCGGCAATGCGCTTTTCGACGATTGTCTCCAGCTCCACCCGCTGACTCGGAATATACAATGCAATGTCGCTGATACCGACGCTATTCGAACCCATGGTCTTCCTACCTCCGCGTAACTTCGCGTAGAAAATACGGACAACGATACCAATCGGCAATCCTCTTGTATAATGCGCCTAAGGAGTTACGATGCAGGAACAGCACCGCCCGGTAGCCACTGTCGAGGACGCAAACCCGGTTGAAGCCGCTAGAGGAATCGTCCGAAGGACCCTCGCTTACAGCCCGAGTCAAATGCTCTGCCATTTCTCTATGGAAGCCGGAGCCACCATTGACCTCCACAATCACGAAGCCGCCCAGATCGGTTATCTCGTTTCCGGAAAAGTCCGTTTCTTCAAGGAGTCCGGGGACTCCTTTATCGCCGAAGCCGGAACCTCCTGGGCTTTCGCCGGCTGGGAAAAACATGGGGCTGAGTTCCTCGAAGACTCGGAAATCGTCGAGGTATTCTCGCCTCTCCGGCCTGAGTACATCTCCTAGAACGGCCAGTCCGGGGCCCAGGCTTCCACATCCACCGCGTAGAGCCCCGTGGCACCGGTTATGAAGAGGCGGTTGCGTTCCGGTCCACCGAACTCCAGGTTTGTGACCGTCTCCGGAAGCACGATCTTGCCGAGCAGTTCGCCCTCCGGGGAGAAACAGGAAACCCCGTCCCCGGCGCTGCTCCAGAGGTTTCCGACGCTGTCGATCCGAAAGCCGTCGGAGACTCCGTTTTCTACAGTTGCAAAGACCCGGGGGTTTCCGAGGCCCCATCCCGGTTCTACGTCGAAAGCGAGAATGTGCGGAGGCCCCGAGCCGTTACCGCCGCCCGGCCCGCGAGCTGAATCGGCGACGTAGAGCGTCTTTTCGTCGGGAGAAAAGGCCAGACCGTTCGGCATGACCATCTCATCGGCTACAATCTCCAGAATCCCGGAAGCGGGGTCGAGACGAAATACAAAGCACCCGTCGAGCTCGGCCTCCGCGTCTCCCGGGGCAACGTCTTTTCGGAGGCCGTAGGTGGGATCGGTAAACCAGATCGAACCGTCGGATTTGACCACGACGTCGTTCGGAGAGTTGAGGCGCTTACCGCGATAGGCGTCGGCGACCACGGTTATGGAGCCGTCGAGTTCGGTTCGGGTAACCCTTCTTCCGGCGTGCTCGCAGGTAACCAGTCGACCCCGGAGGTCCCGAGCGTTGCCGTTTGAGTGGTTCGACGGCGACCGCAAAACCCTGACCCCGATCCCCTCGACATACTGATACATGCGGTTCGTTCGTACGTCGCTGAAGACCAGGAAGTCCCCCAGGGGAAAGTAGCAGGGCCCCTCGCCCCAGAAAAGCCCTTCGTAGAGCTTGATAACCGGCTCCCGGGGCCTGATAAGGGCACCGAAGCGCTCGTCAATGATGCGATACTCGAAAGAGAGCTCTCTCGTCTTTGTTCCTTCCGTTTCTCCCATACGCTGCATTATAGGCCGGAATCTGCCATGGATGTCACATTTCTATAACAACGATGGTGAAGCTGGATAATTCCTTACCCTCGCGGTAATCTACCTCTAGGAGAAACAGATGAAGTACTTGTTAACCGCGCTCCTGGCTTTGATGCTTCCGTCGTACGCCGAAGCGCAGACGAACACAGACGCCGACGGGGTCGCAATCCATGGCTACGACCCGGTCGCTTACTTTACCGAGGGACGTCCGACTCTGGGGTCCGAAAGCTTCGCTTACACCTGGCAGGGAGCACGGTGGCACTTCGCAACGGAAGAAAACCGCCGCCGCTTCGAAGCCGACCCCGAACGCTACGCGCCGCAGTACGGCGGATTCTGCGCCTTCGCCGTATCTCGAGGAGGCACCGCGGACATCGATCCTGAGGCCTGGAGCATAGTCGACGGTCGGCTTTTCCTCAATTTAAGCTCCCTCGTACGAAGGCGCTTTGAGCTTCGCCTCAACCATAATATCGAAGAGGCGGACAGGCAGTGGCCGGAGATTAGGCGACAGCTCCCGTGAACCGGGTGAGGTCTGTTCCCGGTTGCGGCTATCTGAGGTAGCCGAGGGCCGCGAAGAGAAACAGCCCGAAAAAGAAAAAGCTCAAGACCGCGTAGAGGCTTGGGTTCCATCGCCTCAGGGGAGCGAGAAGCTGTGCCACTCGATGCCGAGAAATGAGGAGAAAGAGCACAACCCCCAAGGATAGGGTGATGCCCGTCGAGGCGAGCTTAGCCGCCGAAGGGAGCGGAAGAACGAGACCACCGGCGAGACAGAGCCCCCCGAGAACCAACACCGGGATACCCTCGGCGAGACGGCCGGCGGCGAGGCCGCCCCGTTTGTGAGTCACCGCTCCGTTGGCATCTGGGACCGGCCGATCCTTTTCCGCCGGACCAAAGAAGGAGTAGATCCTGCCGAGCTTAATAAAGGACGCGGCGGTGACAACCCCCGTCACCCATATCAAAGGGTAGACCGGCGAACCACTCACGGCGGTGCTTACGTCTGCTTTGCTGAAAAAGCCGTTCATCGGCGGGACGCCGGCAATCGCGAGAGCCCCGAGCCAAAAGCCGACCGCCATCAGCGGCTCCCTCCGACCGAGCTTGGGCATCTTGTACACGTCCCTGAGACCCGTTACCGAGACGGCGTATCCCACGGTCAAAAAGAGCAGGCTCTTAAAGAGGGCGTGGTTTACGGCGTGGTGGATCGCCGCTTCCCGGCCGATTACCGAGGCGGCGCCGAAGGCCGCCAGAACGTAGCCCATCTGAGAAATCGAATGGTAGGCGAGAAGCTTCTTCACGTCCCGCTGAGCCAGGGCCCTAAACACCGCCGCGACGGCGGTGATGCCTCCTATCCAGAGCAGCGGGTAGTAGAGGTACTCCGCGACGAAGGTATCCAAGACCCGCACCATCGCAAAGAAAGAGACCTTGATGACAACCCCCGAGAGCAGCGCAGATATGGGGTGCGGGGCGTAGGCGTGGGCCTCGGGCAGCCAGGTGTGGAAAGGGATAAAGGCGGTTCTGACCCCGATCCCGACGACCAGGGCGGAAACCGCAAGGTGTAAGGCTTTATCCGCCTCCGGTGTGACGATAAGTGGCTCCACCATCGAGAGGGTTCCTGTTTCCCGATAGACGATGAAGACCCCGAGAAGAAAGATGAGGATTCCGACGGAGCTCAGAATCAGGTACTTGAAGCTGGCCACCAAGGCGGTGGGTTCCCGCTCGTAGGCAATGAGGAGGTAGATCGACAACGCGGCGATCTCGAAACAGACAAAAAGGGTAAAGAGGTCCCGGACCAGGAGCACCCCCTGCAATCCCCCGGCGAGTATCATGATCTCCGCGAAGTAGAGGCTCTCGAAATGCTTCCGGCCGAGGGAAAACAACGAGACTGCGAGGACTATCACAACAACGATTCCCGATATGGTGAGGGCAAGGCGGTCGACACCGAGGGAAATTCCCAGTGGAGACGCCCATCCTCCGAGGGCGTAGAGAAGCTCTTCGGTTCCTCCGACGGCGACCAAACGAGTGAGCCGATAGAGGGGAATGAGAGAAAATCCGAAGACGATGACCGAGATTCCGACGAAAGGCGACCGCTTACCGAGAACCTTTCCGAGTAAGGCGGGTAACGCGGCTAACCAGGGGATCAGAATCAGAAGGACCGGATCGTGAGTCACTCGTCGGCCTCCCGGAACGCCTCGGCCTCGATCTTCCGGATATCCATGGTGCCATAGCGTTTGTAGAGCCGATAGGCCAGGGCGAGGGCAAAGGCGACAATGCAGATACCGACGACGATAGCGGTGAGCATGAGGGCATGGGGAAGCGGATCCACCGGGGTACCGGTCAGTCCGGAGAGAATCGGCGCATCGTCACCGCTCTCGGCCGCGTGGAGAACGAAGAGGATGACTATCGCGCTGTTCATGTAGGCAATCGCAAAGACCTTCTTGATCAGATGCGGTTTATGGAGGACCCCGACGATACCTACGAGGAGCAAGGCTCCGGCTAGGTACCAGCTCACGACTCCTCCTCCCGAAAGAGCACAACGGCAATAAGCCCGATTCCCGCCGAGACTTTGAGCCCGATAATGACGTTCAGCGCAAAGACAAATCCGATCCTGTCGGATCCGAGAAACCGAACCTCGGGGACGGGGTTCGCGAGGAAGAAACCGCCGAGGACCAAGCCCGCGGAACCCAGAAGCAGCAAGAGGCCGAACCCGAGGCTCTCCCCGGCGGTCAATAGCTTCTGTCCGAGCCCCATCCGCCCCCGACCGATGTCACTCCCCCGCTGCCTCTCCGAGAGAACGAGTAGGATTAGTCCCGAAGCGATGACAACACCGCCCTGGAAACCGCCCCCAGGGGAAATGTGGCCGAAGCTAACGAGGTAGACACCGAAAAGAAAGATAAACGGCGCGAGTTTTCGGGCCACGACGCTCAGTAGCTCGGTCGTCCGTTTTCTCATGACGGCTCCCGAATAAGAAACGCCACCCCGGCTACCGCCAAGAGCAGCACGATGGTCTCCCCGAGGGTGTCAAAGGCGCGGTATCCCAAGTAGATGGCGCTCACCAGGTTCTGGGCCCCGGTGTCTTCGAGGGCTGAGGATACTACGGCTTCCCGAATCGGAAGATCCCGGGCCGCCGGAGCAGTAAGCGTCAGGAATAGGAACAGAGCGACGCCGAGGGCGATCACCCCGGTCGTGAGGAGCCGGAGAAACTTCATGTTTCGTCGTACCGCTCGGTACGATGGATAACCCAGACAAAGACCAGGGCGCTCACTCCTGCTCCGACGGCGGCCTCGGTCAACGCGACGTCCGGTGCCTTGAGAAGGATAAAGACGAGGGAGCTCAAAAGGCTTACCACCGAGGAGAGGATGACCGCGGTAATCAGGTCCCGGACTGCGAGGGAGAGAACGGCGACGAGGACGATCGCCCCGAGCATAACCTCCATCATCCTTCCCCCTCTCTCTTTTCGTCGATCAGTCGTTTTCGCACTTCGTAGCTACGTCGCCAGGGGACGACCCCGGAATACCAGGCGTACTTCGCGATGATGTGCGCCGACACGGGACTGGACACGAAAAAGAAGAGGGCGATGACCGCCAGCCTTCCGGTTGTCGGTGAAAGCCCCGAGAGAAACATGACGGCGATAATTGCGGAGAGCACCGAGGTCGTGCTGCACGTCGATGAGACCTGGAGCCGGGTGTACACGTCGGGCATTATCAACAGACCGAGGTTTCCCATCATCCCAAAAACAAAGGCCAGACCGAAAAAAACGAGAGCCCCCCAGTCCATCATGTCATCTCCCCGGAGCCCAAATACCGAGTAATGGCCAAGAGACCGACGAATCCGAAAATGTCGTACACCAGAGCGACGTCGAGATACGCAGGCCGCTCATCGTAAACGGCGATGAGAACCAGAAGCGCCAGCACCTGCGCGGCAACGACGTTTAGCGAGACCAGACGGTCCGCCACCGTCGGGCCGACGATACCACGGAAGAGGCTGATAATGGTCGAGGCCCCGAAGAAATAGATCATTACCTGGAGTACTACACCCATATGCGTCGAAGGAGCCTCTCGAAGGTACCCTTTATCAGCTCTCCGGCGTACCGGGAGTGCCTGGTCGTCGCGTCGAGCCAATGGACAACCAGATGGTCTTCGTCCAGATCGACGGTGATGGTCCCCGGAGTGAGCGTGATCCCCGTAGCGAGGGCAACCCTCGCTACGTCGCTCCGCAGCCGGGTCCGAAAATGCACTACCCCGGGGTTTATCCGTCCCCGAAGAATCTGCCAAAGAACCCGGAAGCTCGCGACGTACATGCTAAAGACCAGGACGATCAAGTAGATTATCAGCCAATGAATCCGAGGAAAAAGCGCCCTCCAGGCGGCCTCGGTTTCGTCTATGTAGAGATGAAAGGTACCGGAGGCGATAATGAACGAAAAGAGACCGCCGAGGGCGAGGGATTCCGGGTCAAGGCTCCAGGTAAAGAGAAGCCAGCCGACGAAGAGGGTTGCCGCCGTGACGACAATCCGAACGACATCCCACCAGAATCGCACCCAACTCCCACGGTTGGTCAACCTACGACCTCCTCGCGACGCCGAAAGGCCTCAAGGACCGCCTCGGGTGTCGGGGCGGCGAGGAGCTCCTCCCGAAACTCGCTCGCGGAGAGGAGCCGCGCAAGACGGCTGAGTAGCTTGAGATGCCGGCCGTGGGCACCTTCGGGACCCAGGAGGACAACCAGCAGCCTCACCGGTTCGTTGTCGACGGCTTCGAAGGGAACTCCACGGTCGACCCGGGCCACGATCATGACCGTCTCCTCGACGAGATTCGTGAGCCGGTGGGGAATCGCCACTCCGTGCCCCACGGCAGTCGTCGAGAGCTTCTCCCGCTTCCAGAGCTCCTTGGCCAAGGACTTCGCGTCCGAAATTCCAACGCAGGCGGCGGCCCGTTCCGCAAGCTCTTCGATTGCTTGGCGCCTCTTCCGCGCCGTCAGATCGAGAAACACGCACCCACGGTCTAAAATTGCCGACAGCTCCCCACTCACTTTGCCAACTCCTCGTCTGTTTGATCCACGAGCCCCCGGGCGAAATCGATCGGCAGCGTAAAGATAATACCGGTTCCCGGGTCATCGAGACCCCCGGTTATCTCGTCGAGCAAGGGTTGCAATCGATCGAGCGCCGATTCGTCCCGGAGCACGGAGATGATGGTCTTGTTGTACGGCTTGTTCCCCTTCATAAAGGACTTGAAGTCCGCGAAAAGGGGTACCTCGTAGGTTAGAAACCGCCCCATGCCTTCGGAATCGAGAATAGTCGCTCCCTCGACACCGGCTTCGGCATAGGCTTCCATCACCCTCTCGAGGAGCTCTTCTTGGTTTAGGACAAATACCAACAACTTCAACGGCGGAAGTATATCCGGTATTTTCCGCGAGTTTCAAACGGCGGAGGTCGGTTCCGGACCGACTGACCGGGCCTACCCCCGGATGAAGGAGCGCAGTAGATTGTGCTTATGGCAAGCGATGCGATCCTTCCGGCGGAGCTCAGCCCCTCGGAAACACATTACGAGAGCGGCGGCGCCGTCACCGAAATCCTTAACAGTCTGACCCACGCCTTGGGCGCCGGGCTATCGATAGCCGGACTGGTAGTCCTGCTTATCCTGGCTGCGGAGGACCCGAGCCCCTGGAAGGTAGTGGGGTTTAGCGTCTACGGCGGCAGTCAGATTCTGCTCTACCTTTCGTCGGCTACCATGCATGGATTCTGGGCCTTTCCTCGGCTCCGGTACTACCTGCGAATTCTCGACCAGGTCTTTATCTACATAATGATAGCCGGAACCTACACGCCCCTCTGTCTGATTGCGATGCGGGGAAACGGCGGATGGTGGATCTTCGGTATTATTTGGGGACTCGCCGTCGCCGGCATTTTCCTTAAGGGCGTCGTCTTCAAGGAGCCTCACATTATCTCGGATCTTCTGTACCTACCGATGGGTTGGATGCTTCTCTTCTTCCTGGGGCCGCTTATGGCCACCGTCCCGATGGGGTTCGTGATATGGGCCGGGATCGGCGCAGCGTCCTTCACCATCGGGATCATATTCTACATTCTCCAGCGGCTCCCCTATTTCCACACGATCTGGCATCTTTTCGTCATCGCAGGAAGCGTTAGCTTCTTCCTGGGGTACGCGCTACATCTCGCTTAGGGCGTATCAAGATCCCTGTTGATACATCACAAGACACAACGTAGGGTCTAGTACTGCATCGTGACCCGGACGACCGTTTCATGCCCGTCGTGTTCGAAGGCTGCGTCCTGAAAACGCGGGGGCCCGAGGCGACCCCGGGCGTCCCGGGACGCACCGTAGCCTTCTCTGGGGACACCGATCAGGTTCGTGTCCATGACGCCGTTTCGGTTTTCGTCGTGGAAGAGCCCGACCGCGTAGGTACCGTGGGAGTACCGCCGAAAGACAACGCGTGCCCGACCACCTTCGATCTCGGCTGCTCCGGAGTCGAGAGCCTTGCTCAGGTCGTTGGGGAATCCCGACGCCGAATCGTAGAGGGTAACCCGTATAAGCCCCTCGTCGTTCCTAAGCCCCTGAACCTCGACGACGATGTCTCCGGACAGGGATTGTCCGGAGACCGGCATCGCCAAGATCAGACCCAGAATCGTCAGCTGCCACACTCGGCGTCTGTGCATCCCGGATACTCTACCGCAGTTTTCGAAAAGGAACAGCCCCCACATGGCCAAGCGTGACAGAACGCGACAGAATCACTATGCTCCAAGCCGACCATGCAAACCTTTCAGCTCTTGCTGCCTCTATACGTGCTCATCGGATTGGGTTATGGCCTCAAACGATTCCGTGTTCTCAATCCAGACTTCGCAACGGAACTGAACAAAATAGTTTACTACGTTGTGATCCCGGCTCTGCTTTTTTCGTCGACGAAGGAAGTCGACCTGGGAAACTGGGCGGACCTCGGCGCGAGTCTCGCGTACATCTTGACCGTAGTTGCCTCGGTGGGAATTACCGTCATGATCGGCTTTTTCTTTCCTCCGGCCCAGCGGGGCGCCTTGGCCCAGGCGAGCTTCAGGTCCAACCTGGCGTACGTCGGAGTCGCGGTGGCTGCCCAGGTATTTGGGGATTCGGCGCTTCCGACGATGGCGTTGATGGTATCCGGGGGAGTCGTTATTCATGCCGTAGCGACCATTGTGGTACTCCACGCATACCACGCGGAAAGCGGGAAAGGCGACGTTCTCCGACTCGTGCGCCTGGTCATCAAGAACCCGATAATCATCTCCGTTGCCGCCGGACTCCTGGTTGCCGGCCTCGGCCTGAGGCTTCCCTTCTTTATCGCAGAACCGATCGAGCTTCTCCGCCGGATGAGTCTTCCTACGGTTCTTATCACCATCGGTCTCAGAATCGACTTCTCCGAGATTTCCGCTCGGCTCGGAGCGCTCTCCGCCATCGTTCTCTACAAGCTCTTCCTGATGCCCGTCGTCGGCTTTTTGATCTTTCGGTTCCTCCTCGGGGGAGGCGGAGAAGAACTGATGGTCCTGACCGTCGGTTGCGGCATGCCGACGGCCATTACCGCCCAGAGTTTCGCCGGCGCGATGGACGCCGACGAATCCTTGACGGCCGCCGCGGTAAGCGTAACGACCCTGCTTATTCTGGTGTCGGTTCCGATCGTCTTGGCCGTACTGAATCTGCTCTAGCGGCTTATCTAGGGGGTTTCCCCCGCCCGTCCGTTGGAATAGACCGAGTAGAGGCGCCGCGCCCAGATCATCGAAAGGTAGGGAAGGATCAGCAACTGGATAAAGGGTGAGAGACCTACCTCGACGTAGGGAACCAGGGGCATCAGCGAACTGTAGGCCCACCGGTCCGTACCGAGGGCGTGGATCTCGATGGCCACCGCGATGATTCCCCCGGCGGCGAGGAGGACGGCGAGCCGGGCGCCCCAGGAGGTCTTAGAAGAGTCCGGCCCCGGCGCAAACCAGTAACGTTCCCGAAAGACCGCGAATCCTATCGCCCAGATCGCGAGAATGATTACCCCGTCGCCGAGGCTTGCCCGGAAACAGAGAAGCCAACTCCGAAGGCGGTCGAAAGGCATCTCCTGGTAGAGGGGCATCTGGGCCATCTCCCAGACGTAGTTGACCCCTACCGAGACGGCGAACAGAAACGCCAGGTATCCGAGGGCTCTACGCCACGTCAATCTGTTCGTCCAAGTAGACGTCCTGAATAGCGTGGAGAAGCTCGGCGCCCTCTTTCATGCTCCGCTGGAACGCTTTTCGCCCGGAGATAAGCCCCATCCCTCCGGCGCGCTTGTTGATAACCGCGGTTCTGACGGCGTCGCCAAGGTCTCCGGCTCCGGAAGAGGCTCCTCCGGAATTGATGAGCCCGGATCTCCCCATGAAGCAGTTTATGACCTGGTACCGACAGAGGTCGATTGGGTGATCGCTCGAGAGCTCGGTGTAGATATCCTCGTCGAACTTGCCGTAGCTGGTGTCTCCCATATTCAACGCCTTGTAACCGCCGTTTAGCTTCGGCAGTTTCTGCTTGATGATGTCCGCTTCGATCGTCACCCCGAGGTGGTTCGCCTGACCGGTCAGGTCCGCCGCCGCGTGATAATCTGTGTCGGCGGTCTTGAAAGCGTCGTTCCGGAGATAGCACCAGAGGATAGTCACTAAGCCCTTGGTGTGGGCGTGGCGAAAGGCCTCCGAGACCTCGATAATCTGGCGATTCGCTTCCGGGCTGCCGAAGTAGATTGTCGCACCGACGGCGACGGCCCCCATGTCGAAGGCCTGGTCAACCTGGGCGAACATAATCTGGTCGTAGTGGTTGGGATAGGTAAGCGTCTGATTGTGGTTCAGCTTGAGAATGTAGGGAATTTTGTGGGCGTACTTCCGGGCGGTGGCGCCGAGAATCCCGAGGGTCGACGCGATGGCGTTACACCCCCCTTCCATCGCCAGAACGACGAGACGCTCGGGATCGAAGTATTCCGGGTTCGGAGCAAAAGAGGCGCCGCCGGAATGCTCTATCCCTTGGTCGACCGGCAGTATCGAAAGATAGCCCGTCCCGGCGAGGCGCCCGTGGTCAAAGAGGCTCTGGAGGTTTCGCAGGACCGCGACAGGGCGGTCCGAATCCCGCCAGACCCGGTCGACGAAGTCGGGCCCCGGTGTGTGAAGCTGCTTGCCGGGGAACCTCGCCTGGTAGGAGAGCAAACTCTCCGCGTCGTTCCCGAGTAGATCCAAAGTTTGTTGATGGTTCA
>CAZLDK010000016.1:0-25324 GCA_964558285.1 uncultured Spirochaetaceae bacterium | reverse complement strand
GGCTCCGGGGATCCCTCTGCGAGAATGTCTCTTACTTCATCTTCGGCAACGTAGGGTGGATTGGCGGTAATGACGTCGAAGGTCCCGGGGACCACCGAGAGGAGATCCGACCGAAGAAAGGTAACCGCCCCGGGGCCCAGAGCAGGCTCCAAAAGGCGCCGACAGTTTTCCCGGGCCGCTTCGAGGGCCCCGGGGGAGATGTCGGACGCCGAAACCTCGAGGGTGGGCAACTCCGCCTTGAGGGTGATGGCGATACAGCCGGAACCGGTACAGCAGTCGTGCACCCTCTCCCCGGCCCCCCCGGAGCCCCGGAGGAGCTCGAGAGCCCAGTCGACCAGAAGCTCCGTTTCCGGCCTGGGTATGAGGACCCGGGAATCCACCGCGAAATCTCGGCCGTAAAACTCCTTGAAACCCCGGAGATAGGCGACGGGCACCCCGGAGAGGCGCTCTGCGACGAGGTCCCGGAACCGCGCTTCGGCGTCCCGGGAGGGAGAGTCCGTCAGCCGGGCGTAGAGTTGCTCTCGGGTCAGCTCCAGCGCGAGGCCGAGGAGTACGCCGGCGTCGAGGGTCGGGGAGTCGATACCCCCTTCCCGGAGGAGCTTCGTGGCCTCTGTGAGAAGTTCCCGGACCGTGGCCATGGTACGCTCCGGCTGTCTAGGAAAGCTCGGCTTTGAGGGAGGCCTCTCGGTCGCTCATCTGCAGGGCGTTCACCACCTCGGTAAGGTCCCCCTGGAGTACCGAATCGAGGCGGTAGAGCGTCAGGTTGATCCGGTGGTCCGTTAGCCGGTTCTGGGGATAGTTGTAGGTCCGTATCCGTTCCGAGCGGTCTCCGGAACCGATCTGGCTCCGCCGGGCGGTATCCCGTTCGTTTCGCTTCCGGAGCTCCTCCTGTTCGTAGAGCCGCGCCTTGAGCACCCGGAGGGCCTTAGCCTTATTCTTGTGCTGGGATTTCTCGTCCTGGCAGATAACCACGAGGCCCGTCGGAAGGTGGGTAATGCGCACCGCCGAGTCCGTCGTATTGACGCTCTGCCCACCGGGACCCGAAGAGCGAAAGACGTCCACTCGAATCTCCTCGGCGTTTATCTGGATATCCGTGTCCTGCGCCTCCGGGAGGACGGCGACGGTTACCGCCGAGGTGTGGATGCGGCCCCCGGACTCGGTTTCCGGGATGCGTTGCACGCGATGGACGCCGCTCTCGTACTTCAGCTCGCCGTAGACCGCCTTGCCGGAGACGGAGAAGACCACTTCCTTGAAGCCGCCGACCTCCGTCGGGCTGGTGTCCATCATCTCGACCTTCCACCGCTTGTTCTCGGCGTACCGGGCGTACATCCGGTAGAGGTCCGCGGCAAAGAGAGAGGCTTCGTCCCCCCCGGTCCCGGCGCGGATCTCCATGATGATGTCTTTTCCGTCGAGGGGGTCCTTGGGCGCCAGAAGCAGCCGGAGCTCCTCGGTGAGCTCTTCGATATGCGTTTCCAAGCCGTCGATCTCTTCCCGGGCCATCTCTTTGAGCTCCGAGTCTTTCTCGTTGTGGAGGAGCTCCGTGTTCTCCTCGAGTTGGCGCTCTTCCTCCTGGAGTCGTCGGAAGGTCTCGACTACCTCGGAGAGATGGGCGTGCTCCTGCATCAGCTCCTTGTAGCGCTGTTGGTCCCGATGCACCTCGGGCTGCGAGATGAGCTGCTCCACTTCTTTGAACCGCTCCTCCATGGAGCGTAGTTTTTCTATCATCTCTCTCTCTTACGACCTTCCCGGCCGGATAAAGCCAAAGAGGCTACCGCAGACCCCACCGACGATGTGGGCGAACTGGGAAATGCTGTCTTCCCGTACCGAGGCGATAATCTCCCGGGTCAGGTAGAGGGCGACCACAAGGATAAAGGTAAGGGGAATGTCCCCGGAACGTATATTGGTAAAAGAAACAAGGAGAATCATCATGAAGACAATCCCGCTCGCCCCAAGGAGGCCGGTGCTCATAAAAAGAACGTTCATTACCCCCGTCGCCAAAGCCGTCAGGAGCATCATAATAAAGAGACCCCTCGAACCGTACTTCTCCTCGAGAATCGGCCCGATAAGCAGGATAAAGGCGAAGTTACTCATCAGGTGGGTCCAATCGACGTGACCTATCACGTGGGTTATCAGCCGGAGCCATTCTAGTGGATTTCCGGTGTCCAGGGAGGGGCCGATGGAAAAGAAGGTCGGAGTGAGCGCCCGCCCGGACATCATATCGACGGCCAGGACCACGGTACAGACAATGGCGTAGGTCAGGGTAACCGGGGCGTTGTAACGAATTCGCATGTCCTGGGGATTGCCTCCGGGCGATACAGTAGTGAGGCCGCCTTTGACCTGTCAAGTGCCGCCGGAGTTGCGCTCCCCGGAGTTGCGAGGGCAGGGGTAATCGGTTAGCCTGCAGGGAGATGTCGCGTGCCGGTCGCCTCCATCTTCTTTCGCTGCCGTTCGTGGCGGCGCTCCTCTTGCTGCTCTCGGGATGCCGAACCTTCTTCCCTGCCATTGTTGTCTCTTCTCCCGGAGAGCCGGAGTCCCGGCGGCTGACCTTCGGAGAAGACAGAATAGAGTGGCACATCGAGGGAGAAGAGCTCGTTGTCTCCTTCCCGGTTCGGGAGCGCGGATGGACCGCCCTTGTTCTTGGCGGCGGCGTCGGTTTGGTCGGTGGTGACGCGATAATCGTTCGGTCGACTCTCTACGGCCGGGAGATTATCGACGCCTTCGTATACGACGGTTTTTCCGCGGTTCCCGACACGAACCTCGGAGGAGAGAATGAGCTCCGGCTCATCGCTTTCGAGGGCGGCCGGGCTGTCGTTGCCAGGCCCCTGACCGGAGACGACTGGGACCTTACGATTGCTGTCGGGGAAAAGCTGCGTCTGGTTCTCGCGGATGGGCTTCTCGGAGTCGACTCTTTCGTCCTTCTCTCGATGCGACAAACGGAGATAGAGCTCTAGTGCGACTCCTTCTTGCCGGCGCCGGGCACGCCCACCTTGACCTCCTGTCGAGTCTCTCGGCGTTCCGACGCTTGGGTTGGGACGTGGACGTTGTCTCGCCGTCGTCCTACCACTACTACTCCGGAATGGGTCCCGGTCTCCTCGGCGGCGATTACTCTCCGGAGGAGACCCGCTTTCCCGTCCGGGAGATCTGCGAGGCCCAAGGCGCCACCTTTCACGAGGATCGCCTTACCGCGATCGAGGCCGACGAGAATAGGGTCCGCCTGGCCACGGGTAGAAGGCTCCCCTACGATCTGCTCTCCTGCAATCTCGGGAGCCGGATAAACGCCGAGGGGTTGGAAGTTGCCACGGAGGTCCCGCTGGACAGCTTCTTTCCGGTCAAGCCGGTGGAAAACCTCTACGCAGCGCGCCGGCGGCTGTTGAGGCTTCCCGCGGCGGGGGGAGGCTCCGTCGCCGTGGTCGGGGGCGGCCCCGCCGCGATCGAGGTTGCCGGAAACGCGGCGGCGCTCTTGGAGCGTAAGAGCCGGGAGGCGGGGGTTCCGGTGCCGTCGATTCGGCTTTGCGCCGGCGGCGAGCTGCTTCGCGGTTTTCCAGAGGGGGTTCGACGGATTTCCCGGCGTACCCTCGAGTCTCGGGGTGTGGAGATACGCCGGGGCTACATCCGAAAGATCCATCCGACCGGTGTCGAGTGCGCCGACGGGAGCTTCGTCGAATCAGAGGTCGTGATTCTGGCCACCGGCGTCCGGCCCCCGGGGTGGCTCCGGGAGAGCAGTTTGGCGCTCGGGGAGGATGGGGGAATCCTCGTCGACGGTCATCTCCGGTCGGTAAGCCATCCGAACGTATTTGCCGGCGGCGACTGCCTGAGCTTCCAGCCGAAGCCGATCTCGCGGGTCGGAGTCCACGCCGTACGGCAGAACCCGGTCCTTCGTGCCAATCTTCTGGCGGCGGCGGAGGCCGGCGGCGGAGGAAAGGGCGCTCTTCCGCGACGCTTCTCGCCGCAGTCGCGGTTTCTTCTTATCCTTAACCTTGGAGGCGGACGCGGCGTGGCGGCGAAATGGGGCGCGGTTTTCGACGGAGCCCTGGCGTTCCACCTCAAGGACCGAATCGATCGGCGTTTCGTCGGGAGTAGATGATGGCCATGGCGGCTGAACCAACTATCCTAATCGTAGATGACGACCCAGTGGTCGCCGAGCTTTCCCAGACTATCCTCGAAGGAGAGAAGCTCGGCGTGGCCGTCGTCTGTACCGACAGCCGAGAGGTCATCGACATCCTCAGGCAGAACGACATCGCCGTCGTGCTCCTCGACCTCTACATGCCGCACAAGACCGGTCAGGAGCTCCTTCCGGACATCGTAGCGACCGCCCCGAACACCTATACCATTATGCTTACCCTCGAGAACAGCGTGGACGTGGCGGTCGAATGCATGCGGCTCGGAGCCTTTGACTACATGACCAAGCCGGTAGACGAGAACCGGCTCGTGACGTCGGTTTCCCAGGCCCTGAAGTTCCGAGCGCTTCAGAAGAACGTTCACATTCTTTCTGGGGCCGAAGATGAGGTGACGCTGAAGGACCCGGAGGCTTTCCGGGAGATCGTTACCGGAAGTCCGCGGATGGCTCGGATCTTTCACTACATCGAGAACGCCGCGGTTACGCCCCACGCCTTTCTGATAACCGGGGAGAGTGGTACCGGAAAAGAGCTGATCGCCCGGGCGCTTCACCAGGTTTCCGGGCGCCGGGGTAGATTCGTCGCGGTCAACGTCGCCGGTCTCGACGATACCATGTTTTCCGACACCCTCTTCGGGCACGTCGCCGGGGCCTACACCGGGGCCCTCAAGGCTCGAGCCGGCCTCATCGAGGAGGCGGCCGGGGGAACCCTCTTCCTCGACGAGATCGGCGACCTCGACCTTCCGGCCCAGGTCAAGCTATTGAGACTCCTCCAGGAAGGGGAGTACTACCCCCTAGGAGCCGACCAGCCTCGGATTTCGAACGCCCGGGTAGTAGCGGCGACGAACGCCGATCTCCATCAAAAGCAGCAGGAGGGAAGCTTTCGGAAGGACCTCTACTACCGTCTTTTGACGCACCACGTTTCGTTGCCGCCGCTGCGGGAACGCCGGGAAGACATTCCACTCTTGGCGGAGCATATTCTTGCGACCATGTCGACCGTCGGCGAAGGACCGGTGCCGCAGCTCTCTTCGGCGGCCCTTAGGATTCTGAGCCGGTACCGGTTTCCGGGGAACGTTCGGGAGCTCCAGGCTCTCCTTCTCGACGCGGCGAGCCGGACCGGGAGCGGGCCCATTCCCGACGACTACATCACCGAGCACATCGCCCTCCAAACCGGGGCTCAGGAAACCGGCGAAGCGGAGCCCGGGATCTCCTATCACGGACCCTTTCCTACCCTTCGGCAGGTCGAGGAGCACTTCATCCAGGAAGCCCTCGATCTCTCCGGTGGCAACCAATCGGCCGCGGCACGCCTCCTCGGGGTAAGTCAATCCAAGCTCAGCCGCTGGTTGAGCCGGGATCCTATGCAGGAAGCATAGGTCGCCCCAAATTGCAAGAATATTCTATCTCTTTGTATCGAAAAGAAATGGAGCCGCTTTCCCATCCCCGCCTATGCGAAACGCATGGCCCGGCGCGTCGCCTTCCGGCGGCCTCTGCTTGCGTAAAGTACTATAGGTAAAAGAGTTATCTCTTTCATAGAAGAGTTGGCACGTTTACTGCATTAGTGGTGGCATGTAAGAAAGGATGTAAAAACAGGTAAAAAGACCTGGTGAGGACGTCTGACGATTCTCCATCTACTTTACTCCTCCTTCGCCCCGGGGCTCGCCACCGCTCCCCGGGGCACCTTTTTTTACTCCAATGTCTATAGATTCTTGAAAAACGTTTCGATATAGGCTAAGAATACGTAAGTGAGGAGGGCGAGACGATGAAAAGCAAAGTCGACTACCCGAGCATGAATGAGAAAGAGCCCGAAG
Source organism: uncultured Spirochaetaceae bacterium (assembly GCA_964558285.1). Classification (GTDB taxonomy): domain Bacteria; phylum Spirochaetota; class Spirochaetia; order DSM-27196; family PWMO01; genus CAYPUT01. The sequence continues at coordinate 19,402 of CAZLDK010000016.1, read as the reverse complement.
GGCTTAAACCGGACGGAACACCGTACCGAGTCCTCATCGTCGATGACTCCATGTTCGTCGCAAAACAGTTGAACCAAATTCTTACCTCAGCGGGGTTCGAAGTCGCCGGTACGGCCTCAGACGGGGAGCAAGCCGTCGAGAAATACAAGGAGCTTCACCCGAACGTCGATCTGGTTACCATGGACATAACCATGCCGAAGATGGACGGCGTGACGGCTCTCGAGAAGATTATCGAGTTCGATAAGAGCGCGGCGGTCGTCATGGTGAGCGCCCTGGGCAAGAACGACCTCGTGAAGAACTCGCTCATGATCGGCGCAAAAAACTACATCGTAAAACCGCTGGACCGAGCCAAGGTTCTCGAGCGCATCCTTCACAGCCTCAAGAAATAGTCCTAGCCGGCGTGGCGCGACTTCTCTTCTCCCGGCTCGTCCGGCTTGTGCTGACGGTGTGGCTGGTGTCCACAGCAGTCTTTCTTATCCTCCGGGTGATACCCGGGGACCCCGCAGAGACCATCGCCGGCATCGACGCCGGCGAGGGAGAGATCGAAGCGATACGGGCCCGTCTCGGTACCGACCAGTCGCTTCCCCGCCAATACGGTAACTGGCTCGCGGATGTCGCCGGTCTGAACTTCGGCCGATCCTTCTACATCGATCGATCTGTGCGATCTCTCATCGTCGAGCGCCTGCCGGTGACCCTCGGCTTGGCTTTCGGCGGGTTCCTCGTTGCCCTCGCGATCGCCGTGCCCCTCGGCGTAGCGTCGGCGGTGCGGCCCTGGACACCCCTGGACTATTTCGGGATGACCGTTTCTCAACTGGGAATGGCCCTCCCGAGCTTCTGGCTAGGCATCTTGCTTCTTCTAGTATTCTCCATCTGGCTTCGCGCGCTCCCCCTTTTCGGCATCGGCACCGCGGCACACTTCGTGCTTCCGAGCCTGGCGCTGGGGATTGCCCGGGGAGCCTTTCTCCTCCGTGTCGTCCGGGGAGCGGTCCTGGAAGAGACAAAGAAGGACTATGTCGTCGGTGCCCGGGCGAAGGGGCTTGCCGAAGCGCGGGTTCGCTACGTTCACGTCCTTCGAAACGCCCTCTTTCCGGTCCTCACCGTCGCCGGGATCCAGCTCGGCTACCTCATCGGCGGGGCTATCGTCATAGAGGAGGTCTTCTCCCTCCCCGGGCTCGGGCGCTTGTTTCTTTCGGCGATCCACAACAGGGATTTCCCCGTCGTCCAAGGGGGTGTCGTCTTCGTCGCCATTATTTTCTCCCTTCTGAGCGCCCTCGTAGACACCCTCTACGTCGTCTTGAACCCGCGGCTCCGCCGGGGGCAGGCGCCATGACTGCCCCCCGCCTGGACATCCGGGGACTCGAGATCTCACTCCGGGGAAAGGGCGGCCGGGTGCCGGTTCTCCACGGTATCGACCTGACGGTTGCTCCCGGGGAGGTTCACTGTGTTGCCGGGGAGTCCGGAGCCGGGAAGACGGTCACCTGTCGGGGGGCCCTGCGCCTATTGGAAGCGCCCCCGTTTTCCTACGACGGCGGAGAGGTGCTTCTCGATGGAGAGGACATTCAGCGGCTTTCCGGGAGAGAGCTCCGGAACACCTGGGGGCGCCGGGTTGGGCTGGTGTTCCAGGAGCCGGGACAGGCCCTCAATCCGTCTCTTACGGTGGAAACACAACTGAGGGAGCACGTCGCTCGGCACCTCGATCTCCCCAGCGAAGCAATTCGGGAGAGGCTCCTCGAGCTTCTCGCAGGCGTGGAGCTGCCGAACCCGGTGGCGCTTCTCCGACGCTATCCCCACGAGCTCTCCGGGGGGATGCAGCAACGTCTCGGGATCGCCATCGCGACCGCCTGTGGCCCCGATCTCCTAGTCGCCGACGAGCCGACCTCCGCCCTCGATGTTTTGATTCAGGACCAAATTCTCGACCTCTTCCTCCGGGTCCGCCGCGAGCAGCAGCTGTCGATTCTCTTCGTAACCCACGACCTTGGGGTGGTGGAGCGAATCGCCGACAGGGTAAGCGTTCTCTACGCAGGACGGATCGTCGAAACCGCGTCCCGAGGGGCCCTCTTGTCGCGCCCCCTGCACCCGTATACCGGCTTGCTCCTCGCCGCGGTTCCACGTCCCAAGAACCCCGGCCGTCGCCTTGCCACCATTCCTGGGGTGCCGCCCCTTCCGGAAGAGGTGCCCGGGGGATGCCCCTTCCACACGCGGTGCCCGATGGCTCAGGAGGTCTGCCGACGGGAGCGACCGCCTCTCGAAGAGAAGCCGGGGGGAGAGTCTTCCCACCGAGTCGCCTGTCACTTTCCCGGTTCCCTCGATAGTGGCACCGCAGGCGGCTCTTCCCCGGGAGTCTCAGGATGAGCTCCTCCGGCCCGCCGCTTCTCGAGGTTCGGAACCTTACCAAACGCTTCGAGTCCTTCGGAAGCTTTGGTCGGGTTCTTCACACCACCACAGCCCTAAAGAGTATCTCCTTCGACGCCTACGAGGGGCGGATTCTCGGCGTCGTCGGAGAATCGGGGTCCGGAAAAACGACCCTCGTCCGCTGCCTCGGTGGAATAGAAGAGGCGACGGAGGGAACGATCGGTTACCGCGGCGGCTCCCCGGGGGAGATCCAACTGGTCTTTCAGGGACGGAGCTTGAATCCCCGGTTACGGGTTCGGACGAGTCTCGGGGAGGCGCTGGGCAACCGAAGAGTCCCCCGGGGAGAGCGTCGTCGCCGGGGCGAGGAGCTCTTGGACCTCGTTGGTCTCGCCCCGGCGATCCTCGACCGCTTTCCGGGGCAGCTCTCCGGGGGCCAGAGGCAACGGGTGGCTATCGCCAGGGCTCTCGCGATGGAACCAAAGGTGCTTCTCTTGGACGAGCCGGTCTCGAGCCTCGATGTTTCGGTTCAGGCTCGGGTGGTCAATCTTCTGCTTGACCTCCAAGAAGAGTTGGGGCTGACAATGGTCGTTGTTTCCCACGATCTGCCGCTTATTTGCTACCTTTCACATCAAATAGTAGTCCTCCGGGACGGGCGCATCGTCGAAGAGGGAGAGACCGGCACGGTATTCGCCGAGCCGAAGCATCCCTACACCCGACGGCTTCTCGAAAGCGCCGCCCTCCTAAACCGGACAGATGACACCTAAGGGGTATTCATGAACCGTCGACATACACTCTTTGTGCTTGGGAGCCTCGTCCTCCTTCTCTTCGTTTCCCTGCCCGGCTTCACCCGAGGTAACCGGGAAGGGGGCGCCCCCCGAGGGGCTGAAAGCCTGCTGAACTTCGCCATCTCGGGAAACCCGGACACCCTCGACCCCCACGCCACGAGCGGCACCCTTACCTTCCAGGTGGCTCGAAGCATATACGACACGCTTCTCGAGCCGAACACCGAAGGAGAGCTGGTGCCGGCGCTGGCAGAGTCCTGGGATGTCTCCCCGGACGGGCTCGAGTGGGTCTTCCGCCTCCGCCGCGGTGTGCGCTTTCACCACGGCAGGGAGCTCTCGTCCGACGACGTGGTGGCGACCATCAACCGGATAATCGACCCGGCCTTCGCGTCGCCTAACATCTCCGATTTCGAAGCGATCGAATCGGTAGAAGCCGTCGACTCGCAGACGGTTCGCCTCGTCCTCTCCCGGCCCCACGCGCCGCTTCTCGCTGCCCTTGCCTCGGGTTGGGCGGCGATTCTTCCGGCGGATCTCATTGCCTCGGGGCACGACTTCGGCAGCGAGCCCGTCGGTACAGGTCCTTTCGTCTTCGAAGAGTGGGTCCGAGACAGCCGGATCGTCCTCCGGCGCCACGATGGCTACTGGATCGGCGGCAAGCCCCGAATCGACGGTGTGACCTTCTTTATCATCACCGAGCGGGCGGTTCAAATTCAGGGACTGATTACCGGGGAGCTGCACGTCGTCGATATCGTGACGGACACCGACGTCGACCTGTTGAAGTCGACCCCCGACACCACCGTGGACACGGACCTGTCGAGCCTGGTTATGGTGATCGCGGTCAACAACGCCCGGGAACCCTTCGACGACATTCGTCTTCGACAGGCTATCTCCCTTGCCATCGATCGCCGGCCGGTCCTGGATGTCGCCTACGGCGGCGGCGAACCCGTTGGAAGCTTTATCGACTACGGGGATCCGGCGTATCCGAGCTTCGCCGATACCTATCCCTACAATCCGGAGCGGGCCCGGGAGCTTCTCGCGGAGATCGACCTCCCGGAGGGCTTTGTCGTCCGAATCGCGGTGCCTCAGAACTTTCAACCCCATGTTCGGGCCGGCGAGATCTACCAGAACATGCTGCGCGAAGTGGGCCTCAACGCGGAGCTCCGGCTCTTGGATTGGTCGACCTGGCTTTCGGAAGTGTACCGGGGAAGCGACTTTGACCTGACGGTCATCGGGCATACCGGAAAACTGGATCCCGACGGACGCCTCGGCGCCTACGACTCCCCGGACAACTACGTTCGCTGGTCCAACCCCGAGGCCGCGGGGCTGATAGGCGAAGCTCGGCGAGAGACCGACCAGGAGCTGCGGGTCCGGATGTACACCCGGGTGCTCCAAATAATGGCCGTCGAGCTACCCCACGTATACATCGGGTCGAACTATCGTCACGTAGGGATCCGGGAGAACGTCCGGGGATTTCACATGGATAGCAAGCTCGATACCTTCGATCTCCGGGACGTCGAGCTTAGGTAGGGTAGGAGGCGGCCTTGAGGAAGACACGATTGCCCCGGGGAAGACGGATTCTCGACCTTGTCGTGGTTGCAAGTTTGATTGCGATAATCGGGGCCTCTCTCTGTGCGCCTTTGGTTGCTCCCCAGGATCCCTTGAGCCAACGTCTCGAGGCGCGTTTTCTTCCCCCGGGAAGCCCCGGCTTTCTCTTTGGAACCGATAACCTTGGCCGGGATATCCTGAGCCGGGTCATCTACGGCGGTCGGTCCGCACTCTTGGTCGGCGGTGTCGCAGTAGCCTTGAGCCTCTTCGGCGGCACCCTCTTCGGGTTGGCGGCGGGCCTCGCCGGACGGACCCTCGACCGGGCAATCATGATTGTGATGGACGCCGTCCTCTCCTTTCCGACGGTGCTCCTTGCAATTACCATCGTAGCGGCCTTCGGATACGGCCTCGGCCAAGTCACGGTCGCCCTCGGCATTGTCTTTGTTCCCGTCTACGCCCGCCTCGTTCGGGGAGAGGTACTGACGATCCGGGAAGAGCCCTTCATCGAGGCGTCGAAGGCCCTGGGAACCGGCGCTTCTAAGCGGGTGGTTCTCCACTTTCTTCCGAACATGCTTCCGAAGTTGATCGTCCAATCCGCCGTCACCTTCGCCTTCGCGGTATCGATAGAGGCGGCGCTCTCCTTTCTCGGCCTGGGTACCCAACCGCCGAATCCGAGCTGGGGGTTGATGCTCAAGGACGCGCGCAACTATTTGTTTCAATCTCCCTGGCTTGCCTTCTTCCCTGGCCTCGCATTGGCGTGGATGATTCTTACCTTCAACCTCTTGGGAGATCTCTTGTCCGCTCTGCTGGTCGAAGAGTCGCTCTAATCGATACAATAGGAGAGAAATGGCACGGCAAAAAGAGTCACAGGAGACCATCTTGGTCATCAACTGCGGTAGCTCCTCCCTGAAGTACGAGCTTTTCGAGATGCCCTCCCGGGAGAGTCTCGGTAAGGGCGTCGTCGAACGGATAGGCGAGGGGATGGGGAGCATAGCGCAGGAGTCGGTGAACGGTCGGCTCAGAAGGGAGACTCCGGTCGAGGACCACGCCGCCGCGATGCGCCTGATGACCGAAGCGATAACCGACGAGAACAACGGATGCATCGAGAGTGTGGAAGAGATCGCCGCCGTCGGCCATCGGGTGGTTCACGGCGGCGAGAAATACGCTCAATCGGTTATTATCGACGAAAAAGTCGTAAAAGCGGTCGAGGACAATATCGAGCTTGCACCCCTTCACAACCCGGCGAACCTTACGGGAATCCGCGCCGCCCGGGAGCTCCTCCCGGATAAGCCTCAGATCGCGGTCTTCGATACTGCCTTTCACCAGACCCTCACCCCCGCCGCCTACCTCTACGGCCTCCCTCGGGAGTTCTACGATAAGTACCGCATCCGCCGCTACGGCTTCCACGGCACCAGCCATCGCTACGTCGCCGCGGAGGCTGTCGCCTTTCTCAAGCGACATCCGGAGAACACCAACGTGATCTCCTGTCATCTGGGGAACGGCGCCTCCATAACCGCCATCAAGAGCGGCCGGTCAATAGATACCTCGATGGGGTTTACCCCTCTCGAGGGGCTCATGATGGGCACCAGAAGCGGCGACGTCGACCCAGCTGTCTTGCTCTACCTGATGGACCGCGGTTTTACGGCTTCTCAACTAAACGAAATTCTGAACAAAAAATCGGGGCTCCTGGGGCTTTCCGGGATCTCTAACGATCTGCGAGACCTGGAGGAAGCGGCGGAGCGAGGCGATCGAAACACCATCGAGGCGCTGGACGTCTACGCGTATCGCATCCGAAAGTACATCGGCTCCTACGTCGCCAACATGGTAAAGGTCGACGCTCTGGTCTTTACCGGGGGAATCGGGGAGCACGGCACTCGGATGCGGGAGCGAATCTGCAACCGACTCGAAAACATCGGAATCGTCATGGACTACCGGAAGAATCTGGAGAACGGTGCCCGAAAGGGAATTATCTCCCGAGACTACTCCCCGATAACGATCGTCGTAGTTCCTACCAACGAAGAGCTCCAGATAGCCCTCGACGCGTACAGGCTTGTCTTCCCCGATCGATAGGCTTCCACGGCCACTGACAGCCGGCGATCTGGCCACCGGCTTCGTATGCAAACGACACCTCTACCTCGACTACCACGGCTTTCTCGACAAAGAGCCGAGGGCCGTCTGGGAAGACGACCGGCGCTACTTTGCCCGCCAACGGAGCCTCGCCGAGGAGGCGTACTACCGTGGGATGAGCTGTGAAGCGACAAGGTCGGTGGTCCTCGAGCATCCGCTCCTCCGGGTGGAAGTCGCGTCCCTCAGAGAAAAGGCGGAAACCGTGGAGGTTACGCTCGTAACCTCGGCTATGTCCCCTAAGCAGAGCGCGGTGCTCGAGGCGGCGAGCGCCATCTGGATCCTTGGGCAGGAGTCGGAGGAGCCTCTGCAGGTCGTCACCACCCTGGTGTACCTCAATCGCGCCTACACCCCGGAGGCCGGGGACGCACCGCTCTTTCTTACCGAGGACATTAGCCGCCGGGCAACGGTTGCCGCAGGGGAAGTCGACAGGCGCATTGAGGAGCTCGCGGCGTACCTTCAGTTGAGCCCCGAAGAAGTCGAGGCCGACCCGTACCGCTGCGCCAAACCGGACCGATGCCCCGCCTGCTCCGCGGACCTGGGTTCCGCAGCAGAGGACGACATCTTTACCCTCTTCCGGGGACGGGAGAAGGTGTTGCCCCTCTTCAATCAGGGTATCCGACGCCTCGAGGATATCCCCGAAGACTACGTCCTCGGACGGCGGCAGCGCATTCAAATTCGCAGCCACCGAACCGAAACCATCCACCTTGAGCTTGGTCCGCTCCGGGAGTTTCGGGAGCGGCTAACCTATCCTCTCGGTTTTCTCGACTTCGAGGCGGTCCAGGAGGCTATCCCCCGGGCGCCCCTTGCGAAGCCGTGGCAACACGTACCGTTTCTCTTCTCGCTCCATGCGATAAGCGACGTACACCCGGCCCATACCTCCCATATCTGCCGAGGAGGCCTCGATTCTCTCCCGAGGATGGCGAGGATTCTGGCGGAGGCCCTCGAGGGAATCGGCAGCATCGTGGTCTATAACCGGGAGATGGAGGCTCGGTGTCTCCGGTATTTGGCGGCGCGGTTTCCCGAGCTCTCCGAGGTACTCGAAGGAGCCGCCGGGCGCCTCGTCGACCTCTACCCGGTCTTTCAAGCCTTCGCCCTCTATCATCCACGGCAGCGGGGAAGCCTTTCCCTCAAGAGCGTTTTGCCGGCCCTGACGGATATCGACTACAGCGGGATGCGGTTCCAGGATGGGAGGAGCGCCAGCCTGGCGTACTACTGGGCGCATCTCGACGGCGGAGCACCCTCGATTTCCGAAGATCGCCGTCGAATCGACGACGAGCTCGAGCGCTACTGCGGCCTCGACACCTTCGGCCTCGTCAAGCTTCTCGAGGCAATCGACGCGCTTCTCGAGCGAGCAGAAAAAAAGGGCCCGACTACCGGAGCCGGACCCATTTTTGAGGTTTCCCTCGAGCTTATCGCTGAGTGACGGTAAAGTCGTCGTAGCTGGCCGAGAGAGAGTTCGTCCGCAAGGAGATGTAGGATCCCCGAAGGAGTGCCGGATCTACGGTAAAGTAGAAGCGGATCGGAGCCGTCGGATCCTTGACGCCGATCTCGCCGGTGCGCGTGTTTACCCGGATGCTTACCGGGACGTCCCGGTCGAGATACTGCATCAGGTCGTTGACGCTCATGTTTACTCCGTAGTTCCGCAAGGCTTCGAATAGATCGATACTCATGATCGGGTCGCCGAACATTCTCCGGGCCTCTCCCGATCTCAAGAGCTCCATCTGGGAATGCGAAACGCTTTCGTAGACCTGGGCACGGAACCCGTAGTGTTCCCCCGCGTTACGGCGTGTTTCCGGACGAGTGTCAAGATTCAGCCACAACAGGTAGCTCTCTCCATTCCCCCAGGCCTGCCGACCGAGAGGAGGATTCTCCACTCCGACGTGGACACCGAACCCGGCATGGTAGTGCCTGTTTCGTAGATCCTGTTCCGAAGTGTAGCCGCCGTCCTCATACCGGATGTCAAAATCGATCTGGTAGACGCCTCGGGCATCCACCCGCTTGTCGATTCGAGCAAGGGGGGCCCCTGCGTCACGCTGGACCAGTCGACCGCCGCTGGTTACCCAGTTACCGCCGCCGGCCCTCCATCCTTGCATGTTCGAGAAGCTGCTGCGCTCTACCACCGTTTGGGCGAACGCCAGGGAGCCGAACAGTAACAATACCACCACGAAGACTGAGACTCTTTTCATGTCTCTTCTCCTCCTTCCGCACCTCTACCCTCGCGAGATGCGAGTTAACCGAGCGATATTCGAGAGGCTCCGGGAACTCGGAGCGACCTCGAACCCTTACGCATGTATCTTAGTTATAGATTGGTATACACTCGACTAGAAAACAATGAGTTCAGGCAGAAGGTTTCAAAACTCTCGGACACCGCGGCTGATTCTTGGGCAAAAGGCGCTGTTTTCGCTTCCAGGGCTCCTCAAAGAGGCCAAAAGCTGGAGTGTTTGCCTTGTCGTCGGAGGGTCGTCCTTCGATCGGATCCCCGCTTCCGCGGAGCTTCTCGACGAGTTGTCTCGTTATGGCATCCGGGTGGAGCTCTTTCGGCACTCCGGCGAGCCCTCTCCCGAGAGCGTCGATAGCGCAGTCGGGCTTATACGAAAAGCGGACCTTGACGCCGTGGTGGCGATCGGCGGCGGCAGCACCATAGACCTGGGAAAGGCCGCCGCGGCGGTGGCGCTGCAGGACGGTTCGGCAGCCGACTACCTCGAGGGAGTCGGCTCTCGGAAGCCCGAGGGGCGACGCCTCCCGTTATTTGCGGCACCGACGACCGCGGGAACCGGCTCCGAGGCGACGAAAAACGCCGTCCTGAGCCGCGTCGGTGACGGGGGATTCAAGAAGTCTCTCCGGCACGACGCCTTTATCCCCGACGTTGCCATCCTCGACCCGGAAGCTGCGGTTTCCTGCCCCCGAGAGGTAACCGCCGCGTCGGGTCTCGACGCCATTACCCAGCTCTTGGAAGCCTACGTTTCGAAGGACGCGAATCCGGTAACCGACTGTCTCGCGGCGGAGGGGCTTCGACAGGCGGGGTGGGCCTTCGAAGCGGTGCTAGAGGACCCGGAGAATCGTGCCGCCCGGGAGGCGATGTCTCTCGCTGCCTTCTATTCGGGTTTCTGCCTGGCAAACGCCGGGTTGGGCTTTGTTCACGGCGCGGCGTCTCCCATCGGTGCAATGAAGCCCGTACCCCACGGCGTCTTCTGCGGGCTGACCCTCTGCCCCTCGGTGGAGGAGACGCTACCGCTCTTGGATCCCCACGACCGGGTTGGTTCCGAGGCGCTCCGAAAGTACCGCAACGCCGGCGTCTTGCTGTCGGCGAGGTCCTCCGACGATTCCCGCCAACGCGATGAGCCACGCCCCGGCGACATCGTAGACCGTCTCCGGGAGCTTTCCGGTCTCGCGGCGCTCCCGCGCCTCGCCGGCTACGGCATTACCGTCGAGGATCTCAGGGCGGTCGCCGCCGAGGCCGGGGTAAAGAACCACCCGGCGGACCTCGACGCCGACACAAAGCTCCGGATTCTCACCGCGGCGCTATAGTTCTACGCCACTCCGGCCCGGACGACGGTCACAGTTCGGGTCGCTTCTCGAGACTTAGGGTTATGGTTGTCGCGTCGGCGAGCTCGCTCGGTCCGAAGTACTGGATGCTGCCCGGGTAGGTGTAGGCCGTGGGGACCGCCCAGTCGTCACGCTTTTCTTTGAACACCTGAAAGGGCCGGGCGGCCAGATCCACCAGCGCCTTCCGGATAACCGGTTTCTTCTTTCCCTTCCGTTGCTCGAGGTTCAAGAGCATGGTGATGGGAATACCTGCGGGCTCCCAGTCTTCGGGTGCATCCGTCAGGTTTCGTACCGTCGCCATGTAGCCGGTTAGGTTTTCCTTTATCAGGACGCAGGCCGTCCTCCCGAGGGCGTAGCAGTAGTTCGTGTCGAAGTTGCTCGGAAAGGCACAGCGACCCTCGTACCCGAAGAAGTGCTGCAGCGCACTAAACGTGCCGTCGTAGCTTCCCTCCGACTTCATCTGGTCGAGACGACTCTTCGTCATATCGATCAGAAGCTTTTCGGTCTCGATCCGGGAGACCTGGACGTTTCCATGGGGGTCTCGGTCCATCAGAAGCTGGCGCTGGATCTCGTTTGGAAGGCTCGAGAAGACGTAGGAGGAATCGCGGCTCAGTTTTCGGTTGATGTACTCCGCCTGGGCCTCGAAGGTGTTCAGGGTACCGAAGTACTCCGCGGACTCTGCGAGGATGTCGTTGATCTCGGCGATAAGCGACTTCATCTCGGGGATGAACTCGATAAGCCCCTCGGGGACGAGAATGACCCCGAAGTCGTTGCCCTGAGCTGCCCGGGCGGAGATTACCTTCACGATCTGATCCACCAGGTGATCGAGGGTCTGATTAAGCTCCGCCACTTCCTCGGAAATGATGCAGACATTCGGGCGGGTCTGGAGGGCGCATTCCAAGGCGATGTGGGAGGCGCTGCGTCCCATCAGCTTGATGAAGTGCCAGTACTTCCGGGCGGAGTTTGCGTCCCGTTCGATGTTTCCGATGAGCTCGGAATACGTCTTGGTCGCCGTGTCGAAGCCGAAGGAGGTCTCTATCAGGCCGGTTTTAAGGTCGCCGTCGATGGTCTTTGGCACGCCGATAACCGCCGTCGGCTGATCGTTCGCCGCGAAATACTCCGCCAAGAGGGCCGCGTTGGTGTTGGAGTCGTCTCCACCGATAACGACGAGGGCGTCGAGCTTTTGCGCCTGAACCACCGAGAGGGTCTTGGTGAATTGATCCGGTGTCTCGATCTTGGTGCGGCCGGAGCCGATCATGTCGAAGCCACCGGAGTTACGGTACTCAGCGACCAGCTCCGAGGTGATCTCGACGATGTCTTCTTTGAGGATACCGCCGGGGCCCCCGCGGAAACCGTAGAGCACCGAATTGCTCGACAGCTCCTGAAGGGCATCGTAGAGGCCGGCGATCACATTATGGCCCCCGGGAGCCTGCCCACCGGAGAGAATGACCGCGACGCGCTTCCCCCGGGGCGTCTCACCGCCGCCGTCTGCCCGTACGGTCGCCACCGGGGCACCGTAGGTTTTCGGGAAGAGCTGCTCTATGTCTTGTGGGTCTGATTCCGATTGAGTTGCATCTCCGAGGGAGATCGACGTCTTCGAAATGTCACCGGCGATGCTTCGGGGCATTCGGGGAGCGTATCCTCGGCGAGCCCGTTCAAGGGGAGATATGTCTGCCATGGGACTACCTTAAATCGGGGCCCCACGGCTGTCAATTGAGCCCGGCGGAAGACCGGCCCCGAATTGACGCCGGACCCCCGGGGGACTACAGTACGAGTCAATGGCCCTTTACCGGATGCAGAGCGGAATCCAGCACTACGCCTGGGGCAGCAGGACGGAGATCCCCCGGCTGACCGGTATTCCCAACCCCGACGGGGAGCCGGTGGCGGAGCTCTGGATGGGTGATCACCCCCGGCTTCCCTCGTCGATCCGTTGCGGCGGCCGGGAGATCGACCTCGGAGACTTCCTTGAGAACCACCCATCCTACGCCCTGGGGGAGACCGTCGCGGCCCGGTCCGGCTCTCGGCTTCCGTTTCTGTTCAAGCTGCTTTCGGCGGCCGGAGGGCTCTCGATACAGGTTCACCCGAGCCGCTCCCAAGCGGTCGACGGGTACGATCGGGAGGAGGCCGCCGGTATTCCGTTGGACGCTCCTAACCGTAACTACAAAGACTCCAACCACAAACCGGAGATCCTTCTGGCGGTTACGCCCTTTTGGGCCCTTTCCGGCTTCCGGGACCCCCAGGCGATCGCCGAGGATTTTCGTCACATCGAAGGCGCGGATTCTCTGGTTGCCCGGTTGGAAGAGGGCGATCTCGAGGCCTTCTACCGGGAGTTGATGGCACCCGCGGGAGAGGGCACCAGCGACGGGGCCCGAATCCTCGACGGGGGCCTCGAGTACGCCCGCCGGACCCCCGGAAGCCGATTCTCCTGGGTAATCGAGCTCGATCGCCAGTTTCCAGAAGACATGGGCGTTTTGGCTCCGCTCTATTTGAACTGCCTCCATCTCGACCCTGGGGAGGCCATCTTTCTAGAATCGGGGCTTCTCCACGCCTATCTTCAGGGAACCGGAGTCGAGTTGATGGCCAACTCCGACAACGTGCTCCGGGGCGGCTGCACCGTAAAGCACGTCGACCTCCCGGAGTTACTCAGAGTTCTCCGCTTCGAGGCCACCGACAACCCTCGCTTTCCCGGGAAGCGAGAGGATTTCCCCGGCGCCGCGGTGACGACCTTTGCCCCGCCGGTCGACGAGTTCGTCTTGGAGAAGCTCGAGTTGTCCGGGGAATACTCCTTCGACAAGGGAGCTGTACCTGCTATACTTTTTGTTCTCCGGGGCAGGGTAACCTGCCGGGATACCACCGGTGATTCAACCGCCGACCACTCCGGCGCCGCCGCCGAACCGGCGGAGGAGCGACCGGCTAACTGTTCCGGGGAAGACACCGTGGCCCTCTCCTCCGGCGAGTCGGCTTTTGTTCCCGCGGCAACTCGGAGGCTGACGCTCTCCGGGGCCTGCGAGGCGTACGTGGCCTTGGGATGAGGGTGTGGGTCGACGGCGACAGCTGTCCCCGCTCGGTCCGGGAGATCGTCGCTCGGCGGTGCCTCCGGGAGGGCGTCGAGACGGTGTTCGTCGCCAACCGGGACGTTTCGCTTTCCGAGTACCCGAACGTAGAGATGCGTGTCGTATCCCCTGGGGCGGAAGTGGCCGACCAGGAGATTCTCGCCGGCGCCGAGGCGGGGGACCTGGCGATTACCCGGGATATTCTTCTTGCCGAGGCGCTTCTCGGTTGCGGTGTCGTCGTTTTGAACGACCGCGGAGAGCGATTCGACCCCGACTCGATTCAAGAGCGGCGATCCCTGCGGGATTTTTCCTACGCGCTTCGACGGAACGGTCTCTTCGAGCCCGGACCCCGGCGGTACGGACGGAAGGAAGTTGCGAGTTTCGCCAATAGTTTCGACCGGGAGCTGGTGAAACGCTTGAAGGAAGCATAATTCGGTATTAAGTTATCTATAATAAAGCCTGAGTAGGTTTGTGAGGTATAGGAATGAGAACCACGGAAGTAAGTGAAGGCATCTATCGTCTTTCGGCCAACGTCGACAACATCCTCTTCGAGGGAATCTGGCCGATCCCTACCGGGATCGCGATGAACTCCTATATCGTCAAGGGCGAAAAGACGGCGATTATCGACGGTATCTGCGGGTGGGACGGTGTACCCGAAACACTTCTGGAGATGCTGGACGAGATCAAGGTCGACGTAAAAGATATCGACTACGTCATCATCAATCACATGGAGCCGGATCACTCTGGGTGGCTCGAGATGTTCAAGAAGGTGCGCCCCGAGTTTACCGTCTACGCGAGCAAACGGGCGGAACCGCTCCTCGATGCCTTCTACCGGATTACCAACGACGTCCACACCGTTTCTTCCGGTGACCAACTCGATCTCGGAAACGGCCGGGTTCTTGCCTTCGAGGACATACCGAATGTCCACTGGCCTGAAACTATGGCAACCTACGACACCAAGTCGAAGACGCTCTTTCCCTGCGATGCCTTCGGCTCCTTCGGTGCGGTCTCCGACGACGCTCCCTACGACGATCAGTTGAGCCAGGAACAGATCGACTACTTCGAGCAGGAGGCCACGCGCTACTTTGCCAACATCGTCGCGGCCTTCTCCCTTCCGACGCAGAAAGCGATCGAGAAGCTCGGCGGGATCGAAATAAAGACCATTGCCCCGGGGCACGGTATCGTCTGGCGCAAGAACCCGGAAAAGATCGTGAACGACTACGTCCGATACGCCGGCTACTCGAAGGGGCCTGCGAAGCCGGAGGTTACGGTCATCTGGGGCAGCATGTACGGGATGACCGAACAGGGCGTGGCGCCGGTCGTCGAAGCTATCGAGAGCGAAGGCGTAACGGTCCACGTTCACCGAGTGCCGGAGACCGAGCTGAGCTACGTTCTTCAGTCGATCTGGCAGTCCTCCGGGGTTGTCCTCGCTATGCCGACCTACGAGTACAAGATGTTTCCGCCGATGGCGGCAGTCCTCGACGAGATTGGGAAGAAGAAGGTGCTCAACCGAAAGGCGTTCCGCTTCGGATCCTACGGCTGGTCCGGGGGGGCCCAGAAGGAGCTGGACGAGATCGTCGAGCGGCTCAAGATGAACTGGGACTTTATCGATCCGGTGGAGTTCAAAGGCGCCCCAACCGAGGACGATATCGCCCTCCTGAAGCAGCGGGGCAAGGAGCTCGCCGTCAAGGTTAAGGAGTGGGCCGCCTCCGGGGCGAACTAGAAGTCCGCACTACCGACGGACCGGGGGAAAGGAATAACGTCTCTAATGTTCCCCAACCCGGTCACGTATTGAATGAGCCGCTCGAATCCGAGTCCGAACCCCGAATGCTCGACGGTTCCGTATCGCCGAAGGTCCAGGTACCAGCCGTAATTCTCCGGCTCCATCCCCATCTCCCGAATCCGCTGCTCCAATACATCGAGTCGCTCTTCCCGCTGGCTTCCGCCGATGATTTCTCCGAGTCGGGGCACCAAGACGTCCATCGCCCGAACCGTCTTCTCGTCGTCGTTCTGCCTCATGTAGAAGGCCTTGATCTGTTTGGGGTAATCCCCGACGATGACCGGACCACCGAAGACCGACTCGGTTAAGTAGCGTTCGTGCTCTGATTGGAGGTCGCTTCCCCAGGCAGGGGCAAACTCGAAGGCGGGCGCCTCCGGCGCCGTCAAGGCTTGGAGAGCCTCGGTGTAGCTGATTCGTCGGAACGGCGTTTCCGCCACATGACGTAGGGTGTCGCTCAAGCCCTCGGCGTAGCGCTTCTCGAAGAAGTCGATCTCCCGAGGACACTCTTCGAGAACTGCCGAAACGAGAAACCGGACGAAATCTTCGGCGAGGGACATATTGCAGTCGATGTCGCAGAACGCCATCTCCGGCTCTATCATCCAAAACTCCGACAAATGGCGCGACGTGTTACTGTTTTCCGCCCGGAACGTCGGTCCGAAGGTGTACACCCGGGAGAGCCCGGATGCGTAGGCCTCGGCGTTGAGCTGCCCGCTCACCGTCAAGTAGGCCGGTCTCCCGAAGAACTCTCGCCCCGCATCCGCTCCCTCAAGCTCTCCGGTTACCCGGAACAGCGACCCGGCGCCTTCGGCATCGTTCGTCGTGATGATCGGGGTGTGGACGTAGAAAAAGCCCCGTTCCTGAAAGAATCGGTGCACCGCAAAGCTCAGACTGTTTCGGACCCGAGTGACTGCCCCGAAGGTATTCGTCCGGACCCGGAGGTGGGCGATCTCCCGGAGGAACTCGAGGGTATGGCCCTTCTTCTGGAGCGGGTACTCCGGCGCATCGCCGACGAGGTCGAATTCAGAGGCAAGGAGCTCTACCCGCTGACCCTTTCCCGGAGACTCTTGCAGTCTTCCGGTCACCCGGACGCTGGCCCCGGTGGCCGCCCCCTTTAACTCTTCCGGTTCCGGTGCTTCCGGATGCTCAAAGACTACTTGGAGGCCGTCGAAGGAGGAACCGTCGTTGATCTCGAGGAAGCTCAACTGCTTGCCGCTTCGCTTCGTCCGTACCCAACCGGCTACAGAGGCTTCCTCCCCCGGCACCCCGTCGGCAAGGATTTCGGCTATGCGCCTTTCTGTATTTGAACTCGGCATCACACCCAATGTCGTACCACGGCGGAGCGTTTGGGTAAAGGCCGGGGCCCATTTGACCCCCGGCGAGCCTCTCGTTAGAGTCACCCCATGGCGCTTCAGATAATTGGGCGGAAGTCCTGCAAGGACACCCAAAAGGCGCTGCGTTTCTTTAAGGAACGCGGCCTCTCGCCCCAGTACGTAGACCTCGACCAGCGGAGCTTGAGCCCCGGGGAGCTCGATAACATCTTTCAGCACGTCCCCCCGGACCAGGCCGTCGACGAGTCCTCAAAGCAGTTCAAAAAGCGAAATCTCGCGTACCTGTCCTACGATCCCCGGGAAGAGTTGGAAGAAGACCAGGCACTTCTCCGGACGCCGATCGTCCGCTTTAACGGAAAAGCGGTGGTGGGCTACGAGCCGGACCGATGGAAGGACTGGGCCGACCAGGCCAAGGAAGGATAGGGAAACCAGAACGATGGAACGGACGAACAACCTACGCATCAAGAGCATGACCCCGTTGGTCTCCCCTCGAGAGTTGAAAGCAGAGTTGCCTATCTCGGAGGCCGCGGAGAAGACCGTTATCGAGGGGCGGGAAACCATCCGTCGCATTCTCCGAGGGGAGGACTCCCGGCTCCTCGCGGTGGTCGGCCCCTGCTCGATTCACGATCCCGACGCAGGCTTCGACTACGCCCGGCGTCTCGCAGAGCTTCGGGACCGGGTTGCAGACGAGCTCTTTGTCGTCATGCGGGTCTACTTCGAAAAACCGCGGACCCGTCTCGGGTGGCGGGGCCTTATTCTCGATCCGGCCTTAGACGGTAGCTACGATATCCCCCGGGGCTTACGGACCGCCCGGGAAGTCCTGTTGAGGATAAACGAGATGGGGGTTCCGGCGGGATCCGAAATGCTCGATCCCCTCGTGCCGCAGTATATTGCCGATCTCTTGGCCTGGGCCTCCATTGGTGCTCGTACCACCGAGTCGCAGACCCACCGGGAGATGGCAGGTGGTCTTTCGATGCCCGTAGGATTCAAGAACGGGACCGATGGGAGCGTCGAGCCGGCGGTCAACGCCATGGCTTCTTCGAAGTCGCCCCGGAGCTTCATCGGCATCGACAACGAAGGCCGAACCAGCATCCTCGAGACCTCGGGGCACGAAGACACGCATCTTATCCTGCGAGGAGGAAAGGACGGCCCCAACTACCACGACGAGGCCATAGAAGATGCGATCGCCGCTCTCGTCGATGCCGGCCTCGAGGGGCGTATCGTCGTAGATTGCAGCCACGGGAACAGTCGGAGGGATCACACCAGACAGGCGAAGGTGCTGAAATCGGTTATTCGACAGCGGAGCGAGGGGCGAAACGAGATCGTCGGGTTTATGATGGAGAGCAATCTTTCGGAAGGTCGGCAAGCTATTCCGGCGGATCCCCGGCAGCTTACCTACGGCGTCTCGGTCACCGATCCCTGCGTCGGGTGGGATACGACGGAGCGACTTCTGACAGGGGCAGCCGCCGAGCTCGGTAACCTCAAAGACAGGCCGCGGTCCACCGAAGGTCGGTAGCCGCGGCGGTCGGTCTATACGTTATAGGTGCCCGAGGCGACGTCACCTCCGGTGCCCGTCCAGTTTGTGTGAAAGAACTCGCCCCGCGGCTTATCCACCCGCTCGTAGGTATGGGCTCCGAAGTAATCACGCTGAGCCTGTATCATGTTCGCCGGTAGCCAGTCGCTCCGATAGCCGTCGTAGAAGGCGAGGGCGGTCGAAAACGCCGGCATCGGAATCCCGACGAGGGCCGCCTGGGCGACAACCCGACGCCACGAGTCCTGGCAGCCGTCGATCATGTTACGGAAGAAGTCGTCGAGAAGCAGACTATTGAGCTCGCTGTTCCGATCGAAGGCACGCTTGATGTCCCCGAGGAACGCGCTCCGGATGATGCACCCCCCTCGCCAGAGGTTGGCCACGGCGCCGTAGTTGATACTCCAGCCGTATTCCTTCGCGGCTTCGGCGATCTGCATAAAGCCTTGGGTGTAGCTAATCACTTTCGATGCGAGAAGACCCTTCCGGATGTCCTCGATAAAGCTCTTCTTGTCGAGGGTGATCTTCTGCGCCGGACCGGCGAGGGTCTTCGACGCCTCGACCCGTTCCTCTTTCCTCGCCGAGAGGGCGCGGGCAAAAACGGCTTCGACGATCAGCGTGACAGGGACCCCCAAGGTGAGGGCATCGATCCCGGTCCACTTGCCGGTGCCCTTCTGACCTGCAGCGTCGAGGATCTTCTCGACCAAGGGTTCCCCGGCGTCGTCGCGGTATCCAAGGATGTCCCGGGTGATCTCTATCAAGAAGCTGTCGAGCTCCGTCTGGTTCCAGGCGGTGAAGACCTCGTGCATCTCGTCGCTCGAAAGACCAAGGCCAACCTTCAGAAGGTGGTAGGCTTCGGCAATTAGCTGCATATCGCCGTACTCGATGCCGTTGTGGACCATCTTGACGTAGTGGCCGGCACCGTCGTCACCGACCCAGTCGCAGCACGGCTCGCCGTCGGGAGTCTTGGCCGATATGTCCTGGAGAATACTCTTTACCGCGGGCCAGGCGTCCGAGTGTCCCCCGGGCATGATCGACGGTCCGAATCGAGCTCCTTCCTCTCCGCCCGACACTCCGGTACCGATAAAGAGGATATCCTTCTCCGCGAGGTCGTGGGTTCGGCGGTCGCTGTCCGGGAAGTGGGAGTTTCCCCCGTCGATGATGATGTCGCCCTTTTCCAGGTGCGGCAGGAGGCTTTCGATAAACTTGTCAACGACTTCTCCCGCTTTCACCATCAGCATGACACGGCGGGGCTTCTTGAGCGCTCCGACGAACTCCTCGACGGAGTGGGTCGGAATAATAGTATCCCGTCCCTTTGCCGGGCCCTCGACGAAGTCATCTACCTTGCTGGTTGTACGGTT
>CAZLDK010000015.1:11334-25475 GCA_964558285.1 uncultured Spirochaetaceae bacterium | reverse complement strand
CCGCTTCTCTCCCCGGATCTTCGCCCCGAGGGTGGCACCGACACCGTGGGCGCATCCGGCCCCGACGATTCCGTTGGCGCCAAGAAAGCCGAGGTTGGTGTCGGCGATGTGCATCGAGCCTCCGTAGCCCCGGCAGTATCCGGTTTCCTTACCGAGAAGCTCGGCGTACATCTTCTTGACGTCGGCACCCCGGGCGATGCTGTGACCGTGACCCCGGTGGGTGCTGGTAGTAAAGTCTCCGTCCCTCAGGGCCGCGCAGACGCCAACCGCAATGCCTTCTTGTCCAATGTAGGGGTGAAAATAGCCCTTGATGATTCCCTTTCGGTAGAGCTTTATTCCTTCCTGCTCGAACCGTCGAATCGTGTACATTCGTCGGTACATCGTCTTGAGAATCTCTTTGTCGATCATCTCTCTGCACTCCTTAACTTATATGCTTTCCATCATAGCAGCTGGTCTGACCGCCATAATCCTAGAAGATTTGTCAGTTGTCAAGGCCAATTATTCCAGATAGAACAGTTCTTCCAGGGGAACACTGACCGGCGAGTTGTCCGAATTCGTATCCATGATGTCGGCCATATAGGCCCACCAGCGCTGAACTACCGGGTGTGCGCCGAGATCCTGGGAGCCACCGGCCCCTTCGACCTTTTGGTAGGCGAAGAGGGTTTCGCTCTCCGGCTCGAGGAAGATCGAGAACTCCCTGATGCCGGCCTGCTTGAGAAGCTCGGCCATTTCCGGCCAGAGCTCGTCGTGACGTCGCTTGTAGACTTCCGCCTTCCCTGGCTTTAACTGCATCTTGAACGCTACTCTGGTCATGTTTGCCTCCTTCGACCGGTGGCTTGAAAACGCCCTATCAGCTGCGGAAGCAGAATTGCCGCTATCAGCAGAAACCCGGTGACAATGTTCATTACCTTGCCCGGAATGTTCACCAGGGCCATGGCGAAACGGAGGTAGCCCACCAGAAGGACCGAGAGGATGACGCCTCCGATAGTTCCTTTGCCTCCGGTAATCGCAACTCCGCCGAGGACGACGATGGTAACGATTTCCAACTCCCAGCCGTTCGCGATGTTCGGCCGTGTACTGCCGATTCGCGAGGTTAAGAGGATGGATGCAAGGCCGGCAAAGAGACCCGTAAGGCAGAAGGTAATCAGCTTATACTTTGCAACGGGAACTCCGGAAAACCTCGCAACCGTTTCGTTGTTTCCGATGGTGTAGAGGCGACGCCCGAAGGTGGTTCGGTGGAGGACGATACCGAAGATTGCCGCCAGGATCGCGAAAAGCAGCAGCGGGAAGGGCACGAAGGAGTTGCCGATAAAGCCCTGCCCGAGGTATGCGAA
This sequence comes from uncultured Spirochaetaceae bacterium, assembly GCA_964558285.1. Classification (GTDB taxonomy): domain Bacteria; phylum Spirochaetota; class Spirochaetia; order DSM-27196; family PWMO01; genus CAYPUT01. The sequence continues at coordinate 24,141 of CAZLDK010000015.1, read as the reverse complement.
GGAATCCGGATAGTTCGTGTAGGCTTGGTCTCCGAGAATTACGTAGGAGATGCCGCGAAAGAGAGACATCGATCCGATGGTGATGGCGATCGAGGGAATCTGGAGACGGCTGATAATAATGCCGTTGAAAAGGCCGGCGAAGAGACCGGCTCCAAGCCCAATGAGCACGAGAGCTCCCACACCTGCTCCCATCTCCGCCGCCATTCCCATAAAGACCGAGGAAAAGGCGATGATGCCGGCGACCGATATGTCAACCTCTCCGCTGACGATCACCAAGATCATAGGAAGGGCAATAATGGCTTTCTCGACGAAGTTGAACGTCGTGTTCAAGAGATTGAAAGTATCGAGAAAGTACGGGGATATCCGGGTACCGATTATGGCGACAAGGACGAGGAGGAAGAAGAGGATTGTTTCCCACCGAAGGAGGACACGAAGCAGCAATCCGCCCTTTTGCGGTCTCTGCTTGTCGGCGTGCTCCTCCGACTCCACGGGTCCGTGATAATCGACGGTGCTCATGCGAAGCTCCTCACTGCCATGGAGGCTCGGCGATTCCGCCGCTCGAGTATGGTGTTCGCGACGATAGCGGCAACAATTACGAAGCCCTGAATAGCCAGCTGCCAAAACGGGGAAATCGAGGTCAGCGTCAGGGCGTTGTAGACGATGCCGAGAAAGAGGGCGCCGAGAAGCACTCCGGGCAGACTGCCGGAGCCCCCCATAATCGAGACACCGCCGATAACGCAGGCGGCAACGGTTTGGAGCTCGAAACCGGAGGCTGTCTCGTTCTGAGCCGATGCGTATCGCGCTACCCACAACAAGCCGCTCATTCCCGCCACGGCACCGCTAATTGCGAAGACCAGGTACTGGATCTTTTCGACCCGTATTCCGGTGTAGCGGCTGGCCAGCATATTGCCGCCGACGCCAAAGATTTCCCGACCGGTCTTCGTATGGGCTAGGAAGTACCACATCATAACAAGGGTGACGGCGGCGAAAAGTACGAGAGAGGTTACGCCGAGCAATCGGTGTCTCGTAAGGCTCCGAAAAGCTTCGGTCATCTCGTGGGCACTGACCCACTCCCCGCCACTGAGGACAAAAACGAAACCTCTATAGATACTGAGGGTCCCGAGAGTAGCGATGATGGCGGGTATTCGACCCCAGGCGACTAGAATCCCGTTGAAGGATCCGAGAACAAGGCCCGATACTATCGCAAGCACTACCAGTACCGGCATCGGTAAGGTCGGGAAGCTCTGGTTAACCATCGCGATCGCCATTCCAACCAGGGCCATGTTGGACCCGACCGATAGGTCGATGCCCGCAGTAAGCATAACCATAAACTGCGCGGCTGCCACCATCATCAACACGGCGCTGTCGTTGAGAATGTCACCGAGGTTCGACGGCCGCAGAAAGTGCGGCGCCCGAAGGGAGACGACGATCACGAGGATCACAAGGACCCCGAGGAGTCCGATTTCTCTATTCTTGGGTAGCTTAGGCATGGGTAATCTCCGATGGTTCAGCGCCGACCGCGGCTTTCATGATTTCCTCTGCGGTGGTGGACGCAACTTCGAGGCGAGCCGAAACGCGGCCTTCGTGCATTACAATGAGGCGGTCCGACATACCCATCACCTCGGGTAACTCCGAGGATATCAGAACCACGGCGAGCCCACGGCTGACAAGCTCCCCCATAAACTCGTGGACCGCCGCCTTGGTTCCCACGTCGATCCCCTTCGTCGGCTCGTCGAGGAGTAGGATTTCAGGATCCGTCGCCAACCACTTTGCGAGGACGACCTTCTGTTGGTTGCCGCCGGAAAGCGATTCGGTCAACTGCTCCCAAGAGGCAGCCTTGACGTTAAGTCGACTGCCGTAACGGTCCGACACTTCCTTCTCCCGGCCCCGCTGATGAAACCCGAGTCTGCTGACCTTATCGAGAATCGGGAGGGTAATGTTCTCCCGTATGGTCATCGTAGTAACGGCGCCCTGTTGCTGCCGGTCTTCGGGAACGTAGGCGAGGCCCGCTCGCATCGCATCGCGAGGACTGTTGATACTCACCTCTTTGCCCCGTATGCGAATGGTGCCCGAAGAAAGGGGATCGATGCCGAAAAGGGCCCGCATTACTTCCGAGCGGCCGGCTCCGACGAGGCCGAAGAACCCGAGAATCTCACCCCGAAGCAAGGTAAAACTGATGTCGTCAAAGACCCCGTCTCGGGTGAGGCCCTCCACCTCCAGGATCGGTTCGCCGATCTCGACGTGGACCTTCGGAAAGAACCGGTCGAGGCTCCGCCCTACCATCATATTGACAAGCTTGTCGACATCGACGTCGGGTATGCGCCCCTCCCCGACGTACTTGCCGTCCCGGAGTACCGTGAAGGACTCCGCTATTCGAAAGATCTCGTCGAACTTGTGGGAGATAAAGACAACCGCCTTCCCTGCGTCCCGTAGGTTCTCGACGATACGGTACAGGTCTTCGACCTCCTTGAGGGACAGGGCGGAGGTCGGCTCGTCCATAATGACGATCTGGGCGTCGAAAGAGAGCGCCTTGGCTATCTCGACCATATGCCGCTGGGCAACTGAGAGGTCTTTCACTCGGGTCTTCGGCGAAATCGACAGCTCGAGACGACCGAGAAGCTCTTCGGTGTGGCTGTGCATCGCCGGCCAGTCCAGGCGCCCGAACCGTGGGCCACGAAGCTGGTGCCCCATGAATATGTTCTCGGTAATCGAAAGTTCCGGGAACATAGTGGCTTCCTGGTGGATAACAGCGATTCCCGCATCCCGAGAATCGTGGGGCGAGCGAAAAATAACCTCTTCACCCCGAAGGAGAATCGATCCCGCGTCCGCACTGTGGACGCCGGTAAGGACCTTCACGAGGGTCGATTTTCCTGCGCCGTTCTCTCCGATAAGTGCGTGCACTTCGCCCGGTCGGATGCGGAAATCGACCTCGTCGAGGGCCTTTATTCCTGGGAAGCTCTTGGTGACACCCTTCATTTCGAGGATGTATTCGGACATTGGACACTCCAAACCGAAAGCGCCGACTCCGGGAGGCCCCGAAGCTCGGCACTTTCGTAACGTAGTAGCGAGGTGCGCTGTTTAGAAAATCGAAGCGAATTGGTCGACGTTTGACTCGTCGAAGACAAAGGGTTCGGCCATGATGGCGATGCCTTCGTCGCCGACGGTAATCTGCCCCATTCGACCAACGTTGATAACCTCGCCGACCTGCCCGGTAGCCTCTTCGGTAACCAGGGAGTGGGCAACCTGTACGAAGGTGTACCCAAGGTCGATGGGATTGTAGAGGGCCATCTTTTCGACGGTACCGTTATGGATGTACTGCTTCATCTCCGAGGGAAGACCGAGTCCGGTAAGGACGATCTGGCCGTCGAGGCCGGAGTCTTCGAGCGCCTTGGCCGTAGCAGCGATCCCGACGGTAGTCGGAGCGATGATACCCTTGAGGTCGGGGTAGGACTGGAAGAGTCCGATGGCTTCGCGATAGCTCTTGTCCGAGAGGTCATCACCGTAGACGACGGATACCAGATCCATGTCGCTGTATTCCGGCTCGCCGATCTCTTCCCGCATCCACCGGATCCAGGCATTTTGGTTGGTGGCCTGGCTGGTGGCACTGAGGACGGCAACCTGGCCTTCGAAGTCGATCATCTCGGCGAGAAGCCGCATCTGGCTTCGGCCGGTAAGCTCATCGCCCAGGGGAGCTATGTGGATTATGCGCCCCTCTTCTGCGATCCCCGAGTCGAAGGAGATAACCTTGATGCCGGCTCGCATGGCGGTCCGGGCAATGGGCACGAGGGCGTCGACATCGTTCGCCGAGATGGCGATGGCGTCGACCCGTTGGGCAATAAGCGAATCGATAATCTCGATTTGCCCTTCTGCGGTGGGTGTGCTGGGCCCCTGGTAGATCAGCTCGATACCACCGATTTCGTCGACGGCTTCGAGAGCACCTTCTCGCATAGCTTCGAAGGCAGAGTTACCGAGGCTCTTGACCACCATCGCGATGCGAATAGGCTCGTCCCCGGTGGCATCTGCCGCCTCGCCCTGCCCCCCGGCGAAAAGCACACCGACGAGGGCTGTGCTCACTATGAGCACGAACAACATTTTCTTCATCTTGCAACCTCCTTAGATAGGTTGATGATTTGTGATTCGATGCTACCACCGGAATTTCGACGGCGCTATGCCACGAATCTACGGTGGAGGTGCTCATTTCTACGCTTTTGGCGCGGTAAGGCGGTGATAGTCTGAAGGGTTTGTCCCAACAACCGCGCGGAAGAGGCGGGAAAAGTGGCGGGCACTGCGGTATCCGACGGCCCGAGCCACCTCGGAAACGGAGGCTTCGGGAGAATCCAATAGGTGTCGGGCGTGGCCGATCCGAACCTCGGTCAAATAGCGCACGAAGGTGATGCCCGTCTCTTTATGGAAAAGAGTGCTTACGTAGTTAGGGGTTAGTTTGAGGCGATCGGCGATCTGGGCGATACCGATGTCTTCCATGTAGTGTCGCGATACGTACTCCCGAACACGGTGTATGACCTGGTTGCCGCCCCCGGGCAGAGGGGCTCTATCGACCGACAGAGTGTCGGCCGCAGCCCGGAAGCTTCGAATGATTTCTAGACGCCGGTCCACCGGTCCAGGGTGCCGGGCTGCGGCATCGAGCTCTGGTTGAATCGCCGACAAATAGGCCCAGGAAGCCTCGGTAAGCCAGGCGACAGACTCCGGGGATTCTCGACCGAGAAGCAGCTCGAGCTCCTGGACCAGTCCGAGATAAGAGGAAAGGAAGCCTCGGCGCCAGGCTTCCCGGAGGCGACGGATAAGCAGACAGTAATCCGCGGAAGAAGGCTCGAGGCGGCTGCTTAGCTTTAGCAGGTCGGAGTCCGTGACAGTAACCGCTCCCGAAGCGAGGACACAGTAAACCGATAGATCGAGCAGGTTCTCGGCAGCCGCGGAGAGCTCCAGCAGAGGAGTGCGCGGAGCGCTCGAAACGAGGCAGGCGAATTTGCTCTTTGACCGAAGCGCCGTGGCGACCTGAGTTATCCGCCGGAGAAGCTCTCCTCTTTGCGCGTCCGAAGCCGACAACTTCGACCCAGGGCCCTGAGCCATCACCACCAGGGGGCTTCCATCCGGAAGGCTTACCACGGCAACTCGCCCCTCCGGACGATGCAGGGGTGCGATCCTCATCTCGAGCCGACGGAGTGCCTCGCCCTGAAACCGAGCCAATGCGTCGGCATCTCCTTCGACGTCGAGAACTAAGAGACCCAAGAAGGTGACCCCGGGGCCCAGAGCAGCAGAAAGCTGTGACGGATCGACGGAGCCTTGGACCGCCCGCCGAGCCACGCTCTCGAAGTTCCGGTCTCTGTCGGCGACAACAGCTTTGTAGGCGTCGGCGGCGCGGCCAACGGCCTCTCGAAGCTCCGCCGGCGAAACGGGCTTGAGCAGATAGAGCAGAGCTCCTAACTCGATCGCTTCCTTGGCAAAGGAGAAGTCGGAATGACTCGTCAGAATAACCCAGACGATCTCCGGATATTGCTGCCTGCAACGGCGCATCGCCTCTAGACCACTAATCCCCGGCATCTTGATGTCCAAGAAGACAAGGTCCGGAGGGTCTTCGGCAACCTTCTCGACCAGTTCCCGGCCCGAGGCCACCTCGGCGAGGATCTCGCATGGCGCCTTGATCTCGTCGAGCATGTCCCGCAGCGTATAGCGAACGAGGGGCTCGTCGTCGGCTACGATCGTCTTCACAAGAGGGCCCCGGATAGAGACGAGTGGGCCTTACTCGCGTCGATGCGGATCGTCGCCCGGGTCCCCCCGCCGGGGCGTATACCGATACCAAACGACGCTTCGGGGAATATCAGAGCCAAGCGCTCCCTGACGCTTCGTAGGCCGATCCCTTCCCTGCAGCATCCGGAGTCCTCCGGGAGACCAAGACCGTCGTCGCTGACTTCCAGATGCAGCACCTCTCCGTCGTCCGAGGGAACGACCTCGCAGCGAATCCAGACGTGCCCGGGGCGTTCGAGTGGCTCGATCCCGTGGATTATTGCGTTCTCGACCAGGGGCTGCAGGAGCAGTTTGGGAATCCCCTGCGTCGCCGCCTCGGGGCTGCAAGACACCAGGACCTTAAGGCGATCACCAAAACGTAACCGCTGCAAATCCCCGTAGCGCCGAATGAACCCAACCTCCTCCTCGACCGTAGTGCTCTCCTCATGCTCTAGGATGTACCGAAGCATGTCCTTGAGAAAGAAGATCGCTCCTTCGAGACCCTCGCGATCTCCCATCCGGTTGAGTCCGATCAGACCGTTGAGGACGTTGTAGAGAAAATGTGGCTGAATCTGCGCTTGGAGCGCCTGGTATTCGGCGTTCTCCTTTTCGATGAGCCTCCGGTAGGCAATATGGTTTTCGACGGTCAGAGACGCGTACTCGCCGAACTGGACGAAATGGGTCTGGTCCAGGTCCGTCAGGCTATTTAGGGGACCGTAGGTAACCACCGTCAGAGCGCCTATGACGCGATGGAAGACGACGAGTGGTAGTACCGCCGCCGACTGAAAGGAGTAGCCCCCCCGGGTTGCTCCGTCCCCTCCGCGACTCTGCGCGCCTCTGATAAACTGAGGCCCTCCTCCCTGAACAACCGCGTGGACCGGTGAAGCGTCGCCACGGCAGAGATCGTCCGACAAGGTGCCGGCGACGGCGGACAGAGCCACTGTCTTCGTGTTTTCGTCGAGTAGATAGACCGCGGCGCCGTCGGCGTGTGTGTCGTCGACCGCACTCCGGACCACAAGCTGGAGCAGGTCTTGAAACTCGAAGTTTCTTCCGGTGGCCGAATTGATATCCCGCATCAGTCGGAGAATCGAGTTGATGTTCTCCTCCAACTGCAGGACGGATCTTTCCATGTCCTGGGCCAGCCACCCGAACTCGTCGCTTCTGGAGGACCAGGAGGATGGGCCGAAGTCGCCCCGGGAGACGCGCTGCACGGCGAGGCTTACGTCTCGGATTCTCGCGGTAATGCCGCGCCAGAGGAAGATCGACAGAAGCGCGGAGCTCAGCCCCAGGAGGACGGAGAGGCTCCAATAGACAACGAGTATCCGGCGCTGCAATCGCCTACTCTGCTGTTGTAGCGACGACACGAAGTAGCTCAGGAAGCTCTCGAAGTTGTTGCCGAAGTAGTAGGATGTCGAACGCATCTCGTCGAAGAAGGGCACGAAGGCCTCGCTCTCTTCGATCTGAATCGCTGTGTAGAGGTTGTCTCCCTCCTGTCTCGCTGCCTGGTCCAGAAGCCTCAGACTCTCCTTCAGAGAGCCGAGCATCGTAAATGTCTTTTCGCTCATGATGAGTGCGACGTCGTACTCGTCTTGGATCTGAGGCTCTCGCAGAAGGTCCAGAACCTTGGGAGACTCCATAAAGGCATAGAAATCGTGCTCGAACTGCTCCGTCGCCTCCTGGAAAATCCGAAACCCGGTCGCGAAACGCGGCGTATGGATCAGGTCTTTGAGAAGGCCGTACATCCGGGGAACAAAGAGGTCGAAGAGCATATCCTTAAGGTAGCCGTGAATCTCCCCGCTGTCGGCAATAAGCTCCGTTCCTTGGTCGAGAGTGTCGTTCAGTTCCTGCACTTCGTTCATGGACCAGATAAACAGGAGGCTTACCAGCAGCACATTGAGAAAGAGAATCCCCGTTATAAGGAGAAGCTTAGTTCTGATCATGGGTGTCTCCGTTCATCGCGTACCCAATCATAACACCGTCTTCGGCGATCATGTGTCAACGCGTTCTTCGGAAGCCTACGATTGACAACTCAAAAAAGTGGGTCTACGCTGACGGACAGACCAGAAGACCAACCAAGGACAGGGGTGAGTATGAAGCGTTTAGAAGGCAGTGTCGCCTGGATTAGCGGCGCCACATCCGGAATTGGAGAGGCGGCGGCTCGACTCTTTGCAGAAGAGGGCGCGAGCGTAGCCCTTATCGGTCGCCGGGTGGAGATGGCGCAGGCAATCGTCGACGACATAAAGGCCGCCGGGGGGAAGGCCATCGCGGTAAAATGCGACGTCTCCTCGGAAGAGGAGATCCGAAATTCCGTCAACGCGACGGTGAAGGCCTTTGGGGGGCTGAACGTCCTGGTGAACAATTCCGGCATGGTCGACGTCCGGATGTTGCACGAATACAGCGTGGAGCAATGGGATCGGGTAATGAACGTAAACGTGCGGTCGATGTTCCTCTCCTTTCGCGAAGCCTATCCCCACCTTGTCAAAAACAAACGAAGCTACGTCGTAAACGTCGGGTCCATCAGCAGTTTTGTCGGTCAGGCGGTAACCCCGGTGTACACCGCGACCAAGCACGCCGTTCTCGGGCTTTCGCGAAACCTCGCCGTCGACTACGCCGCCGAGGGAATCCGCTGCAACTGCGTGGCACCAGGCATTACCGACACCCCGATGCTCCGGGAGCACCTCAATAGCACCCCGGATCCCGAGGCAACCCTCCACGCCCGTCTTCGGAGGGTCCCGACAGGGGCGGCTCTGACGCCGGAAGAGGTCGCCAAGTCCATCCTCTACTTCTCCTGCGAGGACTCCGCCGGGATAACCGGGACATCGCTGATAGTCGACGGTGGCTACCTTACCGCTGCGGAATGGACGGCACCGGACAAAACTCCCTTTATGGAGTAATAGACGCACCTCCGGTCGCCCATTTCTGTTTGACAGGACCCATTTCTCCTGGTAGAATTGAGTGGTCAGGCCACAAGACCATAAGCTCAGAAACGCGTCGTCGCAGTCACCACCAGAGGCTCGCACATTGGGGGTTAGTATGAACACGAAATTTGCCTGTGCAGACTTCACCTTTCCGCTTCTTCCGCACGAAAAGTCCTTGGATCTTATCGCCATGCTGGATTTCCAGGGGGTAGACCTCGGTCTGTTTCACGAACGGTCCCACGTCCAGCCGAAGGAAGCCTTTGCGGACATCAAAGGAACGGCGAAGAAGCTTCGCAAGGAGTTGGACAAGCGGAAGCTTCAGCCTGCGGATGTTTTTCTGCAGACCGCCCTGGATTTCGAATCTACGGCCATCAACAATCCCAAAGAGAGCGTTCGAGACTTTGCCCGGGATATGTTCGTCAAGACGCTCGAGCTGGCCAAGCAGATCGGCGCCCGGCACGTGACTATTCTGCCGGGAGTCCATTTCTCCGGAGAGTCCTTCGACGAGTCCGTCGCCCGGTCCTCCCAGGAGCTCGCCTGGCGCCTCGAGAAGGCCGCGGGGTACGGCATAACCATGTCCGTGGAGCCTCACCTCGGTAGCTTCGCCGAAGACCCAAAGACGGCCGCCGCACTTGTGGAAATGACCCCGGGTCTGACCCTTACCCTGGACTACACCCATTTTACCAAGCAGGGAATCCCCGACGCGGAAATAGAGAAACTGATGCCCTACGCCGGCCACTTTCACGCCCGGGGCGCCCGGGAAGGGCAGGCTCAGACGACGCTTACCAAGAACACGATCGACTACGAGCGAGTCGTCAAAAAAATGGCGGAGTCCGGCTACCAGGGGTGGATCGGCATCGAGTATGTCTGGATCGACTGGGAAAACATGAACGAAGTGGACAACGTCTCGGAGAGCATTCGCCTCCGGGAGCTCATAGAAAAGACGGCCAAAGAGAGAGGATTAGCATGAGCGTAAAGCTACAGTTTTTCGGCGTCGCGGGCTACAAGATTATCACCGCAGACGGGACTCACATCGTCATCGACCCGTTTCTTTCGAAGAACCCCTACAGCAAGGTTACCGTCGACGACCTGGGGCAGGTGGATCTCCTGCTTCTGACTCACAACGCCTTCGATCACTTCGGGGACGCCCCGGAGGTGATCAAAAAGTACCAGTGCCCGACGGTAGGGGCCTTGGATGTCCTCCAGAACCTGACGAACTATCACGGCATCGACTTCTCCTTCCTGCGCCCCACCATTTGGGGAATGCGGATGGAAGTCCAGGGCGTGAAGCTTACCTCGGTCGAGAGCCATCACTGGTCCTTCGCCAAAACGCCCGACGGCCAGCTACTCTCGGGACCCGCCCTCGGCTTTATGGTCGATGTCGGCGACGGACACGTCGTTTATCATCCCGGAGACACCGCGCTCTTTAGCGACCTAAAGCTCTTGGGCGAAATGTTCCAGCCGACCATCGGTCTGATGCACGTCTCCCTCCCGGCAGAGCCCGGGGTTCAGATGCCCAACCCGGAATGCTACTTCTCCGGGGAGCTTACGCCGTACGAGGCGCTTCTTGCGTCGAAGTGGCTCGGAATAAAGGAAATCGTGGCCTCTCACTACGTCGATCCAAATACCCAGGACGTCAAGGACTTCCTGCGGCTCGTGGAGGAAGAGCGAGGACGGGGGTACGACCCGAACGTCTATGTCCTCGCTCCGGACGAAGAGATGGTCTTCGAGCGATAAGGAGTTTGACAAATGGCTAAAAACCAAGTGGTAGAAGAACGTCCGGAGGGGTGCGCGGACTTCGACTGTTTTACCCCTCTGAAGAAACCCAGCAAGGTCTCCAAGGCGGACGCCCTGGAAGCGTATCGAAAGATGCGTCTTATCCGGGAGTTCGACACCAAGGTAAAAGACCTGTGGATGGAGAACCAGATCTACGGACTGGCCCACTCCTACGTCGGCGCCGAGGCGATCGGTGTCGGCTCCTGCATGGCCCTCAAGCCCGAGGACGCGATTACCAGTACGCACCGAGGCCACGGCCACGTTATCGCGAAGGGTGGTGACGTCAAGAAGATGATGGCGGAGCTCTTCGGAAAGTACGAAGGCTACAACCACGGGAAGGGCGGATCGATGCACATCGCAGACGTCGAGCACGGGATGCTCGGCGCGACGGGTATCGTCGGAAGCGGCATGCCGATCGCGGTAGGAGCCGGGATGGCCTCGGATCTGCTTGGGACAAACCAGGTAACCATCTGCTTCCACGGCGACGGAGCCACCAACCAAGGCGTCTGGCACGAATCGATCAACCTGGCCGCGGCGTGGAAGCTTCCGGTCGTCTTCGTCACCGAGAACAATCAGTACGCCATCGCCACGGAGCTTGACTGCATAGCCTGCGAGACCGATCTCCACACCCGGGCCGTCGGGTACGGCATTCCCGGAGAGGTCGTCGACGGCTTTAACGTCTTTGCGGTCTACGAGGCGGTCAAGAAGGCGGTCGACCGGGCCCGGGCAGGCGACGGCCCCACCCTGGTAGAGGCGAAGTTTCTCCGGCTCCTGGGCCACTTCGTCGCCGACGACCAGTGGTACCGAGACCTCGACCGGGTAAAACCCTACTGGGAAATGGACCCGGTCCTGCGGATGAAGAACTACCTGGTTCACGACAGTATGGCGACGGAGGCCGAGATCGCAAAGATCGACGAGAAGGTCGTTGCCGAAATTGCCGAGGCCATTCGGTACGCCGCGGAAGACTGCACGGAACCCTCCCCGGACACCCTCTACGACAACATCTACGCCGGGAACGAGGTGATCAAATGACACAAACCAGCACAAAGACAGAAACGAAAACGGTCCGCGAAGCACTGAACGACGGCATTCGGGAGGAAATGGAACGCGACAAGACCGTCATGATTATGGGGTGCGACGTCGGCGTTCGGGGAAACCCCTTCGGGGTAACCAAAGGGCTGATGGACCTCTTCGGCCCCAAACGAGTTCGAGACACTCCGATTTCCGAGCCCGCTTTTACGGGTGCCGGAATCGGCGCCGCCGCCATGGGGTTGCGGCCCATCGTCGAGATCCTCTACTCAGACTGGATTACCCTTCCGATGGACCAGATCGTCAACATGGCAGCCAAGATGCGCTACATGTTCGGCGGCAAGATCGAGATGCCTCTGGTAATACGAGCGCCCTTCGGCGCCGGCGGTGGCAACGCCGCCCAACACAGCCAGTCCTTCGAAGCCTGGTTCAACCACGTTCCGGGGTTGAAGATTGCGGCCCCGATCGAGCCCGCTGACGTAAAGGGTCTTCTGAAGACGGCGATCCGAGACAACAATCCGGTTATCTTCTTCGAGCATAAGCGGGGGTATCAACTCAAGGGCGAAGTACCCGAAGGCGACCATCTGGTCCCCTTTGGCAAGGCGGCGATCCGGAAAGAGGGATCCGACGTCACCATCGTCTCCTATTCGATGATGGCCCAGCGTTCTCTCGAAGCCGCGGAAGAGCTCGAAAAAGAGGGCATCAGCTGCGAGGTCATCGATCTCCGCTCCCTGCTCCCCTTGGATTACGAGACCGTCATGGGCTCCCTCGAAAAGACGAATCGGATCGTAATCGCCCACGAAGCGCACCTTCGCGGGGGTCTGGGTTCGGACATCGTCGCCGAGATTATCGACCGGGGCTTCGACCTATTGGATGCACCGCCGGTTCGAGTCGGGTCCCTCAATGTCCCGATGCCCTACAACCTCGGCTTGGAAGAGTTCGTTATTCCGAGCAAAGACTCCATTGTCGAAGCCGTCCGCAAATCCCTGAGCAACCGTTAGGCCGGGAGGGCGAGATGGCAAAGATAATGAACATGCCGAAAATCGGCGTCAACATGACCGACGGCAAGATTACGGAGTGGCTTGTAAAAGAGGGTGATCAAATCTCCGAAGGGGACGCGATCCTCTCCGCGGAGACGGACAAGGCGGTCCAGGAAATCTACTCCAACGAATCGGGACGCATCGCGAAGCTTCTGGTTCAAGAGGGAGAGGTTGCGGTCTGTCAGGAACCGCTGGCGATCCTCGCCGAAGAGGGGGAGGACATCTCCGGCCTCCTCGCAGAGGTCGGCGGCGAGGCACCCTCGAGTGCACCGGCCCCCCGGCCGGCGACCGCCACCGCGCCG
>CAZLDK010000015.1:8760-11234 GCA_964558285.1 uncultured Spirochaetaceae bacterium | reverse complement strand
CCACCGCGCCGACGGGGAGTGCGGCGGGGAACGGTCACCGCGAGAGCCGGGGCCGGGTCGGCGGCAGGGTCCGCATCTCTCCCCTCGCCCGGAAGCTGGCCGAGAACCGAGGCATCGACATCGAAATGCTGTCCCCGGCGGAGCCCGGAGCCCGGATCGTCAAAGACGACGTGCTGCGTTTCGCAGGTCAGCCGAAGGGAGCCGCCGTCGCAGCCGGCAGTCGGCAGCCGAAGCGGGTCCCCCACTCCGGGGTACGAAAGGTAATCGCCGAGCGGATGCAGCAGAGCAACTCTGAGATTCCCCGGGCCGTTCTGAACATAACAATAGAGGCCGAGGAGCTCTTGGCCTGGAAAGAGAGCTACGCACGACGGGGCCAAAAGGTAAGCGTCAACAGTCTGATCATCAAGGCCCTCGGACGAGCGCTGACGGACCACCCGGAGATGAACGCCCGCTGGACCCCGGAGGCCACCGAAATACTGCCGAGCATCGACGTCGGCATTGCCGTGGACACCGACCGGGGGCTGATGGTCCCCGTTATTCGGAACGTGGACGCAAAAGGAATAACCGAAATCGACTCTGAGCTCAAAGAGAAGGCCGACCGGGCCAAGTCCGGCTCGTCCCGGAGCGACGAGCTCTCAGGAAGCACCTTTACCGTGACCAACCTCGGTATGCTCGGAATCGACAGCTTTATTCCGGTCATCAATCCTCCGGAGTGCGGCATCCTCGCGATCGGTGCCGTCGCTACCTCGCCGGTATGGAATCCGGTGACCGAGGAGTTCGAACCGGTGGAGACCTTCACCGCGTCCTTGGCCTTCGACCACCGAATTGTCGACGGCGCCCCGGCGGGACGCTTCTTGGCGAGGATAAAGGAGCTGATCGAAGAGCCCCTTGGCATCCTGGACTGACTGTCTGCTGAGCGCAAAAAGGGGTACACTTTGTAACGGCAAGGGCGTCGGCGGGCACTGCCGGGGTCAACATCATCTTTGAAAGGGATAAAGGGCCATGCTGAAACCGGTAGACAAGGTTAGTATCACTGATTCGATTATCAAGCAGCTCATCGCCCACATCCAGGCAGACCTTAAGCCGGGGGACAAGCTTCCTTCGGAGCGGGTGCTGATCGACATGCTGTCGGTCGGTCGGACCTCGGTAAGAGAGTCGTTGCGGGCCTTGGAGGTTCTTGGAATAGTTGAAACCCGCCCGGGAGAAGGCACCTTTGTCTCCCCCGGTTCCAGTGCGCTCTTTACCAAACCGCTCGAGCTAGGACTGTTTTCCGGACAGAGAACGCTCCGGGAGATCTACGAAGCTCGGCGGGTGATAGAGGTCGGGACGGTCGAGCTGATTACCGACCGCATCAAGAACGACGAGATCGAGCAGTGCGCCGAAGTGCTCAAGAAGATGCACGATCTCAGTACGACGGAGTTCAAGCGCTTCTTGGACTACGACTACCAGTTCCACCGGATACTCGCCGCGGCGTCGGGGAACGGGGTCGTCATTGAGATGCTCAAGCTTACCCGGTACGTCATCGAGGAGGAGCGACAGAACGCCCCGATCTCGCCGGAGAAGCTGAGCGAAGCCTACGCACGGCACGAGCCGATTGTCCACGCCCTCCGGGCCCGGGATAAAGACGCCGTGGTCCGGGCGATGGCGAGTCACATGGATTGGACCCAAGACCTTTTGGGACTGTAAACAGAACACGAGAGGAGGAAACAATGAAAATAGGATTTATCGGCCTGGGAATAATGGGAAAACCGATGGCGAAGAACCTGCAGAAGGCAGGTCATGACCTGGTGGTCCACGACATCAACCAAGACGCCGTCAAAGAACTGACCTCCGGCGGCGCGTCGGCGGCTGGTTCGCCGAAAGAGGTAACCGAGCAGACCGACCTCATCATCACCATGCTTCCCAACTCCCCCCACGTAAAGACCGTCGCCCTCGGAGAGAAGGGAATAATAGAAGCGGCTGCCTCGGGGAAGACGCTTATCGACATGAGCTCGATCGCCCCCCTGGTATCCCAAGAGGTCGGGAAGGCCCTCGCCGAAAAGGGCATGGAGATGCTCGACGCCCCGGTTAGCGGCGGAGAGCCGAAGGCGGTCGACGGGACCATCGCGATCATGGTCGGGGGCAACGAGAAAGTCTTCGAAAAGTACAAAGAGATACTCTTGGTGATGGGCGCCTCGGCGGTCCTCTGCGGCGACCTCGGAAGCGGAAACACAACCAAGCTTGCCAACCAGATTATCGTGGCGCTGAACATCGCGGCGGTTGGAGAGGCGATGACCCTGGCGACGAAGGCCGGGGTGGATCCGGAGAAGGTGTTCCAGGCCATCCGCGGAGGCCTCGCCGGGAGCACGGTTATGGACGCAAAGATGCCGATGATCCTCGAGGGCAACTTTAAGCCCGGGTTCCGGATCGAGCTCCACATAAAGGACCTGCAGAACGCCCTCGACACGGCCCACGCGATAAGCTCGCCGATTCCC
>CAZLDK010000015.1:0-8660 GCA_964558285.1 uncultured Spirochaetaceae bacterium | reverse complement strand
CGGCGAAGCTCGGATTGGCCTTCGGTTTCGTAGATGACGACCAGGTTCAGGTGATAGATCCGCTGTACGTCGACGATGCTGATTTTCTTCTTCCCCCGGGCCAAAGGAATCCGGCCGTGCTGGAGGGCGAGGTGCCGGAGGAAGCTTTCTAAGCTGACGATGCTGATGTCGGCGATCCCCCGAATTCGGTAGTGGGTCCTTTGGAGGGTTTTGGTCTTGAGGCGTACGTCCTTCCGGTAGTGGAGTACCCGCTCCACCACGGTCGCAGAGAGGGCGTCCTCGAAGGTCCCCCGGTTTCTCGCCGCGGCAACCTCGTGAGGGAGCTTGCGCTCCGGGACAAAAGCGACCCGCTCCTTTACCACGGCGAGCTTCTTGCCCTGGATGGCGTCGTAGAGGCTCTCCCGCCGGTCGGGAAACCTGCTTCCGATCAACCGGGCAAAAAGGTCCCGAAAGAAATCCTTCAACCGGTCCTTGAGCATGTAGCTGACGACCAGGAGAACGAAGAGAGAGATAGTGATGTTTCCGAACGCTGTCTGACCGTAGAAGGCGATCGCCGTGGCAAAGACCATGGCAATGCCTGCGGCTAAGGCGTAGAGAATGTGCTCCGCCCGCTTGGCCTCGTCGGTCTTCTTTACACGAAAAAAAAGGACTTCCGATACGTACCGTTTGAGCATCTTCTCCCGGTAGACGTACTCCTCCATCTGTTGCTCGACGCCGGGATTCGGCTCGGACGTCGGATAGCCGGCCTGCCCTCGGTATTGGATCTCTTTGACGAGTATCCGGCCGATCTTGTTGTACGCCGAGTGCTCCGCCTCTTGATACTCGCACTGGTCGAGGAAGGCGGTCAGGTAGCGCTCAAAAAGAAGGGAAAGATGCTCGTCGATCATCCGGGTGTGGGTCCGAAGATCCGAGAGAGCCTCCGATTGCTCGACCTGCCGGGTGAGGTCGTGGAAGCGAACCGCGACTTCGTGGAGCTGCTTAACCGCCGCGGTAGCAGGCTTCTCCACGTAGGACTCAACGTCGGTTGCGGGCATATCTTGTCTCAACCGCCGGATGCTTTCCCGGAGCATCGACTTGTAAACAGCCCCGAGCATCTTTGTCTCGTAGTAAAAGCTATCCGCCGGAACAGGACGCCCCTCTGCGGCTTCCTTTACCATCTTCTCGCCGCGGATAAGAGGTGACCGGTCCGATTCCGGGTCCAAGAGGTCGGTTACCGTAAAGTACGGGGTGTTGAAGCGGATGTAGAGCTTGGTGTCCTCGTAGAAGATGTCCCGATCGTAGGTTTCGGGATTGATGTGAAACGACTGGGGCAGGAAGAAATAGAGCCCGAGACGGTAGCCGCTCTTCGGCTTATTCGACCTGCCGCCCTTAAGGTACCGGAGCTTGAGCTCTATCGAATACTTGTCCCGCTGTTTGAAGCCTAGGTTTTCCACTGCTTCTATTGTACTGCGGGTTGCAACCGCATTATACGGACCGCTACTAGGTAACGACGAGAACCCCCGCCATTTGCGCGATAAGGGCGATGAGTATGAGCACCAGGATGATGAAGAAGAGCACCCGTGCGATGCCCATGAAGCCTGCAGAAATCCGGGTAAAGCCGAGCAAGCCGAAGATGACGGCCAGGATGATCGCGATAATGAGTAACTCTAACATTAGGATTCTCCTCCTTTGCTCTGGTCGAGAGACCTAATCTTTCCTTCGGCCTTGGAGAGCCACTCGTCGACCTTGCTCCGAGCTTCCGACTCTTCGTAGCCGTAGCGCTTGCGAACGATCCCCACAAGCTCTTCCAAGTCACCGTTGGCCCGGGTAAGGTCGTCTTCGGTTAGCTTCCCCCACTCGCTCTTGATACGACCTCTGATCTGATCCCAAGAGCCTTTAAGAAAGTCTTTGTTCATAGATGCCTCCTCATTAAGCGAAAGCAAGGGGCGTGCCACCCGAGACCCGGCTCCCAACCAGCAATAACGGACTAAATGGTATTTTTTTACCCCTCTAAATCGGGATCGACCCTCCCGAACGGGTAGAATCGACCCGCGCTCCCGCTGCTTAATACCACGAAAAGGTTATTGTGAGCGCTTCCGAGTGGTATGAAACTTTGCACCTGAGATGAAATTAGAAAAATTGCTGCGAAAAAATCAGAGCAAGATCGTGTTGTTGGTCCTCGACGGCCTCGGAGGCCTTCCGGATCCGGATACCCGCCTGACTGAGCTCGAGACGGCGAGGACGCCCCACCTGGACGCCCTCGCGTCAGAATCGGTCTGCGGTCTCCACGTTCCGATTACCTCGGGGGTAACCCCCGGGAGCGGCCCGGCGCATATGGCCCTCTTTGGAGTCGATCCCGTCGAACGCCAGGTCGGCCGGGGGGCCCTCTCCGCTATGGGTATCGATTTTGATCTCGAACCCACCGACGTCGCCGCCAGGGGAAACTTCTGTACCCTCGACTCCGACGGCGTAATTACCGACCGGCGGGCCGGACGAATTACCACGGAGAAGAACCGGGAGCTCGTCGAGCGCCTGCAGAAGGAAATCTCCCTCTCCGAGGTCGAGTTCTTCGTCAAGACGATAAAGGAGCATCGGATGCTCCTGGTACTCCGGGGAGAAGGGCTCTCGGACGAAGTCGACGACACGGACCCGAACCAGCCGGGACAAAGGCCCCTGGAGCCCCGGGTAACCGGCGCCGGCGGCGCCCCGGAGAAGACCCGGAGAGCCGTCGAGGAATTCTTGACCCAGGCACGGGATCTTCTCTCGTCGGAAGAACAGGCCAACATGGTGCTCCTCCGGGGCTTCGCGAAGCACCCCGACCTCCCGACGATGGAGAGCGCCTACGGCCTTCGTTCCGCCGTATTGGCAAGCTACCCCCTCTACCGTGGGCTGGCACGCCTCTTGGGGATGGAAGCCGTCGATACCGGGGCGTCGCTCGAAGCAAAGGCAGCCGCCGTGGGTAAGCATCGCGACGACTACGATTTCTTCTTTCTCCACATTAAGCCTACCGACTCCTCCGGCGAAGACGGCGATTTCGCCAAGAGGGTCGCCCTGATCGAAGAGATCGACGGCGCCATCTCGGAGCTCCTGAAAACCGAGCCCGATGTCCTAATCGTAACCGGCGACCACTCGACCCCGGCCCGCCTCAAGGGCCATAGCTGGCATCCAGTGCCGATTTTGATCCACGGCCGCTATTGCAGGCCCGACGGGGTAACGGCCTTCGGCGAGCGCGCCTGTATAGCCGGCGGCCTCGGACCCCGTCTTCCGGCGACGGAGATAATGCCTCTGGCGCTGGCCAATGCCCTCCGGCTCGATAAGTTCGGAGCATGAAGGAGAATACAATGGGCGATATCGTGACCAAGGACTCAGCACTCCTCGTAATCGATGTTCAAAACGATTTCTGCCCCGGCGGAGCCCTCGCCGTCGAGGGGGGCGACAAGGTCGTTCCCATTATCAATAGGCTGATGCCGGCCTTCCCCTTGGTGGTCGCAACCAAAGACTGGCACCCCGAGGGACACGTCTCCTTTGCCTCGCAGCACCACAAGGAACCGGGAACGACGATCGAAGTCCACGGCGACAGAACCGTTCTGTGGCCGGACCACTGCGTCCAAGGCACCGATGGTGCTGATTTCCGTACCAGCCTGGACGTGACGGGAATTAACCTGGTGCTCCACAAGGGCACCAAAAGGGACCTCGATTCTTATTCCGCATTCTTCGAGAACGACCACGAAACACCGACCGGTCTGGAGCACTACCTCAAGGGCCTCGGTTTTTCCAAGATTTTCGTGGTGGGACTCGCCGAGGATGTCTGTGTCTATTTCACCGCCACCGACGGACGAAAAGTGGGCTTTGAAGTCTCGGTCGTATCCGACGCGACCCGAGGCGTCGACATGCCCGAAGGGAACCTCGAGAAGGCACGGAGGGACATGGAACAGAAGGGAGTCCGCTATCTCACATCGAAAGAAATACTCTAGGAGAAAGGAGCGCGATAGATGGCAGCTGCAGCAGAGGATCGGGCATTCTACGCCCGACAGCGAAAACGCCTCGAAGAAATGAGAGAGGTTCTGGTTCAAAAGGTTATCCTCGAGACAAGCGAGTACAACGAGCTTTTTCGGGACCTGAACGCGAAAGATTCGGCGGAAATCGCCCGGGAATTCGAGGACCAGGAAACAGTCGGCATCCTCGCCGATATCGACCGGAACCGCCTCAAGAAAATCTTCTGGGCCCTCTATCGGTTGGATCATGGATCCTACGTCGTCTGTCAGACATGCGGAGGGAAGATCGGGCGAGGCCGGCTCGACGCCATGCCCTCGACGACGCTCTGCATCGAATGTAAGGCCAAGGCCGAGCGGCGCGCCAGACAGCAGGGAGAACCCGTACAATAGTCTTTGCGGCCTAACCCATTTGGGTAGTGCAACTGGGGATACACCGGTTGTATCCTTATCGCGACGGCTATGAAGATTAGACTGGTGCTTGCCGACGACCACACGATTATTCGACGGGGCCTCCGGGCCCTTATCGAAGAGACTTCCCCGGATATGGACGTAGTCGCCGAGGCTTCGAACGGCCTAGAGGTTCTGGACATCGCCGGGAAGGAGCGGGTCGACGTATTCGTCATCGACATCGCGATGCCCAAGTTGGACGGCATTAGCACCACCGCTCGGCTGATCAAGGAGAATCCGCAGGCCAGGGTCGTTATCTTGAGTATGTACAAGGACGAAACCGTCATCGAGCGGGTGGTTCACAACGGAGCCCGGGCCTTCGTCTTGAAGGACAGCTCCCCGATCGAAGTCGTAAACGCAATCGAAGCGGTCTACTCCGGAAACTACTACTTCAGCCCCGAAATATCCGGTCAGATTGTCCAGTCCCTCCTCGAAGGAGGGCGGAACAAAGGGGGCGACGCCCCGGAGGAGCGGTTAACCGAGCGTCAGCAGGAGATTCTGCGCCTGATCTGTGACGGACGAACCGAGCGGGAGATCGGCGACGCCCTCAATATTTCGCATCACACGGTGCACGTCCACAAGAACAACATCATGAACCTGCTGAACCTTCACTCCAAGGTCGATTTGGTCAAGTACGCCGTCAAAAACCGCATTATCCAACTCTAGGAGGAAGCCGCCGTGAACAGAGAAGACTTCTTCTCGGCCATGGCCGAGACGGTGACGCTCCGAAGGATGATCGTCGACTACCAACTAATGACGGTTACCGATCCCACCCACACCGGAACGCTGGAAAACGCCCTCCACGGCTTAAAGGAGGCCCGAGAGGAGCTCGGGCTCGACATAAGCTACGAGATCGACGAGCTGGAAAAGGACGTGGTCTATCTTCGAGAAGGAGACGAGGCGCTCTTTGCCCACCTCGAGAAGCTCCACGACGGCTTTGGGAAAGACGTCGATTCGGCGATAAGCTATCTCGACGGCTTTTCCACACACCTTCTGATAAGCGACCGGGACGGCACCGTGAACAACTACTGTGCCCGGTATCGGACCTCGGTGCAAAGCGTCTACAACGCGGTCTACCTAACCCTCTACGCCCGGAACCGAGCTCGCACTCCGGTGATTCTGACCTCTGCGCCCCTCGAGCCGGAGGGTATTCTCGACGTGATGACGACTCCTCGGCACGCCTTTATCGTAGCAGGATCGAAGGGGCGGGAGTTTCTCGATCAGCAGGGGAAACGACACGAAGTGCCGATTCCGGAATCGCACCGGCAAACGATGGAGGAGCTGAATCGCGACCTCGAGAGCATTGTCGCCCAGAAGCAGTACCGCCGGTTCGCGGAGATAGGCTCGGGGCTCCAAAAGAAGTTCGGGCAGACGGCGATATCGTATCAAGACGTCGCCAAGAGTATCGATCCAGAGGAGGCCGAGGCGTTCAAGCAGAAAGTTGTCGACCTGGTGCGCCGGCAGGATCCCGATGGCACCACCCTCCACGTCGAGGACACCGGCCGGGATATAGAGGTTATCCTCTCGGCGAGCGACTCCACCGGTAAGCAGCCGGCAAGAGATTTCGATAAAGCCGACGGCGTGCGGTTTATCGACTCGGAGCTCCCTCTGAAGCTCGCCGAAACGCCGGCTTTGGTCTGCGGGGATACGGCGTCGGACATACCGATGATGGAATACGTCGCCAAAACGAGCCCCGATTCTAGGGCGATCCTGGTTTCCACCGATTCCGGCCTTATCGACCGGGCCTCGGCGGCGGTTCCCGGGCTCCTGACCGTGTCGACACCCGACAGCCTCGTTTTTTCTTTGGGCCGCCTCGGCCGTTCCACCAAAAAGGGGGCCGCATGAACTCCTACGATGGCTTGATTGTCGATCTCGACGGCGTGGTAACCCGGACCGCCACCCTGCACTTCCGGGCATGGAAAGAGACCTTTGAGGAGTTTCTCCAGGGCACCCCGGAGTCTTCCAAAGAGGACACATTCTCTCACAAGGATGACTACATCCCTTACGTCGACGGGCGGCCCCGATATCAGGGGGTCAAGCGTTTCCTCGAATCCCGAGACGTGGTCCTTCCTTTCGGGACGCCGGACGACGACCCGGGGCACGACACCGTCTGCGCCTTGGGAAACAAGAAGCATCGTCGATTCCGGGAGATTCTGAAGGAGGAAGGCGCCGAGGTCTACGATTCGGCGGTAGAGCTGATTAAAAGGGAGAAAGCCCGGGGACGCAAGACCGCAATCGTTTCCTCCAGCGAAGACTGCGCCCTGGTGTTGCGTCAGACCGGTATAGAGGAGCTCTTCGACACCCGAGTGGACGGGAGGGTCGCGGCGGAGCTCCGGCTCGAGGGGAAGCCTGCGCCGGACATCTTCCTGGTCGCGGCGGACAACATCGGCGTTGCCCCGGCCCGGGCTGTCGTCGTAGAGGATGCCGAGGCAGGAGTCGAGGCGGGATGCCGGGGAAACTTCGGCCTTGTGGTCGGCGTAGACCGCCACGGAAACCGGGAGTCTCTCCGATCCTACGGAGCCGACGTGGTTGTTTCCGACCTCTCGAAGCTGACCGAGGAGTTTCTCGACCACTGGTTCGACGAGGGGCGCCGAGAGGAGTGTTGGACCCTTGGGTACCACGGCTATGAGCCCCAAGAGGAGCGCCTCCGGGAGGCACTCACGACCGTGGGGAACGGCTACGTCGGAACCCGAGGGGCTCTGCCCTGGGAGGACATCGCCGACGACGTCCACTATCCCGGGACCTACTTTATGGGTCTCTTCAACAAGGTCCCGACGGAGGTTCACGGGCGGACGATCTACAACAACGACTTTGTGAACTGCCCCAACTGGAGCTCGGTCAAATTGTCCGTCGACGACGGACCCTACGTTGCGATCGGCGAGGTGGAGGTTCTCGAGTACGAGCATCGCATCGACTTGAAGCACGGGGTTTGTCGCCACAGCGTTAGGTTCCGGGACGAGGCGGGTCGCATAACCCGGTACACCGATGCCCGGCTTGTCAGCATGGAGCGAATGCACCTCGCCGCCGTCGAGTGCACCGTGGTACCGGAGAACTACACCGGGAAGCTGACGCTTCTTTCGGCCCTCGACGGCCGGGTTATCAACCACGGGGTGGAGCGCTATCGCGACCTCACATCAAAGCATCTCGAGGCCGTCTCCGAAGAGGATCGAGAAAGCGGCGCCGCCTTAGTCGTCAAGACTTCCGAATCGGACGTTCAGATTGTGATGGAAGCCAGAACCCGGGTCCAGCGGTCCGCCACCGGAGACGAAAACCGGGGATCCGAGGCAGTTCCCGGTCTCCGGCGCGGGTTCGTCAGCGAGCCCCGGTACGCCGCCGAGCGTTTCTCTTTCGACGCTGAAGAGGGGCAAGAGTATCGCCTCGAGAAAGCAGTCGGGATGGCGACCTCCCGGGACATGGACAACGACGACCATATGGCCACGGCCCGGGAAGCGGTCGAATCCGCCGGAAGCTTCGAGCAGATAGTCGGCGCCCACAAGGCCGCCTGGGAGACCCTCTGGAAACGCTCGGATATCGTTATCGAGGGGGATCGATTCTCCCAGAAGACCATCCGGTTGCATATCCATCATCTCTTAGCCACGGCGTCTCCCCACAACGCCCGTATCGACGCCGGCATGCCCGCTCGGGGGCTTCATGGAGAGGCCTATCGGGGGCACTATTTCTGGGACGAGCTCTTTACCCTCCCCTTCTACAACCTGCACTTTCCGCAAGTGACTCGCTCCTTCCTGGTCTACCGCTACCGGCGACTCGACGCCGCCCGGGAGTATGCCCGGCAAGAAGGGTACGAAGGCGCGATGTTCCCCTGGCAGTCTGCGGACACCGGAGAGGAGGAATCCCAGGTTATCCACTACAACCCGCGGTCCGGCGACTGGGACCCGGATTTGAGCCGGAACCAGCGCCACATTTCCCTGGCGGTCGCGTACAATATCTGGACCTATTTCTACGCCACCAACGACCTCGACTTTCTGCACCACTACGGCATCGAGATGCTCCTGGAGATTTCTCGATTCTGGGTGAGCAAAGCACACTACGAAGAGGAAGATGGGCGGTATCACATTGACGGTGTCATGGGGCCCAACGAGTTTCACGAAAAGTATCCGAGGGCGGAAGAAGGCGGTTTCCGGGACAACGCCTACACGAACATCGTTACCGCCTGGCTTCTGCATAAGACCATGGAGACCTACGAGCATCTCCCCGACGAAGTGAAGGAAGAGATGCGTC
>CAZLDK010000014.1:0-25725 GCA_964558285.1 uncultured Spirochaetaceae bacterium | reverse complement strand
CCCAACCCGTATTCCCGGGCAAGGCGAGGGGCTCCCCGCATCTTCAGTCGCAGAAGGCCAGAGATGTGGCTAAACACCTCGTTTATCATCAGGCCGACGATACCGGCCACCTGATGCATGTAGTCGTCGAGATGCCCTACGGTACGAACGTCCGGCCCCCACTCCTGCCACCGGGCCATACCGAGGGTACTGTCCCGCAGGTGATGCCGGATCGCCTCCCGGCTGTGCTCGGGCAGCCGATCCAGGCTATCGAGGAGCTCGGGGTAGCGGCGGGCGGCCTCGAGCTCGGCGTCGGTATCGTCTACGATCTCCCCGAGGGCCGCCGACAGCTCACACCGAGCGCATTCGGCCGCTTCCCGGGAACACCCGGCCTCGCCGACGACAACCTGGGCCCAGAGGCGCAGGTAGTGCGCTTTCTCCTGGGAGCCAAAAACGGTATTGTCCTCGAGGTAGTCGGAGACCCGGAAGAGGAGATAGGCGATCGTCATCGGTTCCCGGAAGCGCCGGGGAAGGCAGCTGTTGGATAGGGCGAAGGTCCGGCTGACCCGCCGGAGGAGTCGGTAGAGGGTCGTCATGGAAGGGGCCCCGGTCGCCCGGCGCCCTACATCGGGAAGAACCAGCAAAGTCGACATCGCTCCTTCAGTATAGCCTACACCACCGGCCGGAGTATACTCTTGGGTGTGGAGATGCACGCCCTCTACTACCTCGATACCAAGGTTCTCCTCGACACGGGCCGGACTTACATCGTCGGCAGGTCGCCGACCTGCGACATTTCCCTACCGGAGAAGACGGTCTCCCGGGAGCACGCCCGCCTCCGAATCGAAGACTCGGTCTGGACCATCCGTGACCTCGAAAGCACCAACGGCACCCGGGTAAACTACCAGACCGTGGGAGAGCACCCTCTCCGAGACGGAGATCACATAGCCATCGGGCCCTTTATCTTGGTCTACCGGCACTTCTCACAGGAAACGCCGGAGATGGAGGAGTTTGATTCTCTCTTGAGCGATACCCTCCAGGTGGAGCGTCGGGTAAAGGAGCTCCTCGATCAGACGGCGGGCCTCTCGGAGCGGGAAGAGATACACCGATTTAAGCATTTCCTGAACGGCATGCGACACCGGATGAATACCATGGCCAACGTCGACCGGCTTACGGGTCTCTTTAACCGCCGCTTCTTCGATAATCAGATTGCCTTCGAAGTGGAGAGGGCCGCTCGATACGGCCATGCGGTATCCCTGGTGATGATCGACATAGATCACTTCAAAAAGGTCAACGACAGCCTGGGGCATCAGAAGGGCGACGAGGTGCTTGCCGCGGTCGGCGCACTCGTCGAGGCCAACACCCGATCGAGCGACATCGCCGCCCGGTACGGCGGAGAGGAGATGGCGGTGATTCTTCCGGAGACAAACCGGGAACACGCCGCCATCGCCGCGGAGAAACTGCGCCGACGCATCGAAAGCGAGTCCGAGGCCCGGACCAAGGTCCTGGTAACGGTAAGTATCGGCGTTGCGACGGCGGGCCCGGGCAGCGAGGCCGGCCCTCGGCCCGAGCCCGGTGGCAAGACAACCCCCGCGCACCTGGTCGAGGCCGCCGACGCGGCGCTCTACGCCGCGAAGGAACGCGGTCGGAATCGGGTGGTGGTGCATTCGGGATGATTTTTTTTGGGGGGGACAGAATCGGCCCACATTGGCGGCTAAAACGACGCTATAGTATACAATAACGTTGACTTGTGCGCGCCTGCGTGGTAGCGTGCTCAGGGCGCCGAACGCAGGGCGGGCGTGGCACAACGCCGGCGCCCGGAATCAGAGGCATTGCAATGGCAGTTAAAAAGAAGGGCATCTATTTCGCCGAAGGCGGTGTTGATCGCAGGATCGACCACCGCGAAGCGTCCGAGCTGGTCGACAAGCTGATCGCCGGCATCGAGGAAACCCACGGTACCCTAAAGAGGGTCCTTCTTGTTCCGCCGGACATCACCCGCCTCCACTCCGGGGCCGGCGAGCTAACCGCCCTCCTCTTCTCAAAGCTCTCTCCCCGAGCCCACGTCGAGGTCATGCCCGCCGTGGGGACGCACTTTGCGATGACTCCGGAGCAGATCTCCGCCATGTATCCCGGGGTTCCCCACGATCGGTTCAAGGCCCACAGATGGCGAGAAGACGTCGTGTCGATGGGTGAGTTGCCGGAGGCACTCGTCGAGGAGATCTCCGAGGGCCGCCTCCGCTTTCCGATTACTTCGGCGGTGAACCGCTCCCTGGTCGAGGGTAACTGGGACCGGATTATCTCCATCGGTCAACTCGTGCCTCACGAGCTTGCCGGTATAGCAAACTTCAGTAAGAACATCCTCATCGGCGTCGGGGGTCCGGATACTATCGCGAAGTCGCACTACCTCGCGGCAGTCTACGGGTTGGAACGCCTCATGGGGCAAGTCGAGAGCCCCATGCGACGGATCCTCTCCTACATGGAAGAGCATTGCATCGCAGAACTTCCGATTACCTACCTCATGACGGTCCGGGGTACCGAAAGTGGGGCCTCTGTTACCCGGGGGCTCTTCGCCGGGGAGACTGCGGAGGTCTACGAAGTCGGGGCCACACTGTGCCAAAGAGTATCGATCACGAAAGTGGACCGCCGGGCTCAGAAGGTCGTAGCCTACATGGATCCCCAGGAGTACCACTCGACGTGGGTAGGAAACAAGGCCATCTACCGTACCCGGATGGTGGTAGCCGACGGAGGGGAGCTGGTGGTCATTGCGCCCGGTGTGCGGCAGTTTGGCGAAGATCCGGAGAATGATGCGCTTATTCGTCGGGTTGGGTATCGAAGCACCGAAGAGATGATCAGGCTTGTCAACAGCGATCCGTCGGTTGCCGCCAACCTAACCGCAGTCTCCCATATTATCGTGAGCTCCCCGGAAAGCCGGTTCAAGGTTACCTACGCTCCGGGAAAGCTGTCCAAAGAAGAGACTCAAGAAGCTCGACTCTCCTATGCCGATCCGACGGAACTCCTTGAGCGTTACAATCCGAAGCAGCTCTCCGAGGGGTGGAACACGCTACCCGACGGAGAGGAGATCTTCTTTGTGCCCCAGCCGGCGAGCGGCCTCTGGATGGGGCTTTAGCCGCCGAAGTTGTAAAAGCTATCCGGCTTTGTCGAGAAGTTCAGAACGTGGTTCTTCGTCCGCATGTAGGACTTAAGCCCTTCTCTTCCGTTTTCCCGCCCGGTGCCGGTGTTTTTGTCGCCTCCGTAGGGGGCCTCGATTTTCGACATGACATTAGTGTTCATCCAAATGGTGCCGGATTCGAGGCGCTTAGCAACGTAAAGAAGCGTCCGGTAGTTCTCGCTGAACACAGTGGCACCAAGATCGTATTGGCTTTGGTTGGCAATATCGATTGCCTGGTCAAGATCGGAGAATTTTTGGACGACAAGGACCGGACCAAAGATCTCTTCCCGGACGCAGGTCATTGTGGGCTCAACGTCTACGAGAACCGTAGGCTTGTAGAAACTACCCTTGTCGCAGGGCGGCTCAGTGTAGGCCTCTCCCCCGGTGAGGAGTCGTGCGCCGTCTTTGACGGCCTCTTTCACGTATGCGTCGACCTTTTTGAGATGGTCCGGTCCGATAAGGGACCCCATCTCCGTTTCTAGGTCGAATATGTCTCCAAGTTTGATCTTTTCAACTCGCTCTACCAAGAGATCCGAGAACTCTTGATAGATGTCCTCGTGAACCAACAGATGTGTCGAGGCGCAGCACACCTCCCCCTGCATAAGGCAGAAACCTTTTATGAGTTGATTTACGGCTTCGCTTACGTTGCAGTCCTCGGCTGCGATAAAGGGACCCTTACCACCAAGCTCCAGCACCATGTTCTTCATGACCGGCGATCGGGCCGAAATTTCCATAATCTTCCTGCCGATCTCGAGAGACCCGGTAAAGGTTATCATCGATACGTCGGGATGCTCGAGAAGCGCGTTTCCCGTTTCCCCACCTGAACCGGTAATCACGTTGAATACTCCCTTTGGCATCCCCGCCTCCACAAGGATCTCCCCCATCATCACCGCTGTTGCGGAAGTGTACGATGAGGGTTTAAAAACAACGCTATTCCCCGCCGCAAGAGGAGGGCACACAGCGCGGGTCCCAAGATGGAGGGGAAAGTTCCAGGGAACGATTGCAGCCACTACGCCGTAGGGCTCATAGGAGACCCAGTCGAAAACCTCTTCGTTGGGAATAGGAATTGTGTAGCCGTTTATTTCCCGGGCCATGTTCGCGAAGTACTCCATCGCTCGAATGGAATACGGTATATCGATGTCCTGAGTCTCCCGTAAGGGCTTGCCAGACTCGGCTGCTTCAAACCACGCGAGCTCCTCTAGACGCTCCCGCATTAGCTTTCCCGCCTTGAGCATGATCTCGGCTCGGTCGTCTGGATTCATATCGGCCCAGACCCGTGAAGCGAAGGACTTCTTTGCGGCAGACACCGCAGCGTCTACCTCCCCTTTACCTGCAAAAGCAAAGGTCGCGATTTTCTCTCCATTTGCCGGGTTAGTGGAGGTGAAGGTTCGACCGTCGGCAGCCGACACCCATTTCCCGTCGATAAGCAACTTAAACTCTTTCATCGATCCTCTCCTTTTGAGTCGCTTCTGCTGTTAGTTCCTTTTCCGAATTCGTAGTGTATCTAGGGTTACGGCGATCAAGATTATTGCGCCGATGACTACCTGGTGCCAGAAGACATTCACGTTCAGGAGGTTCAGGCCATTGCGAACGACGGCCATAACAAGGGCTCCTAATACCGTCCCCACGAGGGAGGCATTACCCCCGGCCAGACTCGTACCTCCGATGACAGTCGCGGCGATAACGTCTAACTCCCAGCCGCTCCCTGCCTCTGGCATGGCTGCTTCCATCCGAGAGGTTAGTAGCAGCGCACTGATGGAGGAGAAGATTCCGGTCATAACATAGACCATCACCTTAATGCGCTTGGTCCCAATGCCAACCAGACGCGCAGCGTCGGCGTTGGATCCCACAGCGATCACATAACGTCCAAATCGGGTGCTACCCATGAGGAAGTAACAGAGACCAAAAAGAACGGCCCCAATAATGACCGGGACAGGGATCGGGCCGATGTACCCCTGGGCGAGAAAGCGGAAGGACCAGTTCTGAAGGCCGAACACGGGAACCCCCCGGGTCACCAGCATCACAATACCCCGCAGCACGCTAAGCATCCCGAGAGTGGCGATAAAATCCGCCATACCAACACCGGCGATGAGCATACCGTTTACCAGTCCGATGACCGCCCCGATCACAATGCTCATAGGAATAACGACCCATATGCTCCAACCGGCAAGAATCGCTTTTGCCACTAGCACCCCGGTGAGGGCCAAGGTCGCTCCGACCGACAAGTCGATTCCCGCAGTGGCAATGACGAAGGTCATGGCGAGCCCGATAATCAGGACGAAGACCGCCTGACGCGCGACGATAAGGAGGTTTCCCACCGTTAGAAAAACCGGGGAGGCAATGGATAAACCGATACAGAGCAGGAGAAAGGCAATGCCTATCCCCCCCCCTTTACTGAGGGATATTTTCTGCGCCAGCGAATGGGCCGTCATTGTGTTTCCTCCGAATTGAACGCGGTAACGGAATAGTAAGTGATCTTCTCTTTGTTCACGTCGTTTCCGGAAAGCTCAGCGGTAAGCCGGCCTGCATGCAGCACGAGTACCCGGTCGCAGATTCCTTCGAGCTCCTGAACCTCAGAAGAAACCAGGATCGCTCCGCCACCAGAAGAGACGAACTCCCCGATAAGTTGGTAGACCTCGACCTTTGCGTTTACGTCGATTCCCCGGGTTGGTTCTTCGAAGACGAGAATACGCGGCTTGGTACTGAGCCATCGGGCTATCATGGCTTTCTGTTGATTGCCTCCGCTGAGTTTCTTGATTTGCATTTGGTCCGACGTGGCCTTGATCCGAATCTTGTCCATGTAGGATGTAACGAGATCCTTCTCCAGCTTGCCTCGGATCCACGGCTTCAGAAGACTTTTGAGATTCGCGATGCTCACGTTGTACCGGAGTGTCTCGTCGAGAAAGAGGCCCTCCCCTTTCCGGTCGGCGGGAAGAAATACCAAACCTTGGTCCATCGCCGCACCCACGTCCCCCGGTGGGAGTGGCGTTCCTTCGATGGACACTCTCCCACGTCGCTCCGGCGCAACACCGGCTACGGCCCGGGCCAGAAGAGATTTTCCGGACCCCACCAGGCCGGCGATTCCCAGGATCTCCCCGGGATGCAGGTCGAAGGAGATCTCTTTGACATAACCCGGGAGTGAGCAGCGTTGAACCCGGAGTATCGGCTCACTCCCGATCGGGACCGCCGCCTTCGGGTACTGCTCCGCAATCGACTTTCCGATCATCATCTCAATGACACCGTCAACCGTAGCGGCCTTCTTGGAAACCTCTCCCGTTTTACGCCCGTCTCGAAGCGTAACGATCCGGTCTCCAATCTCGATACACTCTTCTATGTAGTGGGAGCAGTAAACGATTCCGACTCCCAGTTCTTTAACCTTGTTTATAAAACTGAAGAGGTGGTCACGCTCCACGTCCTCAAGGGTTGATGTCGGCTCATCCAGGATAAGGATTCGTGCGTTATTCTTGATAGCCCGAATAATTTCTATGATCTGCCGCTCTACCAGCGGAAGGTCTCGAACGGGAGTTTCCAACGGAATCTTCATTTGAAACGCGTCGGAAATAAGCCTTTGAGACTCCGATCGCATCGAGCTCTTGTCGAGAATTGCGAAGATTCCAAGATGCGGGCCCATAGTGCGCTCATCGGTAACGAAGATGTTCTCGATACCGGTGAGATCCGGAATCAGCGCCTGTTCCTGGTAGACGATGCTTACTCCTGCCTGTTTGGCTTGGTATGGGTTAGCAAATGAGACAGGGTTTCCATCGAGAACCATCGACCCCGAGTCGCATTGGTGAACCCCGGCGATGATCTTCATGAGAGTGGATTTTCCGGCACCGTTTTCGCCGACGAGGATCACTACCTCTCCGGGCGCTACGTGGAAGTCCACGTTGTCTAGAGCAAGGACGCCGGGAAACCTCTTAGAGACTCCCGTCATCCGGAGGACGTAGTCTTCCGTGGTAGGATTTTCGTCACCCAACAGCTTCACCCTTCTAAGCCGGACAGGCCGAGCAATCGAGACATAGAGAAGGGCGGGATGTGTGTGCTCCCGCCCGAATCGGATTGACCGTCACTGAACGAAGACGTAGTTGTTCGGATCGAACTCGTCGATGTTGCTTTGGTCCCAGACCCGCAACTCCGAATTAATGACTTTCGGAACCGTCTCGCCTTCCACCATGTACTGGTGAACCGCCATGATCAGCTGATAGCCCATGTCCTTTGGAGCGGTGTCGACGGTGGCGTGCATCTCGCCTCTCTGAATGGCCGCGTTCGCATCCGGCGTATTGTCGTATCCGGTTATGATGATTTCCTTATCCAAGTTTCTTCCCTTGATTGCGGCAAGAGCTCCGAGGGACATTTCGTCATAAAGACCGATTACGCCGTCGATCTCCTCCCCGTACTTTGTGAGGAGGTCCTCCATTACCGATTGAGCCTTGTTTCGTACCCAGTCGCCGCTCTGAGTCTCGAGGACGTTGAGGTTCGGGTACTCGGCGAGAGCCCGGTTCACACCGGCCATACGCTCGTTGTTGTGAACACCAGGGAGTCCTTCGATAATGACGATGTTGAACGGCTCGTCACCGTAGTTTTCTCCGAGCCACTTTGTGATGAGGTAGCCGGCCTCAGTCTGGTCGTACCCTACATTTGCCACGAAATAGGGATTCACGCTTGCGGATAGGGGCGTGTTGAAGTGGAATACGGGGATTCCCTTCTCCGCAGCCTGTCGGTAAACCGGAGTCATCGCCTGGTCATTTGCGGACGCGATTGTAATGACATCGTAATTCTGTTGAGTCCAACTCTCAAGAATATTCATCTGCTCGTCGGTCGCGGACTGACCCGAGGGGGCCTGGATAACCAACTCGATCACATCCTCCCCGCCGAGCTCGGCAACCGCCGATTGCGCGCCGGCTATGACGATATCATAGTGAGTGTTCATCGCTGTGGGGGAGAAGCCTACCCGGATCGGCGTGTCGTTCTCCTGAGGCGGCGGCTCGTATCCGGTCCGCTCTCCGGGCTCAAACTCTTCCGTGGCGCTCGGCCCCATTTCTTGATTGCCCCCGGCAAATAGTAGCGCCGCCGAGAACAAGGCAATCATCGCAATCGCTGCGAACTTTGCAATTCTCATGAAGATATCCTCCTTCGTTGCATTTTTCCCTTACCATGCAAACGATGTGCCAAAGCGTCTGAGTCAGGATATGTCCATCCGGTGCAATGGGTTGGCGTAGCACAGGAAGTTTCTACTGTAAACCGAATGTGTTACCTACCCGCCGATCAACTCTACAGAGTGTTACGCTGGAAACAGCGATGCAACGGCCGCCTGGATGCCGTCTTCTTCTTCAGGAATCGCGTCGGACGGACCGGAAAGGAACCATTCTTCTGTATGTGAAAGGCCTTCTCCCGGGCGAAGTATGCTAAGCGGCGAAAATGACTCGAGCTCCAGGTACTCTCCGCTCGCGTACATCACTGTGGACGCGTTGTTGTCCGGATAGCGAGCCTCCTCGTTATGGGCAAAACGCTTACCGAAGACGAAGTCATCGTGGACATAGGCGCACCAACCGTCCCGGTTAGAAATCCCAAGCTTGATGCTCTCTTTGATGCTTTCCCGCTGTCGAAGACCAAGATAGCGTTCCCCAAAGAAGAGACGCGGATCGTTGAGTTTCGTATAGGCCCAGGCAGTAAGGTAGCGCGCTCCCTTGGCACCTTCTGAAAAGTGGGTCTGCATTTGAGAAATCGGCACGACGCCGAGACCACCCGGAGCCAGAACAGTAATCGCCCACACAGCCGTCTCGATCGGCCATGCGGTCTGATTCTCAATTGAGTGAGTAACCTTCGCGCGGCTCCCTGTTGGATTCAACTCGATGTCTACTGTTTTTTCGATCCCCTCGTGGCGCCCCGGATCTTTTCGCAGGACAATTCCTGTATCAGTTTCCTCGACATCTATCGGTTCGTTATCCGGCTCGTAGGTCCTGGGGTAAAGCTCAGGACTGCACCAAAGCCGGTGCCCCCCGTAAAGCCTCCACTCCGAATCGTATGACGGCACGCTAAGTGCCGACCCGGATAGAAAGGCGTTCGGGCGATTGAGCAAACCGTAACGGAGCACCCTCGGCCCGAAGCTTCGGGAGGCAACAATCTCCACATCGCCGTTGGAAAGTGACACACAGTTGTCGTAGTCCCCGAAAGTAGTCTCTCTAACCGCTAAGGCGCCCATAGTATCTCCTTTAACCTGAACAAGATTCACTATCCACATTCAAGCGGTATGCCAACTCTACAAGACAAAGGGCCGAGCGCGTTAACTCTATCAAACAAATAGAGTTAACCAAATCGACCCTTCGATCGACGCGTCGTTGACTTGTCGGTAACCAGGGCGTCGCCCCGCCTGTAACTAAACACTCTGTAACCTTCCATATTGTTTCTTTTTCTTTACAGCACGGAATTTCGGGTTTAAGCTTGTCGGCAGGCGTGGATCGAATACTGATAGTTGACGACAACGAAAAGCTCCTGGGGCTGATGAAGGGGCGCTTCTCCTCCGATGGATACGACGTAATCACCGCGACAAACCTCGGTGATGCTCTCCGGGCCATCGAAGAACGGGAGATCAGTGTTGTCATTCTCGATTTGCGGTTGAAGGACGAGAATGGCCTCGAGGGGCTTCCGGCCTTCCTGAAAGCCGATCCGCTGTTACAGGTGATCATTGTGACGGGGTACGCTACGGTACCGACTGCCGTCCAGGCGATGCGAGATGGCGCCTACGACTACATCCAGAAGCCTGTGGACAGTAACGTTCTGCGAAAGACCATCGAAAAGGCTATTCGATTTCGAAACCTCTGCAAGGAGAACTCTTCTCTCCGGGGACAGCTCTTGAACAGCAGCTACTGCCTCCGGAGCAACTCTCCCGTTATGCTGGACTTGATAGAAAAGGCCACAAAGCTGAGCACGACTGACCTACCGGTGCTTCTTGTCGGCGAAAGTGGGACGGGGAAAGAGGTCTTTGCCGACTTCATCCACTCAAAGTCGCGCCGTGGCGACAAGCCGTTGGTAAAGGTGAACTCCTCATCGTTCTCCGAGTCCCTTTTGGAGAACGAGCTCTTCGGACACGAGAAACACGCTTTTACCGGTGCTCAAAGCACCTACAAGGGCCTCTTCGAGCAAGCGAATACCGGCACCCTCTTTCTCGACGAAATCGGCGACATGAGCCTATCGATCCAGGCAAAGATCCTCCGAGCACTTCAAAACAACGAGGTGCGACGGATCGGCGGTTCCAAAACGATAACCGTAGATGTCCGGATGGTCGCGGCAACCAATAAGGACCTCGGTGAGCTGATGGATTCCAAGGAGTTTCGCGAGGACCTCTACTATCGGATCAACACCGCCGTCCTCCACGTGCCGCCGCTCAGGGAACACATCCAGGACGTGCCGATTCTCGTTGAACATTTTCTTAGCAAGACCAGCGTCCACGACGCCAATTATCCGCAGGTCCACAAACGAGTCATGGATATTCTGTTGGGTTACCACTGGCCGGGGAATACCCGAGAGCTGAAGAACGTCATCCAGTACAGTACTGCGATGGCGAACGGCAGTACGATTGACGTTGAACACCTGCCACCGTTCTTACGGGAAACACCGGCGACTGTTTCTTCATCTTCCGGCCGGCGAAACGGCCTCGATCGCCGGACCATTTCTGCGGTGTTGGAACGGACGCGGTACAACAAGAAACGAGCCGCGGAGCTTCTTGGGGTCAGCAGGAAGACCCTCTATGAGAAGCTAAAGAAGTTCGAGATTGAATACTGATCTGGCTACCCTCATTCAAGCGAAGGGCATATCCGTCGTCTACGGCTCCGTGGAGGCGCTGCGCGATGTCACGATTGGATTCCGGGAGGGCGAGATCCACGCCATTATCGGAGAACACGGCGCCGGGAAGTCCACCCTTGCCAAGGTTCTTTCGGGTCACCAGGACTTCGATTCGGGGACGCTTTCCCTCTTCGGAAAAGAGTATTCGAGTTTTCGGATACCCCAGGCTCAGCAACACGGCATCCAGATCGTCCATCAACACAACCCATTCTTCGAGGACATGACCGTCGGTGACTACTTCTTTCTCCAACCCGACGAAAACGTGCCCTTCATCTTCAATCGGCGCCGGGTCGCTCAGGAGGTTGGCCGCTATCTCGGGGAGTTGGGGATCCATCTTGACGCAGATAGGCC
The DNA here is from genome assembly GCA_964558285.1 of uncultured Spirochaetaceae bacterium. Classification (GTDB taxonomy): domain Bacteria; phylum Spirochaetota; class Spirochaetia; order DSM-27196; family PWMO01; genus CAYPUT01. Next base: position 14,387 of record CAZLDK010000014.1, on the reverse strand, counting down.
TATCAAGAGCCTCCGACTCTCCGAGCGCGTTCTCATCGACGTGTGCAAACAGCTTCGGCGAAATCCACGACTCTTGATTCTCGATGAAGCCCTGGAGAAGATCACAACCGACCACCTAGGCCGAATCGTATCCTTAATACGGGAGATTCGCCGCCAGAAGACGACGACCGTCATCATCACCCATCGAGTGGACGATGTATTCGAAATAGCCGACCGGATCTCCGTCCTGAAAGAAGGACGGGTCATCTACACCGAAGACGTTGGCCGGGTAGAAAAGATTCACCTGGTCCAGATGGCCTACACTAACTTTAACGACAACTATACGGCGAGCCCGGACTTCTTCCGGTACGTAAAGTACAACGAGGCGATTCTCCAGAATCTACCGGTCAACATCCTCGTCGTGGACGACACCCTATCTATTCGCATCGTCAACAAACGAATCGAGAGTTTCTCCGGGCGGCGGGCAGCGGAGCTCTTGGATGCAAGCGTCCTCGACGTCTTCGCCGGCAGTCCCGAGCTGGTGGAGCTTATCCGTTCGTCTATCGAGGAGAAACGCTCCCAGATATTCTACCGCGTCAACGTCCAGATAAATCAGCGAGATCTTGTCTGCCAGGCAAAGACATTGCCCATCGTCGATGGACAGATTTGCATCGGGAGCATCATCCTCCTGGATGACATAACCGAGCAAGAGCGATTGCGGGAGAAGCTGATGCTCACCGAGAATATTTCCTCCGTCGGCCTCTTGGCGGAAGGCGTCGCCCACGAGATCAATAACCCTCTCGAAATCATAAACTACCTGGTCGAAGAAATCGGAATGAATACCCGAGATACGGCGATAACGGTGGCGGCAAAGAGCATTCGGGAGGAGGTGACGAGCATCTCGCAGATTATCCACAACCTTATCTCGTTCTCCGGAAACCCGGGAACGACGGTCGGGGAGCAGATGGACGTCGACTACATCCTGAGGGACTTGATGCGGCTGCTGCGCCTCGGTGCCGAGCGGCGAAACATCGAGCTGGCTTATCGCTGCGAGGAGGGGCTTCCGACCATCGCGGCGAACAAAACCGAAATCCGTCAAGTCTTTCTGAACGTGCTAAAGAACAGCTTCGAGGCGATGCCCGACGGGGGAACGCTGTCGATTAGCGTCGCGGCGGACAGTGACGATGGAACCGTCGCTGTTGTATTCGAAGACACGGGTGTCGGGATTCCCGAGGGGGAGATCAATTCGATCTTCTTGCCGTTCTTCTCGACAAAGAAGCAATCGGCCAAGAACAGCGGCTTGGGATTATCACTTTCCTTCAGCATCATCAAACGCCACGGCGGCACGATTGAAGCCCGCCGATTAGACAAGGGGACCCAGGTTGTCGTCAAGCTTCCCTGCGAAACCTGCGACTAGGATCGGCACGAAACCCTCCCTGGGAGCCTACCCGGCGATCTTCGTGCTCCTCATAGTCTTCTCGCTTCTGTCGGTGTTCTTGCCTCACTTTTTCACCGTCACTAACCTCTACAACCTCTTTCGACAGTTGGCCATGACCCTCGTCGTCGCCGCCGGGGTTACCATCGTCATGATAAGCGGTGAGTTCGACATTTCGGTGGGATCGACGGTTGCCTTGAGCGCCATCACCTGCGCTTTGGGCATTTCCCGTTTCGGCGTTCTTCCGGGGGTACTGGGGGGCCTCGGCGTCGGGCTTGCGGTTGGGGCGATCAATGGTCTCTTCGTTGCCTATCTTTCCACGCCGTCCTTGATAACAACCCTGAGCACGATGATGATCGTTCGCAGTCTCTCTTTTGTAACATCTCAGGCACGCGTCATCCCGGTAGCCGTGCCCGGTTTTCGGGCCCTTAGCCACGCCGAGCCGCTGGGTGTTCCTATCCTCTTCTTACACGTCGCTGCGATCTACGCCCTAACCCACTGGATACTGAAAAAGACGCGATACGGTCGGTATGTCTACGCCGTCGGAAGCAACGAAGAGGCGGCCCGTCTCTGTGGCATCCGGACCTCCAAGGTGAAGTTTCGCGCCTTCTTGATTTCGGGTCTCTTCGCCGGCTTATCGGGGGCCCTTTTGTTGTCGCGCATTATGGCGGTCCAGGCCGACGCGGCTCGCAACCTGGAACTAGAGGTCCTCGCCGGGGTAATCGTCGGTGGGACAGCCCTGTCCGGAGGGCGGGGCAACGCACTCATGACCATCGTCGGGGTCCTAATCATCGGTATTATCCGCAACGCAATCAATCTTTCGCAAATCGACATGTTCTGGAACGACTCGATCTCCGGGGCGATAATACTTGTCTCGATGCTGGCAAACGTGGGCTGGCGACGCCTGAGAAACCCACGACACCCGGCGAGGGAAAACCATTGAATGCTTGTAACCCCGGTAACACTCTGCCACCCCCAGTTCGTTACCTTGCACGAGCTCACCGACCGGCGGAGGAGAGCAAAGATACCTCAAATAGCTTCTGCAGAAAGACTTACGCAACGCTCCCAATCGGACGCCGATTTGGCACAACTCCTGCAATAGTCTGTCGACAAAGATCAATTAGGAGGATCGAGAAATGAATAGGCTATTTGCGGTTACAATGATTCTGGTTATCGCGGTTTCCGGGAGTCTCTTTGCGGCCGGCCAGGGAGAGGAAGGAGACCAAGAGTCGTTCACCATAGGCTACTCCCAGTTCTGGGGCACCATCCCATTCTCCCGGACAATGGCCGCCGGCGCTCGGCAGGCAGCGGAAGAGTGGCGGGAGCAAGGTTACGACGTAGAACTGATCTTTACCGACGGCGGACTGACGGACACGTCGAAGCAGGTTGCCGACTTAGAAGACCTGGCCGCCCAGGGCGTCGATGGTCTGATTCTTTTTCCCGGCGACAGCGTTGTTCTCGCTGAACCGGTAAAGAACATCTACAATCGCAACGACATCCCCGTGGTCGTCACCGATATCGGCCTCGAGTCCGGGGAGATGCTAACTTTCATCATCACGGATAACTACGAAGGCGGCGTTTCCGGTGCCGAACTGATGGCTGAGCACGTCCCCGCCGGGGCCAAGGTCATCACCTTCGACCACGCTCCAGCGAGTAACAACGCCCAGAATCGGCAGGCCGGGTTTGAAGACCGAGCCCAAGAGTTGGGGCTGGACGTACAGCAAGAGAAAACCATGAAGCTGAGCATGGAAGAAGGACGCCGGCTGATGGAAGACACACTGGTCGCTATTCCGGATATCGCCGGGGTGTTCTTCTTCAACGCAAACCCAGCACAGGGAGCCTACGCGGCTTTGGAAGCAGCGGGACGGACCGACGTCAAGCTGGTTTCCTTCGATATCGATCCCGTTTCTTACCAGATGGTCCTCGACGGCGAAATCCTTGGGCTCATCGTGCAGGATCCCTTCAAGATGGGGTACGAGGGCGTCAATTCGATGATGACCTACCTAACCGGTGGCGATCCACAGGACCGTCTCGACATTCCCACTCAACTGTGCACCCTCGAAACGGCCGGCCAGTTCGCTCAAGACCCACAGGTGGTCGGCGAATAGCTCTTTCCTTTTCTTAACTACCCGAAATCTTCGGTAGGCTCTGGGCACCCCTCGGCTGTCCAGAGCCTGTAAAAGGGAGGAGCAGTATGGCAGAGAGCCAACACGGGCTCTTAGAATGTCGGGATATATCAAAGGGGTTCCCGGGTGTCCAAGCCCTGGCCGACGTCGACTTCTCGGTCCAAAGCGGGAAGGTCCACGGACTCGTCGGGGCGAATGGAGCCGGGAAGAGTACTCTGTTCCGAATCATAGCCGGTGTCCACGAACAAGATAGCGGCGAGATGTTCCTCGACGCCACTTCCTACAGGCCCCGAGACACTCAGGATGCCATTAACCAGGGTGTGGTGACGATCCACCAGGACCTCAACCTGATCGATTCGTTGACCGTCGAAGAGAACATCCTTCTAAACAACGAGCTTACCCATCCCTTCTTGGGGCTCGTGAATCGCCGGGCTACGCGGCGCTACGTCGTCGAGACCTTCGACCGTCATGGAATAGAAATTGACCCGACAACGGTGGTCTCACAGCTTCCGAACGACCAGAAGAAGCTCATCCAAATACTCCGGGCGGTCAGCTTGAACGCTCGAATCCTTCTGATGGACGAACCCACCTCGTCGCTTACCGAGGAAGGAATTCGCATAGTCCACGACCTTATTCGTAAGCTGGCAGGAAACGGGGTCGCGGTGGTGTTTATTTCCCACTACCTTTCGGAGGTCTTCGAAGTCTGCGATGACATCACTGTGCTCCGAGACGGCCGAGTGGTCGCGAAACGCGACCGGAGGGAATCCTCCGTCGGCGAGATAGTAGTGGACATGCTGGGCAAAGCCCTCCCCAAACCTCAAAAGGCCGATCACGACAGGCGAGTAGAGCCGGAGACGGCGCTTTCGGTTCGGGGACTGAGTATAAAGGGACGCATCCACGACATCTCCTTTGATCTTCGGAAAGGAGAGATACTCGGGGCAACAGGCATCGTGGGATCCGGCCTCCAGGACCTTTCGAAGGCCCTTTTTGGGTTCTCCGGAGGGGGAGAACGCGAAGGCCACGTTAGTGTCGCCGGAGGGTCCTTGCCCCTGGCTTCGCCCTTCGACGCCGTGGACAACGGTGTGGCACTGCTTACTAACGACCGACTGAAAGAAGGAATTCTGCCGGGCTTCCCGATCTTCGAGAACATCTGCCTTCCGGTTCTGAAACGATTTCAGAACTCTCTGGGGCTCATAGACAAGAATCAGATGGTTGCTACCGGGGAGGCGAGCATTAGCCGGCTCTCAATCAAGGCGGGGAGTGCCGAAGCGCTCATCAACACACTCAGCGGTGGAAACCAGCAGAAGGTCCTCCTTGCCAAATGGCTGGAGACGAACCCGTCGGTGTTCATCCTCGACGAGCCGACGATCGGCATCGACGTAGGATCGAAGGAAGAGATCCGCGCCATCGTCCGGTCTATCGCCGCGAAGGGGGTGGGCGTCCTGCTTCTGACGGCAGAGTACGAGGAGCTGGAGCTAATGTGCGACCGAGTCCTCGTGATGTTTCGGGGTCGCATCATCGCAGAATTCGAGGGCGATGACGTGCAGAAAGACAGAATCGTGAGCGCAGCGCTCGGTGGAGAAACATGGACACAACAGCAACAGAAAACGCAAAGCTAACGGGTCAGGGTCGAATTAGAAAGCTCATAGATCAGTCGGACGGTCTCTTCCAATCTCTCGTCGTGTTGGTACTTCTGGTTACCGTCATCACGATCATAACCCCGCGGTTCTTGAGCAAGATAAACCTGACGAACCTGATGGCTCAGATGGCACCGATGCTGATTGTGGCCTCGGGAATGACCATCGTCATGATTTCGGGGGAGTTCGATCTTTCGGTCGGCTCCGTGGTAGCCCTGACCGCTTCGGTGAGCGCGGTCCTCATCAAGCAGTACGGCATCTTTCCGGGGTTTCTGATCTCCTTACTCGTTGGACCCGCCCTGGGAGTCTTCAATTCTACGGTAATTCTGAAGGGACGGGTCCCTTCCTTTATCGCCACTCTTGGAATGCTGATGATGGCCCGGAGTCTTGCCTTTGTCGTGACCGACGGCCAGGTAATCGCGAATATCCCAGAGTCCTTCAAAGTAATCGGACAGGGCTTCGTTTTGGGTATACCGCTGCCCTTTATCATCGCACTGAGCTTCTATCTAGTCGGATTTGTTCTCTTGACGAGAACCGCATTCGGCAAGAAGGTCTACGCCGTAGGGGCCAACAAGCGGGTAGCGATTCTTTCGGGTATTCGTGCCGATCGGGTCAAGTTCGCAACCCTCGTCATCGTGGGACTTACCGCGTCCTTCGCGGGAAACATTCTCTTAGCCCGGATCGGAGCAATCCAAGCGGATACGGCTCGGGGGCTCGAGTTCGAGGTAATCGCCGCGGTCGTCATCGGCGGCACCAGCCTCCACGGCGGCCAGGGCAACATTCTCCGTACGATCATCGGCGTCGTCATCATCGCCATGATCCGCAACTTTCTAAACCTCTCTCAGATCAACATCTTCTGGCAGGACTTTGCAACAGGGGCAATCATAATTGGGGCCGTGCTCTTTGACCTACTACAGAAGCGGTGGAGCGCGAGTCGAGCCACATAGGAGGAAACAATGGACATACAACGAACAGCAGTAACGGACCGGTTTCGCGACAGGGTCGCTATCGTCACCGGCGGGTCCTCAGGCATCGGGAAGGCGATCGTCGAGGAGCTCTGTCGAGAAGGAGCCAAGGTTACCTTCTCGGGAATCAGCGACGCCGGAGTCCAGACGGAGAAGGAGCTAAAGGCCGCGGGGTTTACGGTGATGTTCCTCCAGGGCGACATGGCCGACGACGGTTTTCGGAAAGAGATCGTCGACAAGACCGTGGCCGCCTGGGGAACGGTGAACTACCTGGTGAACAACGCGTTTTCCTTCGTCGCCAAGGGCGAAGACGCGGAGATAGACGACTTTCTTCGAAGCTTCAACACAGGACCTATCGCCTACGCGAGAATGGTGCAGTTCTGCATCGGACCGATGAAGAAGGCGGGAGGCGGCGCCGTCGTCAATATGTCGAGCATCTCGGCGCACATCGCCCAGATAAACCGCTGGACCTACAACATGTCAAAAGGCGCCGTAAACCAGCTTACGAAGTGCCAGGCCCTCGACCTTGCAAAGTACAAGATTCGGGTAAACAGCGTAGACCCCGCCTGGGTCTGGACCCGGGAAGTCGACAAAGCAGCGCAGCTCGACGGCGGCGGCCGAAAGAAGTGGGAACCGGTCTGGGGAAGCTACCACATGCCACGGCGAACCGCGGAAGCGGTCGAATGTGCCGGCCCGACCCTCTTCCTCTTGAGCGATGACGCCTCCTTCGTTACCGGCACCCACTTGAGTGTTGATGGTGGATACCTGTCCATGGGCCCCGAAGGCGTCGGCGAGACGACCATAAACGCAGGGAGCTGGTAAGAGGTAGCGATATGGATTCTACAACCGTCAAAACCCCGATTGTCGACGGCCACCTCCACGTCTGGGATGTCGATCGATGGTACTATCCCTGGCTCGACGAGGTACCGGTGCTCAAACGATCTTTCCTTCTAGAGGATTACAACCAGGCCACCGAAGGATTAACCGTCGAAAAGATGGTCTTCGTCCAGTGCGAGATTGAGCCATCTAAGTACACCGAAGAGGTTGAGTGGGTCACCGAGCTGGCGGAGGCGCAAGACAAGCGAATTCGGGGCATCGTGTCTTACTGCCCCCTGGAGAAGGGTGACGCCGTGCGCCCGGAGCTGGATTGGCTTAAATCCAACCCATTGGTAAAGGGTATTCGACGCATCGTTCAATTCGAGGAGGACCTGGAGTTCATGCTCCGTCCCGATTTTGTCCGGGGGGTCAATCTCTTGGCCGAGTACGGTCTGACCTTCGACCTCTGCATCGACTACCGTCATACCGCGATTGCGGCACAGTTTGTCGATCGCTGTCCGTCGGTACCCATGGTCCTAGACCACATAGGCAAGCCGGGGATAGCTAAGGGGCTTCTGGACCCCTGGCGAGGGGAGATCAAAGAGCTGGCCCGGCGCCCAAACCTCTGGTGCAAGACCTCTTCCCTCGCTACCGAGGCGGACCACGAAAACTGGACCCTCGAGGAGCTGCGGCCCTACACCGACGCCATCTTCGACGGCTTTGGCATCGAGCGCTGCTTCTTTGCCGGAGACTGGCCGGTGTCTTCCATGGCGGCGACCTACCCTACCTGTGTGGAAACGCTTAAAAAGCTGTCAGGAGTCTCCGGCGCCGAAGAGCGAATGCTGTTCCACGACAACTGCCAGGAGTTCTACGGGGTCTAGGCCTGGTCGTTCTCCAGGCGGTAGAGGGTCTCCCCTGCCCGCTCCACGAGAAGAATCCCTTCCTCCTCCCGGTCCCGCCAGGCTTCGATGTCGATGGAGTCCGGGTCGACGTACTCAAAGCCTACCGCCTCTACTGTCTCTCTGGGGATCCCTGTCGCGAGCTTAACCTTCATCCGAGGCCGCTCGGTTACGCCGTCGTAGCTTCCCGTCCCGCAGATGTAGGAGGCAACGCCGAGGACCCCTCGGGGGACTTCGGATAGCTCGTCGAGATGAGCCTGGAAGTACTCGCTACAGTGGTAGCCGCAGATTAACAGATGATGCTCGTGGGTAACCGATAGCGAGGTGATGTGGGGTGCGTAGACGGTAATCTCGCCCCCGGGCTCGATAACAGGCTCCACCTTGTAGATCGACTTTCCACCGGTCCACAGGTCTTCGTACATAGTCGGTGGACAGGCGAGGACGGAATGGTACATGCGAGGCTTGCGGACGACGTGAGTCCGCTGCGCGTGCTTCGCCGCCTTTTCCCAGCTTTCGAGGACATCGCCTACCCAGACACCATCCACCTCTCCGTTATGAATAACGGTGCAGATGGCGTGGGTCGGCAGGGAAACAAAGCGCGATGCGGCGTTTACGACCCGGCGGAAGGGCGTGTCGAGTTTGCCGATTGTCTTGAGGTTTCCGGTGAGGGCCGCGAGCCAGTGGGTCAAGTCGATAATACCCGGCCCACTGATTCCCGGAAAGAAGTACTTGTAGCCCCCGGACATTCCAACCAGCTCGTGGGGAAAGACGGGGCTCAGAATAAGCACCCGGTCGTAGTCGAAGATGCGCTTCGTGATGGTGATATCGAGGGGCTCAGCAAGGCGCCCTTCGGTGAGTTCTTCCATCTCTTCAGCCGAGATGGTGCCGATTGCCGAAAGCTTATCCGGGTCGTCCCAGACGTGGTTCGCGACGTCCATCTCCCGGTACTCCCCGGAGCGCTCCGCCGGCGTAAGGTCCAGGTGACGGTTGATCGCCTCCTCGCTCATCGGTTGGTGGGTACCCAGGGCAATAATGACGTCTAGGACCTTGACCCGGCCTCGGAGCGCCGGCCAGATAATCTTGATAAACTCCCCGACGGGTACGGTCCGGGTGCCGTCGGGAATTACCAGGAGAACGCGGTCCCCGGAAAGATCGAGCTTATATATTCCCTTTCGAAGCGCCTCTGCGTGCTCTGTCTTCATTTCTCTTCTCCAATCTCGAAGAGGGAGCGAATACTCGTCTGCTTCTCCGTGGCCGCTAACGCCAGGGCCCAATCCTTGAGGGGATAGCGATGAGTAATCAGCGATTCGGTATCGATCCTTCCCTCTTTGAGAAGCCGCAAGCCCAACTCCCAATCCTGCCTCAGGGAACCGTAGGAGAAGTGGCAGGTCAGTCCCTTTCCGATCCACCGATCCCAGGGAATCTCGATGGAGTCCCGGCCGGTTATGCCGACAACCGAAACCCGTCCCGCTCTCCGGGCCAGCTGTTCGAGCATTTGTACCGCCCGGGGGCTCCCGGACGCCTCGACCACGACATCGGCGCCGAGTCCGTCGGTGGCCTCGACCACCTTCGCCTGCAGGTCTTCGGTTTCCACATTCACCGGCTCCATCCCGAGGCGTTTCGCCAAAGGAAAGCGGGAGTCGGCGTCGACACAGGTTCCCGCAATCACTACCCGGGCGGCGCCAAGGGCCAGCGCAATCTCGCCACACAACAGGCCGATGGCGCCGGGCCCTAAGACAACGACAACGTCACCCTCGTCTATGCCGCAGGGCGGGGAGACAGCGTGGGCGGCAACTGCCGTGGGCTCCATAAGGGCCGCGGCGTCCATGCTGACCCCTTCCGGAATAACGTGCAGCAGAGAAGCCGGCAGAAGCACGTACGGCGCGAAGGCGCCGTCGGAGTGGATCCCCATCGCCTTCTTATGGGGACAGAGGTTCGGAAAGCCCTTTTTGCAGACCCGGCACTCCCCGCAGGCGAAGGGATTATTCTCACTCACCACCCGGTCGCCTATCTTCACCCCCGTGGCGCCGGGGCCCAGAGCCTCAACTACTCCGGAGAACTCGTGACCCAGGGTAAAGGGGGGAGAATTGGCGAAACGGTCGTGGAGCAAGTGAACGTCGGTGCCGCAGACCGCTGCCCGTTGCACCTTTATCAACGCCATCCCTTCGGTGGGATCGGGCACCTCCACGTCCACCAGGGTGAGCCCGTGTCCCGGGTCGAGCTTTCGGAGTGCCGTCATTCTCTCTTTAGCTGCATTGGCCATGTTCAATCTCCATCCAGAAGCGGCAGACCGATCGAGGCTGTACTGTGCCGTGTCGCCCGAAGGCGTGGGATACGCCCAAATCGTCCAGAGCACCGGTGGCGGGCTCAATCGAGACGTTGTTCTGTCCCAGAAGTCCCCCCTGGTTCTTCCAGATACCGACGTAGGGAACCGCATCCACGGGGAAGCGGACCGCGACGAATCTACCGGACCGAGGAAACTCCAGACGCACCTCGCCCCGGTCCAGCGCCTCTTCTGCCCAGAATTTTTCACAGACCCCGGTGTTGGGAACGACGCGGTGGAGGTCGTAAGCCTCCCCCGCCTTGTCCTGTGTCCTGGGCCAGCCGTGAACCCTCCCGACAGCGCCAAGGCGGTTGTGTAGGTCTAACGTGTTGACGATGGTCCGAACGCTGTCCGGTAACACAATGTTTGCCTCCTCACGACATTCGAAAAGCGGGTGAAAGGCCCAGATGCCGGGCATTGGGAAGGGCGTTCGGTTTTCGATTTCGTAGTCGAAGCGCATGGTTCGGGGGCCGGCAAAGGAGACTGTCCGGCGGAAGCGATAGGGCAACCGGACACCGAAGGCCTCGCATACGAGGTTCTCTTCCTCCACAAAAAGGCTCCACGGGAGGGCCCAGAGCTCACCATGGTCCGGGCAATGGACTCCCTGCCAGGGGTACGTCGGATAGGGACCGGCGTTGATCGAGGGAAACATGTCGTCGGCTCCGCAGAGGTCGTTCTCGGCGTAGTTGGAATCGTAGACCGCGGCGGGATGGATCGCCTGGGTGCCCTGGGTCAGGTATTCGTAGCCCCGGGCCCCGTTTTCGGCCCGGTCCCGGAAGGAGACCAGCTTTGCCCCAAACTCTTCGAAAAAGACCGCCTCGGTCGCCTCCGTCCGGAGCGCGACCGTGGGCCGTCCCCGAAAGGTTATTCGTTCGCTCGTTGTCACAAAGCTGGTCGCCACGGTAGCCCCTCAACACTGAAGGATCGATGAGGCGAGGCCCTAGGGCCCCGCCTCTGGTGAGAAATCTCGTACTACTGCACGGGTCTCTATTGGAATACTGCCAAGTCCTCGGCCGCTCGGTCTTCGTCGGTCACGAAGACCTCGATGTCGTGGATCTTCGGCACGTCTTTGCCCTCGAGGTGATCAAAGATGTCGTTGATAAGCTGGTAGCCCATCTTCTTCGGGGCCACGTTCATCGTCGCGGTCAGCTCCCCGTCTTCCACGGAGGAAACCGCCGCCCGGACTCCGTCGAGCCCGACTACGGCAACTTGATCCTCGAGACCCCGGTCTACCACGGCCTGATACGCCCCAAGGGCCATCTCGTCGTTCTGCCCGTAGATGAGGTCCAGGTCCGGGTTCGCCTGGAGGATGGTCTCCGCGACGCTTTGTCCCTTATCCCGAACCCAGTCGGCCTGCTGCGTCGATACGATTTCCCAATCGCTGCCCTCGAGGGCCTCCAGGAATCCTTCCAGCCGATGGTTGGCGTGGACACCGGGGGTTCCCAGGAGTACCGCGGCCTTCCCGGAATTTCCCACGTTTTCCAAGACCCAGTCTCCGAGAATGCGGGCGGCCTCGAAGTTGTTGTATCCAACCGAGGAGACAAAGTTGTCATAGTCCACGACCCCCTCAAGCTGGGGCTCCGCCATGTTCAGAAAGAACATCGCGATGCCGGCGTCGGTTCCTTCGTCGAACAGGGCGTCCATGGCGTAGAGGTCGCCGACGGTGGTGACGGCGATGGCATCGAGCTGGGCGGTAATCCAGGCCTCTACGATGCGCTGTTGGTCCTCCACGGCCTGGTGGCTCTGCGGCGTCTGCCAGAGCAACTCGACGTTGTCGATTCCCCGGTCGCGGATGCCTTCCTCGATACCCGACTTGATCAACTGATAGAACTCAGAATCCGCCGGTGGGGCAATGCCGATTCGGATGGTACCGTCGTCCGCATCACCCTGACCCGCGGCAAAGAGCGCCGGCGCCAGCAATAGCGTAGCGAGTACCAGGGCCAAAAGCGTTGTGCTTTTCTTCATCTTACACCTCCTTGAGTGTGTAGCGTATCTTCTTGCGTCCTCTAAGAGGAACGCCTTCTTCGAGCTCCGTTTACCGCGACCGCAAAGATTATTAGCAGTCCGTTGATGACGTATTGGTAGAAGGGATTGACGTTTAGGAGAATCAGACCGTTCCCTATAATCGCCACCATCAAGGCCCCGACAAAGGTACCGGCCACCGAGCCGGCGCCACCGAAAAGCGAGGTACCGCCGATTACCACCGCGGCGATTACAGAGAGTTCGTAACCGGACCCGAGATCGGGGGGCACCGAAGAGAGACGGGCCGCGAGCATAATGCCGGAGGCGGCCGCGGTGAATCCCGAGATGATGTAGACCCCGGTTTTGACCCGATTGACCCGGATGCCCGAAAGAACGGCGGCCTCCCGGTTTGATCCGGTCGCAAGGACATGCCGCCCGAAGACGGTCTTCCGGAGCAGATAGCCGAGTATCAAAAAGAAGAAGAGGGCGATAATGATGGGCACCGGTATCACCCAGAGGTTTCCCCGACCCAGCACCGAGAAGCTCGGCCGGGCGAAAGCCTGAAAAGGAACCCCCTGGGTCATCATAAAGAGGATTCCGCGGTAGATGCTCAAGGTCGAAAGCGTAGCGATAAGATCTGTTACCCCGAGGCGGGTAATGATTACGCTGTTGAGGTAGCCGCAGGCCACACCCACGGCCAGACCGGCAAGGATGGCAACGACGGTTGGCTGCCCCTGGATAAGGACAACGCTGGTTACCCCCGCCGACACACCAAGGACGGAGCCCACCGAAAGATCGATTCCCGAGGTCATTATCACCAGGGTCATCCCCAGGGCGGCAACCAGCACAAATGTCGATTGCCGAAGGATGTCCATGAGGTTTCGAAGCGTCAGGAAATAGGGAGAGGCGATACTAAAGAAGACCAGAATCCCGACGAGGACGAGGTAGAGTCCGATGTTCTCCGCCCGAAGAGCCTGTTTGGCGAGGGGTCTTTTGCGTGTCTCGGTTGTGGTCAACTCGGTTCTCCTTCGGTTTCTTGGGTAAGCATGGCGTGGGTAATCTCGCTCTTGGATATGTCGCGCCCTAGAAAGTCGCGGACGACCTTTCCCCGGCGCATGACGATGCAACGATCCGCCAGCGAGAGGAACTCCTCGGGGTCGGTGGTTACAACCACGCAGGCACCTCCAAAGTCGGTGTAGTTCTTCAAGAGGGCCGCGACGTCTTTCTTCGCGTTCACGTCGATTCCTTGGGTAGGCTCGTTCAAGATCAGAATTGCAGATTCGGCAAAAAGCCACCTGGCAAGCATCACCTTTTGCTGATTCCCACCGCTCAATTGCAGGATGGGTTGCTCCGGGGAAGAGCATTTAACCGATAGTTCGCGTACTTGCCCCAGAACAGAGCTCTTTTCTTTGGCCTCGAGAATGTGTCCCGTCACGGTGGAAACGAGGGAGAGCGCCGGAAGGGTCAGGTTCTTTCTAACCGAAAAATGGGGGAACACCCCTTGGTTTCGTCGGTCGTTTGGAAGATAGCCGATGCCGTAGGCTATGGCGGTCTTTGGGCTCGAGATGGTTCTGAGGGCTGAGCCGTCCGCTTCGGAGCCATCGGAGAACTCCACCGTCCACGTGGGGTTCGTCCCGAAAAACCCCTCCCCTACCTCACCAACGCCGGAACCGACGATGCCGCAGAGAAGCGTCGTGCTACCCCCCTGGAAAGAGAAGCTGAGCGGCTCGGTAATCGCCGAACCCTCGGGAGGCTCCGGTGAGGGAGTTATCTGAAAACGGAACTGGGCTTCTTCGGCGTGCGCACCTGCCTCGGACGCTGTCGCTTCTAAGCCCTCGTACACTTCTGCGAGGGAAGAGACGTCTGCTCCGGTCATAAGCTCGATCATGCGGTGGACCGTCGGCGTCGAAGACTCGAATCCTGAGACGCGCCCGTCTCGAAGGGCGACTACCTCGTCGGCTACCTGTACGATCTCTTCCAAGTGATGGGACACATAGAGGATCGAATAGCCGGACGCTTTCAGCTGGAGGATCTTCTGGAGGAGCAGGTCTCTCTCCCGAGCTGGGAGCGCCGCGGTAGGTTCGTCCATAATGAGGATCCGGGCCGAGTGAACCAGGGCTTTGATGATGCCGACCAGTCGCTGCTCGTAGGCTCGCAGGCTTCCGGATGCGCTGGATGCCACGCGCCTCGCACAGGCCGGCAAGGCCCTTGGTCAGACGCTCGACGATGCCATCCTTCCAACCAC
>CAZLDK010000013.1:0-25780 GCA_964558285.1 uncultured Spirochaetaceae bacterium | reverse complement strand
ACCGAGCCGAGCTAACGGTCGTCGTCAACCCGCTGATCAACGTCCACCTCGGGGGGCATTACAGCCATCCGGCGCACCGGGCCATGGCGCCGATCAAGGAGCTGATTGCAGCAGGCCTCCGGGTCGCGGCGGCCCAGGACTGCAACGAGGACCCCTGGTACCCACTGGGGAACGCGGACATGTTCGAGGTTGCAAAGATGGCGGGGCACGTCGCCCACTTGATGGGGGAGGGGGACTTTCCTCGGCTTTTCTCCATGGTAACCGAGGAGCCGGCGGCGATCATGGGTCTAGAGGGCTACGGGATCTCGGAAGGGGCCCCGGCGAACCTGGTGCTCTTCGAGGCCACCGGTATCAAGGAGGCGCTGCGGCTATCTGCCCGCCGGGTCGCGGTTATCCGCCGGGGGGTGGTCCGTGTGCGGGGGTAGAGGTCCCGGACCGGCGTTCTTTTCGGCTCCTACTCCCAGCTCAGACTCCCCGTCTGGTACTCGGTTACCCGGGTCTCGAAGAAGTTCTTCTCCTTAGAAAGGTCTGTGGCCTGGCTCATCCAGGGGAGGGGGTTCTCCGTGCCGTAGAGCTTCTCCAGCCCGATCCGCTCCAGGCGACGGTCGGCGATGTACTCGACGTACTCGATAAACTGCTTCGCGTTCATTCCGAGGATGCCTTCCGGGCAGGCGTCGGCGGCGTAGATTGCCTCGAGGGCCACTGCCTCGCGGATCATCTCGGTGAGCTCCGCCTTGAAATCCGGGGTCCAGACATCGGGAAACTCCGCCTTTATCGTGTTGATAAGATCGACCCCGAAGGCCAGGTGGAGGCTTTCGTCCCGCATGATGTACTCGAACTGTTCACCGATTCCGACCATCTTTCCCTGCCGCTTCATCGCCAGCATCATCGCGAAACCGGCGTAGAAGAAGATTCCCTCCATTATCACGTAGAACCCGACCAAGTCGTGGATAAACTGCCGAATGTTCTCCGTTCCCTCGGTATTGAAGGTCGGGTCGAGGACGCTGGTGGTCAGGTTGATGACGTATTCGTCCATCTCTTTGATCGACGGGATCTGTTCGTACATGCCGTAGATGTAGTCCGGGTCGAGGCCCAAGGAGTCGCAGCAGTAGATAAAGGTGTCGGTATGCACCGCCTCCTCGAAGGCCTGCCGGAGCATGTATTGCCGGCACTCGGGGTTCGTCACGTGGTTGTAGACCGCTAAGACGATGTTGTTGGCGGTCAGGGACTCGGCAGTAGAAAAGAAGCCGAGATTCCAGAGGATGAGCTTCCGCTCCTCCTCCGTCAGTGCCGTGTCGTTTTTCCACTGCTCGATGTCGTCCTGCATCGGAATCTCTTCCGGGGTCCAGGTATTCGCAAGGGCGTCTTTGTAGTGCTGCCGGGCCCAGCTGTAGGTCATCGGCAGAATCTTGTTAGGGTCTGTCTTTGAGTTGTTGATGATGCTCACGTTTGTCCTCCTGAGGTGCCGACGAAATGCCTGGCGGCACCCGAAATAGCTATGGACGGGACCCTCGGAGCTTCGCAGACCGAGCTGCCGTCCCCGGCGCTACGCGCCGATTGGTTCTGTTGTTGTCTGAGGCGCTCCGAGGGTCCCGCCCACAGCGTGCGGTGGGTTTCCCTTTCGTCGGCACCTCAGGCAGCCCCCCGGCCGTAGTCGGCGGCGGGCCTGGTTCTATGCACGGTCCCGAGAGGTTTCGCAGACCGAGCGGCCTTCCGCGGCGCTACGCGCCGGCTTTGCTTACCCTGAGTCTGAGGCACCTCTCAGCCCCGGTCTCCGGGACGACAGACGCCGTGTTTCCACGGCCGCCTCGGTTCGGGTGAGGCGCTCCGAGGGTCCCGCCCACAGCGTGCGGCTCGGCCGGTAACCCCGGCCGCCGCCGGCAAAGCTCCCATCACCCCTAAGGTCAGGAGATGTGGAATGCGCCTCTGACTCAAGGTGCACTCTTCCGCGGAGCGGTGGAAAAATGCTCGGTCAGCGAAGCATTTCCACATCTCCTGGACCCCTCATTGGCACGCCTCACAATCGGGGTCCGTCAGGCTGCAGATATTCGTTACTTCGGTTGCGGGCATGGTCTTCGCCACGAAGGTACTCGAGTCGGCTCCGGCAGCAGCAGCCGGGCCTGCCGAACCGGCTTGGCCCGGGGAGCCGGCCTGCGCCGGGGAGGCTACCTGAGCGCTGTTTGCCGCCGGTGGGGTCGTCGGTGCCGGGGCGCCGTCGGCGATTATCGTGTCTTCCTGGGTGTCGCCTGCCCCACTGCCGCCCTGGTACTGCCGCTTCTGGGTAAAGCCGTACTTCTTGGCGTCGAGGGTCGATTTCTCTATCTGCGAAGCGCCGAGGGACCTCAGGTAGTAGGTCGTCTTGAGCCCCATCTCCCAGGCGGCCATGTAGGTCTCGTGGAGCTTTTTGCCGGAGCTGCCCCGGATAAAGACGTTGTGACTCTGGCTCTGATCGATCCACTTGCTCCGTACGGCCGTCAGGCGAAGCAGATCGACGGCGTCTATGTCGAAGGCCTCCTTGTAGAGCCCTTTGAGCTCTTTGGGGACGTCCTCCATCATCGAAACGTTGCCGTCGTAGTACTTCAGTTGGTCGAGGGTCGCGTCGCCCCAGAGGCCCCGCTCCTTCAGATCCCGGACGAGGTACTCGTTGACGATGGTGAACTCGCCGGACATGTTGGCCTTGACGTAGAGGTTTTTGTAGATCGGCTCGATGCAGGGGAAGCAGCCTGCGATGTTGCTTATGGTCGCCGTCGGGGCGATGGCCATGGTGTTGGAGTTCCGCATACCGTGCCGGGCGACGTGGTCCCGAACCGGGGTCCAGTCGAGACGGCTCTTCCGGTCTACGTGAAGTTTCTCCCCCCGTTCGGCTTCGAGGATATCCAGGGTGTCGATAGGAAAGAGTCCCCGGTCCCACTTGCTTCCCGGGTAGCTCTCGTAGGCGCCGCGTTCGGCGGCGAGCTCGCTGGAAGCAAGGATAGCGTTGTACGAGATAAGCTCCATAACCTCGTCGACGAAGTCGACGGCGTCGGGGCTGTCCATAGGGTACCTAACGGTAAAGAGGGCATCCTGGAAGCCCATCACACCGAGGCCCACGGGACGGTGGCGCATGTTGCTCCGTCGGGCCTCCTCGGTGGGGTAATAATTGATGTCGATTACGTTGTCGAGCATCCGCATCGCGGTTCGGATGGTCGTCGCGATCGTATCCGGGTTGATGCCCTCGGGGCCGACGTGGCGCGCAAGGTTTACCGATCCAAGGTTACAGACCGCGGTCTCGTCCTCGGAGTTGTTCAGGGTGATCTCGGTGCAGAGATTCGAATTATGGATGACGCCGGCGTGATCCTGGGGGCTCCGGACGTTCGAGGGATCCTTAAAGGTGATCCAGGGGTGTCCCGTCTCGAAGAGGCGGGTAAGCATCTTTCGCCAGAGCTTGAGTGCCTCGACCTCCTTCCACTTGTGAATTTTTCCCTCCCGAGCCAGGCGCTCGTACTCGAGGTAGCGGGTTTCGAAATCCTTGCCGTAGGTTTCGTGGAGGTCGGGGACTTCATCCGGGGAAAAGAGGGTCCACATTTCGTCGGCCTTTACCCGCTTCATAAAGAGATCGGGGATCCAGTTGGCGGTGTTCATGTCGTGGGTTCGTCGTCGGTCGTCTCCGGTGTTTCGCCGGAGGTCGAGGAAATCCTCGATATCGAGATGCCAGGTCTCGAGGTAGGCGCAGGTGGCGCCCCGGCGCTTCCCGCTTCGGTTTATCGCCACGGTGGTGTCGTTGGCAATCTTGAGAAATGGAACGACCCCCTGACTCTCGACCTGGGTGCTCTTGATCAGGGCTCCGGTCCCGCGAATGCTCGTCCAGTCGTTTCCGATGCCTCCGGACCACTTGGACAGCTGGGCGTTGTCGGCGATCACCTTGAAGATGTGAGAGAGGTCGTCCTTTACGGTGCTCAAGTAGCAGGAGGAGAGCTGGGGATGGGTCAGTCCCGAATGGAAAAGGGTCGGTGTCGAGGCGACGAAGCGCAAGTTGGAGAGCTCTCCGTAGAACTGGACCGCCCGCGCCACCGGGTTCTCCTCCTTGATCGATAGTCCCATCGAGACGCGCATCCAGAAGCTCTGGGGTGTCTCCGCGACGTGGCCGTCGATCCGGACGAAGTAGCGCTCGAAGAGCGTCTGGGTTCCGAGGTAGGTAAGCATGTCGTCCCGTTCGGGCACCAGTTGCTCGGCCAAAGCGTCGAGGTCGAAGGTGCCGAGGGCCGGGTCAAAGATCCCGGCTTCGACACCGCGACTGATGGTGTCTATGAAGCCCCGGCGGTAGACCGCGTCGAACTCGGTTTCGTCGACGGACCGGCGAAAGGTCTCCCGGTAGAGTTTCTGTCGGAGGAGCCGAGCGGCGAGGGTATTGTACGCCGGATCCCGTTCGATGAACGCCGTTGCCGCCAGAACTAGGTTCTGTTCCACCTGGTCGGTGCCCATTTCGTCGAAGAGGGTCTTGGACGATTCTCTCAAGACCAGATCAAGAGAGACGTGCTCCTCGATCCCGGTTGCGGCTCGGTTTAGCGTAGCCTCGAGGTTCGCGTAGTTGAAGGCCTCCTTTTCTCCCGAGCGCTTGGTGACGCTGAGCTTTCCGGCCCCGGCCAGGCGGATGCGCTCCTGCCGGAGAGCCTCCCGGCGCTGTCTTCTCTCCTCCCGGTAGAGGATGTAGCGCTTCGACACCTCGTAGAGGCCGTGGCCCACCAGGTGCCTCTCGACGAGATCCTGGATGTCCTCGACCCCGGGGCTCGTCTCGGCAAAATTCTCCCGGACACTCTCTACGATTGCATCAACAACCTCGTCAAACCGGTTCTCCTCCTTCGAGATTCCCGCAGCGTCGTACGCCTTGGACACCGCCGCGGCAATCCGTGATGCTTCGAAGGGGACCTGTTTTCCATCTCGCTTATGGACTACCAATCGAGCCATATCTTCCTCCCAATAATGCTTACCGCGCTGCTCAGTAAAAGATTCGACGCTTAGCTTATCGGAAGATTTCGGTATCGATCAAGAGGTTCCTTCAAAAAACCACTAGATATAGCGTTATTCTGAGGCCTGCTGTTCTTAACAGCGCTATATGTGTCAGTGTGACGCAGCACTTGTTATACTTTTGCGTACGCATCTCACGAGATTCGACTAATAGAGACGGTTTTCGTCGCCCGTGTTGCGGCGAAGGCGTTCCAGACCGCGCCACTTTTTAGGCTATCCGACTGGTAATTGTTTTGCTTAGTATGGAAGTATGAAGCAGCGCAGCGCCGGTACGGGCATTCTGACGACCGCACTCAGGCAGCTCGAGGAGACCGGTCGGTACACGCTCTTCGTCGGCGATACCCTCCGCTACACGGTCAAGCGGCCTTTTCGCATCGGGCTGGTGTTCGAGCAGATGGAGCGGATCGGGGTCAACTCGGTCCCGATTATCGCTCTTTCGAGTCTGGCTATCGGAATGATCTTTAGCCTTCAGATGGTCCGTCTTCTGCAACCCTTTCGAGCGGAGATTGCGACCGGCTCTGCGGTAGCGGTTACCCTCGCCCGGGAGCTCGCTCCGGTCATCACCACCCTTATGCTGATCGGGAAAAACGGTTCGGCCATGGCGGCGGAGCTCGGCAGCATGAAGGTAACCGAGCAGATAGACGCTCTCCAGACGATGACCGTCAACCCGGTGGACTACCTCGTGGTTCCCCGGGTCTGGGCTTCCGTTCTTATGTTTCCGGCCCTGACCCTCCTCGCGAACGTCGTGGGGGTGATCGGTTCCTACGTGGTCGCCACGGGGGTCTACGATCTTCAGGGGGCCGTTTACGTCGATCGCATGTTTAGCGATCTTCGGCCGGTAGACGTTACCGCGGGGCTGATCAAGGCGGCGGTTATGGGGTTTATCGTAGCGACCATTTGCACCTACGACGGGCTGAAGTCTTCCGGCGGCGCAAAGGGAGTCGGCGAGAGCTCTACCCAAGCCGTCGTCACCTCCTCGGTCGCCATCCTCGTGGCGGACTACATTCTTGCCAGCCTTTTGATGAAGGTGATGGGCTGATATGTCGGACGTGAATGCGGTCGTCCAGGTCCGAAACCTCCACAAATCCTTCGGAAGTCTCAAGGTCCTTAGGGGCATCGACCTCGACTTTATCGAAGGAGAGATTACCAGCGTCGTCGGCCAGAGCGGCACCGGGAAAAGCGTCCTCTTCAAGTGCATCCTCGGGCTGATGCCGCCGGACGACGGCGTCATTACCTTCGGAGGGAAGACCCTCGAAGGCCTCGACCGGGACGAGATTCTCAATTTGCGCAAAGACTTCGGGTACGCCTTCCAGCACGACGCCCTCTTCGATTCGATGACCGTCTGGCAAAACATCGCCTTTCCCCTTCGGCAGGTTCTCCGAATGAAGGACCGCCGGCAGATCGACCGGAGGGTCCAGGAGATGCTCGACTGGATCGAACTACCCGGGATCGATTCTGAGCTTCCGGCCCATCTCTCCGGTGGTCAACGCAAGCGCATCGGCATCGCTCGAGCCTTGGCCATCAAGCCGAAGATACTGCTCTTCGACGAGCCGACCTCGGGACTCGACCCGATTCTGGCCAGGACCATCGACGATGTCGTCCTTCGGGTCAACCAGGAGCTCGGCCTTACCTGTATTCTGATTACCCACGACATCCCGGCGGCGTTCCGAATTTCCGACAAGGTTGCGTTTCTCCACGAGGGTAACGTAGTCGCCGTAGGGAGCGTCCCGGAGGTCTCTTCTTCGAGTCACGAGATCGTCCGGGAGTTTATCGACAACTCATTTACTAAGGGGGGGGCAGAATGAGTCGCCTTGCGAAAATAGGTCTCTTTGTCATTGCAGTCGCCGTTGTCGGGACGTACTACATCGTACGCGCCTGGGACGGCTTCTCGAGCCGGAATACCTATCAGGTGGATGTAATTATGGAGGACGCGTCGGGGCTGACCGTTGACTCCGAGATATTCATGGCGGGAGTGCCGATCGGCACGATACAGTCGATCCAGCTCCGGGAAGGGCGTGCCATGGTCGTGTTGGCGGTTTCGGAAGACGTCGAGCTCTACGCCGACGCGGCCGTGGTCAAAGCGGCCTCATCACTCCTTGGAACCTCGATCATCGAGCTCGAGCCCGGGGGAAGGGGAGGGGCCCAGCTCCAGGGAGGCGACCGTATCCAGAACGTCCGGGTGCACGGCGAGTTCGGTGATACCTTGGAGACCGCCGAAAACGCCGGAGAGGAAATAGTGGGCTTGGTGCAGGAGCTCAGGCGACAGCACCTCGAAATCCTCGAAAGCTCGCTTCTAGCCATCGACCGTATTGCGAACCGGATAGATCGTCGCTCGGCGCAGGACCTCGAAGAGGTCTCCCGGATAATCGCCGAAGTTTCTGCGACCGTCGAGCGGATCTCCCTCCTGGTGGATCGACGCGACGAGGACATCGACCGGTCCATAGTGTCGATGCAGCGATCGATTCAGAATGTCGAAGAGGTTACCGCCCAGGTTCGTAGCGGCGAAGGCAACATCGGCCGGGCGGTCTACGACGACGAGCTCTACAACCGCGTCGTCGGCGTCGCCGAGGAAACCGAGGCGCTGGTCAAGCAGATCCGGGGCCTCGGTGTCCAGGTCGGCTTCGAGTCTGCCTACCTGACCGAGCGGCAGGCGGCCCAGAGCGAGTTCTCCCTTCGTCTCCTCCCGGAGAGCGAGAAGGGGTACTACCAGATCGGCGTCGTGGATACCCCCGGCGGCGTAACCGAGGAGGAGACGGTCGTGGAGGAGGTTACCACCGGCGGCAGCACCACAACCACCACGACCGAGCGGAGGGTAACCAGCGACGAGATACGGTTCAACGCCCTCATCGCCCGGCACTTCGGTCCCGTGACGCTCCGGGGGGGGCTGATCGAGAGCAGCGGGGGCGTCGGTCTGGACCTCCGGCTTGTCGACCAGTTTGTTGTCTCCGGGGAGATATTCGACTTCGGGGGTGAGGGACCGAACATTCGGGCCGGTGGGACCGTCTTTCCCTTCTACCATCCCGACCGGAATCGTCCCTGGTACTGGCTCTACCTCTCCGGCGGGGTTGCGGACATCCTGAACGTGGACGGGATAACTCCCTACTTCGGCGGGGGGCTGCGGTTTACCGACGAGGACGTCCGGGGGCTCGTGGGACTTATCCCCCTGGGGAACTAAACTCCCGCTTTACTCCGGGGCTCCGGATCGGTATTGTTCTCCTATGATCATACCCCTCGACCTCCTCATGGACAACGAGAACAACTCCTACGAGCTTACCAACGCGTCGATCCGGCGAGCGTTTCAGATTACCATGACCGGCGACGATGAGCTCGACGAGAACAACGGGAAGGTGGTCTCTACCGCCATTCGCCAGATTCTCACCAAGAAAGTGCAGTACCAGCTAGAAGAGTAGTGCTCCCGCCCTTCGCCTGCGTCTTTGGGCCCACGGCGGTCGGCAAAACCGGCTTGCTCCTCGATCTACTCGAAGGGCAGGGCGAGATCGTCGTTGCGGACTCCATGCAGGTCTACCGCGGGCTCTCCATCGGCGCCGCCAAGCCGGACGCCGTGGAGCGATCTCGCGTTCCCCATCACCTATTAGACATTCGAGACCCAGACGAACAGTTCCACGCCGGCGACTTCGTGGAAGCGTCCTCCCGGGCGATCGGCGGCATCGCCGCCAGGGGGCACAGGCCCGTCGTTTCCGGTGGGACGGTGTTCTACTTTCGGTCGCTGCTGATGGGTCTCCCGGGGACCCCGCCGTCGGATCCGGATCACCTCGCCGCCCTTCGAGAGCAGCTTGCGAAGCAGGGCCTGGAGGCGCTTCGTGCGCGGCTTGCGAAGGTGGATCCGGAATCCGCCGACCGGATTTCACCGGCGGACGAGTACCGAACCGTGCGCGCCCTCCAGGTCTACGAGGCATCCGGGCGACCGCTTTCGAGCTTTCCCCCGCCGACGGGGCTCCGGAAGGACATCGAAGTTGTGCTTGTGGGACTCTATCGACCCCGGGAGGAACTCTATCGCCGAATCGACGCAAGAGTAGATAAGATGATGATCGACGGCCTCCCGGGAGAAGTGGAGGCTCTGATCGCCGCCGGGTATCGTCCCGAAGACCCGGGGTTCCGAGGTATCGGCTACCGGGAGTTCTGCGAGGCGTATCTCGAGGAGCCGACCCGGGGGATGGCCTTTTCGCAGTACTCGCCGGGGCTTCTCGCGGGAATCGCCGAAGCGATCAAGACTAACACGCGTCGCTACGCGAAGCGGCAGCGGACGTTTCTCCGGAGCATACCGTCGGTCCTCTGGATCGACGCCGACGACGAGGGGCGCATCTCCGAGGTGCTCGAGGCCTTTTTCGACCCCAGAGAGGAGCCGGTCCAACCTTGACAGAGCGCGTCGGAATGGCTAAATTAGGCGCTCAGCGCACGGTTTTATTCCGCGACACAGAATTCATATATGAGGATATGCTAGATGCCTTGTGGGCGTAAGCGAAAACGCAAAAAGATAGCGACGCATAAGCGCAAGAAGAAGCTTCGAAAGAACCGACACAAGAAGAAGTAGCGACTCCCACCGGAGCGTTACCTGAGTGTCATCTCTCGGCTCGACCACCCTTACCTTCTCTACGAGTAATCTCCACCGTAACCCTCCTCCGCGGCAGGGTTTCGTCGTCAACGCAACGCCGGGCTCATTCTACCCCGACGGCGCCGCGGAAGAGGTTCCGTCGGGGCAGATAGTCCTGGACCCGGGGATCGATTGGCAGGAACCCTCGCCGAGCACCTATTTGCATCGCTTTTTGGTGCCGATATTCTGAGAGTACGCGATGTGCGAGAAACCCGGGATGCGCTTCCGGGAGTCTCAGCGCTCTCGGATGAGGATACCACGTGACCTGGCTGCAAGACATCTGGATTTTCCGCGAGTTTATTCTTCCCGTCCTCGACGTTCTTATCCTGAGCCTCGTTATCTACAAGGGCTACCAGATTCTGGTGCAGACCCGGGCCGTTCAGCTAGCGAAGGGCGCCCTCTTTATCGGTCTGGCCTATGCAGTGGCCTTTCTTCTAAACTTGCAGACGCTTCTCTGGATCATGAATCTCCTGGCGCCGAGCCTGGTAATCGCCATCGCCATCATCTTCCAGCCGGAGCTTAGAAAGATCTTTACCCGTCTCGGTCAAGGGCGGCTCCTCTCCTTTTCCGCGAGCTCCCAGAGTGTCGAGCTCGATTCGGTCATCAGCGCCGCGGAGGTCCTCTCCTACCGGCGTCGCGGGGCGCTTCTGGTCTTTGTCCGGGGTGTCGGCCTTAAGAACATCATCGAAACGGGGACCCGGATGGGTTCTGAGCTCTCTTCACCGCTGTTGCTTACCATTTTTGCCCACGATACAGCGCTCCACGACGGCGCCGTCGTCATAGACGACGGCAAAATCGTAGCTGCCGGCTGCTTTCTGCCCCTCTCGGAGCAGCTCGACGTGCGCCGGAGCTTCGGAACCCGGCACCGGGCCGCCCTGGGGCTGGTGGAGGAGACCGACGCGGTGGTTCTGGTCGTCTCGGAAGAGAGCGGTGCCCTCTCTTTGGCCCACGACGCGAACCTCTACTACGACTTAACAGTTGACGAAGTTCGCTACCGTCTGTTGCAATTGCTCCAGTCCCGGGAGCCGGCGGAGCTGGAAGAGGAGGTCGCCGTCCTTGAAGAATAAGCCCCTCCTCCGTCGCCTGGTGAATAACTGGCCGGCCAAAGTGTTGTCGGTGGTCGCCGCCCTTCTTTTGGTCGTCTTCAACAACATTTCCCGTCTCGAGGAGCGCTATATCAGCGTGCCCCTCGAGCTTCAGCTCCCCGCCAACTTGGTCGCGGCGTCATCCTTCCCCAATAGGGTTCGGGTGACCCTCCGGGGAGAGTCCGAAGGTATCCAGCGGATACTCGAGGACGATATTGAAGCTTTCCTGGATCTCAGAAGCGTAGACAGCGAGGGAGTCGTAACCACCTCGGTTCGGGTGAATCGCACCGGGACCGCCCTTGGGATGGACCCCCTGGAGATCTACGTGGAACCGGCGGAGGTTACCTTGGCCGTCGAGGTGAAGGCCCAGAAGAGCCTCGAGGTCGAACCGACGCTTTCCGGGTTCCTCCCCGTGGGATATCAGTTGGCGGGGTATCAGATCTCTCCCTCCTCGGTAGAAGTAGAGGGCCCCGAGAGCGAAGTCTCGCCGCTGGAGGCACTTCTTACCGAGGAGATTGAGCTCGCCGGTCGCCGCAGCGACTTCTCCGTCCGGGTGCGTCTCGTGCGCCCCTCTCCGGGGATCACCATCCTTGGAGGCGACGTGGTCGAGTTCCGGGGCATCGTCGAGGAGGCGGTTATTCTGAACACCTTCGAGCCGGTGGAAACCGTCGTTATCAACCTGTCTCCAGGACTGACCATCTCCTCGGCGCTCCCGACCGGATCCATACGGGTGCAGGGCAACCAACTCGACCTTCAAACCGTCACCGTCGATCAAGTACAGATTGTCGCCGATGCCTCCCGCGTCTCGGCCCCTGGGCGCTACACCCTCTCGACTCGTCCGGAAGTCCCCTCCGGCCTCGCTATCTTGCGATACGAGCCCCAGACGGTTGACGTGCAGGTGGTCCGTAGCGGAGAGTAGACGCGTGATAAGCGGCATCGGCATCGACGTCGTTCAGGTGAGTCGCATGCGTCATTGGGTCGACGACCCCGGACTCCTCGAACGTTTCTTTCATCCCTTGGAAATCCGAACAGCCATGGAGCGGGGCGAGGCGGCGGTTCTTTCCCTCGCAGCTCGGTTTGCCGCTAAAGAGGCCTTTGGAAAGGCTCTCGGGACCGGCTTGCGCGGAATTGCCCTCAAGGAAATTCGAATCTCGAACAATAACCTCGGAAAGCCCGACGTGGCGCTTACCGGAACCGCTCTCGAAGCCTTCGAACGCTCCGGAGGACGCCGAATTCTCTGTTCTCTGACCCACGAGGTCGACAACGCCATCGCCGTCGTCGTAATAGAGGGTAATCCGGATGAGTGACCTTACGTTCTTCTCGAAGAAGCCGGTCGTCTGTCCGGTCTGCGAGTCGAGCTTTTTTCGGGAGGAGATGCGCACCGGACGGGGGCGGCTGATCGCGGGCTCGGTTACCCAGGAGCTTCGACGGACCTACGAGCCGTCTCAGAAGTACGGCGAAGTGTTCCCCACGATATATACGATCATGGTCTGTCCGAACTGCTACTACGCCGCGTTTCCGGTGGATTTTCCGAACGTCCCGGAAGACGTCGCCCAAAAACTCAACCAGGACATGACCAACCGCTTCGAGACTATCCGGCATGTCTTCGAACGGATTGAGTTTGCCGAGCCGCGTGCCCTGAGAGAGGGCATCGCCTCCTACTATTTCGCCGTCCGCTGCTACGATTCCTTTCCGAAGGACTTCTCACCTACCCTCAAGCAGGGGATCTCCAGTCTCCGGGCGGCGTGGCTCTCCAGCGATCTGCATCGCCTCGAGCCCGGTGAAAACTTCGACGTTCTCGCCAACCTCTTCTATCGGAAGGCTCGGTTCTTCTACGCCTACGCCCTCGAGCAGGAGCAGACCGGCGTAGAGAGCATACCGAACGATTTCCACCTGGGGCCGGATGTCGACAAGAACTACGGCTACGACGGGGTCCTCTACCTGACCGGGCTCCTCGAATACCGCTACGGTCCCCGGGGCGACGGCGAGCGGCGGAGGCTTGCCCTCCAGCGAGCAAAACGTACCGTCGCCAAGATCTTTGGCATGGGCCGGGCCAGCAAGAACAAGCCGGCGGTTATTCTTGATAACGCCCGAGACGTTTACGAAGAGATAGCCAAGGAGCTCGGTCTCGAAAACCGGGATCCCGAGGCTGCCGCGAGTGAGTAGTCGGTCGATTCTCCTGACCCTCGCGTACGACGGCACGGACTACGTCGGTTGGCAGGTGCAACCGAACGGTAGGAGCGTGCAGGGGGTCCTCGAGGACGCGTTAGAGCGAATCCACAAGGTTCGGACCAGGACCGTTGCCGCCGGGCGGACGGACTCCGGGGTCCATGCCCGGGGGCAGCGGGTAAGCTTCTCCGAGGAGGGTAGCTCGGTACCCGCCGAGCGATACCGGGAAGCCCTCAACGGTCTGCTGCCCCCCGACATACGGGTGCTTCGCAGCCGAGAGGTGCGGGAGGGATTCAACGCCCGGCACGACGCCCGGCTCCGAAGCTACCGCTACTATCTGTTGCCGACTCCGGTGGTCCCCCCGGAACACACACGGTACTGCCTCCGAGTCCGGGAAGACTTCAACGTTTCGAAACTGAATCGGCTGGCCGGTCAGCTGGTGGGGGAGCGGGATTTCACCACCTTCGCCGCGGCGAACGACGAAGTCGACCACGCCGTCCGTCGGGTCTATGCCGCAACCTTCGTCCCCGAGGGGCCTTTCTTGGCGTTTCGTATATCCGCGAACGCCTTCTTGTGGAAGATGGTCCGGTCCATTGTCGGAACGCTTCTCGAATGCCAAGATGAAAGCGTTGACGCCTTCGCCGAACGGGTTGCTTCCTGCGACCGAAACGCCGCGGGAACCACCGCGCCGCCCCGGGGGCTCTTCTTCCAGGAGGTACGCTACGATGCAGTCGAAGCCGTCGACTGAGTTTCAGCACTTCGTTCGTCTCTTCGAGGACTATCTACTCTACGGCTATCGTCGGGACAGACCCGCCGGCTCGGGGAACGCTGTTTCCGCTGCCGCGGGTAGCCGCGTCGCCTCGGACGACAGCCTTGCCGCCGTCCGGGAGGAGGTCCTCGTCTGCACCAAGTGCCCCCTCGCGGAGACTCGGACGAAGGCCGTCCCGGGAGATGGTGTCGCGGACCATCCCCTGGTTATGGTCATCGGCGAAGGTCCCGGCGCCGACGAAGATGCCCAGGGGCGTCCTTTCGTGGGCAAGGCGGGGCAGTATTTGGATAAGTGGCTCGCCGCGATCGAGCTCTCCCGGGAAGAGAACGTCTTCATCACAAATATCGTGAAGTGCCGTCCTCCGCAGAACCGAGACCCGAAACCGGACGAAATATTCGCCTGCCGACCCTACCTTCGGCGACAGATTGCCCTTATTCAGCCGAAGGCTATTCTGACCCTCGGGCGCTTCGCGTCGGCGGAAATCTCCGGACGCCAGGGGGGAATCGGCAAGATTCGGGGAAGCGTCTACTCCTTCGACGGAGTTCCCGTCGTCCCGACGTACCACCCGAGCGGCGTTTTGAGGAACCCGGAATGGCGGCGTCCCGTCTGGGACGACCTCCGGACCCTCCGGGATCTTTTGCAGTAACTCCCCGTGTCCAGATTCGTTAACCTTGCCGTACCCATTCCGAACACCGTGACCTTTACCTACCGTCTCCCGGAGGGAGTCGAAGCCCCCGTCGGCGTCCGGGCCGTCGCCCCTTTCGGCCGTCGGGAGCTCACCGGCTTCGTCGTCGGGCACCCCGACTCGGCGCCACCGGGAGTCTCGGTCAAGGAGATCCGCCGGGTCGTCGATTCCGAGCCCCTCTTCGACGAAGAGTTCCTCGACTTGGCAAAGTGGGTCAGCGGCTTCTATTTCTGTTCCCTCGGGGAAAGCCTCCAGGCGATGATTCCTTCAGGCGCCGGGAAGTCGGGCTCCCCGGGGTTGGCGACGACCCCGGCGTCTCGCCGGTTCCGTTGACCCTTTCCGAGGAGCAAGAGGCGGCGATCAACCAAGTGCTCGAAAAGCCGGAGGCGATGCACTATATCTACGGACCAACCGGCAGTGGGAAGACGGAGGTATACCTTCGGATAGCGGCGGAGCTTCTCGCCGCAGGAAAGGCCGTTATCTACTTAGTTCCCGAGATTGCCCTGACCCACCAGGTGGAAAAGACGATCAGGCAGCGGTTCGGCGACACGGTTGCGGTCCTCCATTCCCGCCTCACGGCCTCCCAACGGCTTACCGAGTGGATGCGTATTCGCCGCCGGGAAGCTCTCTTTGTCGTCGGTGCCCGGAGCGCCGTCTTTGCGCCGGTTCCCCGCCTCGGGGCCATCGTAATCGACGAGGAGCACGAGGGCTCCTACAAGAGCGGTAACGTTCCCCGGTACCACGCCAGGCAGGTAGCCACAAAGCGGTGCCGGGACGCCGGGGCGCCCCTGATTCTCGGAAGTGCGACCCCGTCGCTGGAGGCCTGGTACCAGATGGAGCAGGGAAACATCATCCGGGGAGTGCTGACCAAGCGGCTCGCCGGGGGCCACATGCCGAGGATCGAGGTTGCCGGCCTCCGGGGTGCCCCGGGGGTGCTGACCGAGCAGCTGGTTACCGCGATACGGGAGACCGCCGAAGAAGGGTATCAGAGCATTCTGTTTCTAAACCGCCGGGGCCACTCCTACTTCTACCACTGCCGCAGTTGCGGCTACGTCCTCTCCTGCCCCCGCTGCTCGGTAACCCTTACCTACCACCGGAGCGCCGGCGCCGCGGTCTGCCACTACTGCGGCCACCGGGGACCCCTCCCGGAGGCGTGCCCGAGCTGCGGGAGCTTGGATGTCGGCTCCGGGGGTCTGGGCACCGAGGGGGTGGAGGAAGAGGTGATGCGAACCTTTCCACACCTCAGAGTGGCCCGGGTCGATACCGACGCCGTGCGCAAGCGGGGGGCCCTGGCGGAGACTCTTGGGGCCTTCGAGGCCCGGGAGATCGACATTCTTCTCGGTACGCAGATGGTCGCGAAGGGGCTCAATTTTCCGGGGGTCAAGCTCGTCGGGATTATCAGCGGCGACACGGGCCTGATGATGCCGGATTTCCGGGCCGCCGAGCGCACCTTCTCGCTGATTACCCAGGTAGCCGGGAGGGCCGGACGCTTTATTCCCGACGGCCGGGTCATCATCCAGACCCTCCACCCGAGCGCCCCGGCCATCCGCCGGGCGGTCGCCCGGGAAGAGCGCGCCTTTTACGAAGAGGAAACCGAGATTCGCCGGGAGTTGCTCTTCCCGCCCCACGCCCGGGTCTTTCGCTTTGTTCTCCGGGGCCGGAGCAAGGCCAAGGTGACCGAAGCCGCTCACGCTCTTGCCCGGGCCCTGGCCCCGGTGCCCCGGGACGACACCCTCGGCCCCGCCGACTGTCCTCTGTCGAAGATCGCCGGAAACTTCCGGGTCCACCTGATGCTCTTGACCCGGCAGTTTGGCAAAACCCACGGCGCCCTCGGCAACGTCCTGGCGACCTTCCGGACACCCACGGGCGTCTACTTGGAGATCGACGTGGATCCAGTATCTATGCTGTGAGGGAGCCCAAGCACCTTGTTGACATCACTCTAGTATGTGATAGCATCGAAAAACCGTTGCACTGAGTGAAAGGCCGTACGCGCCGACTCTCAAGACGAGTCTTTGCGAGGGAGTACGCGGTGACCGGGGGCGATTACAGTGAGAATAGTTGATATCCGCGAAGCGGTAGTCCCGATCTCGTCGGAGATAAGCAACGCATTCATCGATTTCAGCAAGATGACGGCAAGCGTCGTCGCGGTGGTAACGGACGTCGTTCGCGACGGCAAACCGGTTGTCGGGTACGGGTTCAATTCCAACGGCCGATACGCCGCAAGCGGTTTGTTGCGGGAGCGGTTCCTCCCGCGCCTGTCTGACGCCGCGCCGGAGAGCATGCTCAACGATGCCGGGGACAACCTCGACCCCTTCAGAATCTGGCAGATCATGATGACCAACGAGAAGCCTGGTGGACACGGTGAGCGATCGGTGGCCGTCGGAACCGTCGATATGGCTCTCTGGGACGCCGTTGCAAAGATCCAAGGTGTTCCCCTCTATCGACTCCTTGCCGAGCGCTTTGGGGATGGGGCACCGGACGAAAGGGTTTTTGTCTACGCCGCCGGTGGCTACTACTACCCGGGAAAAGGGATCGAGGCACTGAAGGATGAGATGAAAGGCTACCTCGATCTTGGCTACTCGGTGGTAAAGATGAAGATCGGCGGGGTGGACCTATCCGAGGACCTTCGCCGGATCGAGGCGGTTATCGGGGTGACCGGTTCCGGGCGAAAGGTCGCGGTTGACGCCAACGGGCGTTTCAACTTGGAGACGGCCCTAGAGTACGCTGAAGCCTTACTTCCCTACGATCTATTTTGGTACGAGGAAGCCGGCGACCCTTTGGATTTCGCCCTGCAAGCTGAGCTATCCAAGCGCTACGAAAAACCGATGGCGACCGGGGAGAACCTGTTCTCCCACCAGGACGCTCGCAACCTGCTTCGTTACGGGGGCCTGCGTCCGGACCGCGACTGGCTTCAGTTCGACTGCGCGTTATCCTATGGTCTCGTCGAATACCTGCGTATCCTCGAACTCCTGCCCGAATATGGCTTCTCCACCCGAAACTGCATCCCCCACGGCGGCCATCAGCTGTCTTTGAATATCGCCGCGGGCCTTCATCTTGGGGGTAACGAGAGTTATCCGCACGTGTTTGCACCGTTCGGCGGGTTCGCCGACGATGAAGAAGTCTACG
This sequence comes from uncultured Spirochaetaceae bacterium, assembly GCA_964558285.1. Classification (GTDB taxonomy): domain Bacteria; phylum Spirochaetota; class Spirochaetia; order DSM-27196; family PWMO01; genus CAYPUT01. The sequence goes on along the minus strand of CAZLDK010000013.1, from coordinate 8,330 downwards.
GTGGGTACGTGACGCTTCCCAGCGCTTCGGGCATCGGATTCGAGCTAAAGTCCGGGCTTATCGATACCCTGAGACGCGCGACCGCAACGTAGACCGGTCGGTCGGCGCAGTGACAGCATTTTTCTTGACAATCAGCTGATCCATGTTACCATGTAGTGGGGTTGCACTAAGAGAAAAGGCTTAGTCACTTAGTGAAACCGCCTACGCGCGTGTTCGTTAGCGGGGGGCGGAGTCGATCCACACCAATGGATAGACTAACCTAAAAAGAAAGAAGGAGAGAGAAGATGAAAAGAGCATTTACGCTTTTTCTAGTAGTGTTATTGGCCGTTTCGGCCTTTAACGCATTTGCCGGCGGCGCCCAAGAGGGCGCGGCGGGGGGACCCGAACAGGTTCTTCGCTACGCTGCTACCTCTGATTTCGCCGAGTTTCACCCGGTCGTTCGGGAAGGTGGTGGGCCGTCCCAGGTAGTTGCTACCCTGTACAACGCCTTGATTGCCCTGCCGACGAACCTGGATGAGTTGCGTGCCGGTGATTACAAGCCCTCCCTGGCAGAAAGCTGGGAAGTAAGTGAAGACGGACGAACCTGGACCTTTCAGTTGCGTCGCGGCGTCCAATTCCACAAGGGCTACGGTGAGCTCACCGCCGAGGACGTGGCGTTTACCTACGGAGAAGTAAACTCCGATCCTGCCTGGGGTGCCAACCACAACGCCTACCGAGACCTGGAAATCGAAGTCATTGACGACTACAGCGTCGCGATAACGACTCCCGTGCCGAATCCCCAGTTTCCGGTTCTCGTAGCCAATGTCGGTGCCGGACACGTCATCTCGAAGGCCGCTTTCGAGGAGAGGGGTATGGACGGCTACAGGCAAGACCCCATCGGTACCGGGCCCTTCCAGTTCGTAGAGCACATTCCCAATGAGGTCGTCCTGGTCGAGCGATTCGACGACTACTTCGAAGGCACGCCGATCCTCGAGCGAATAGAGTTTATCCCGATGGACGTTAACAGTGGGGAACTGGCCCTTCGCAGAGGTTCGGTCCATTTTCTGAACAGCGGGGTTGAGAGCCAAGATTGGGTCGAAAAGATGGAAGGCTTCGGAATCGACGCCATGGCCGTCTTTCGCGAGTCTATCATGTTCCTCCAGCTCGACACGGAAGTAGAACCTCTCGATGATATCCGCGTACGTCGAGCCATCCAGCACGCCATCAACGCCGACGAAGTCGTCGAGCTGTACGGCCGCGACATCGCCCGGCCGCTCCGTGGCCCGGTTCCCGACACCTTTGACGGCGCTACCGAAGAGGTGCCCCAGTACCGATACGACCCGGACCTTGCCCGGGAATTGTTGGCCGATGCCGGCTATGCGAACGGCTTCAGCCTCGAAGGAATCATTACCGAGCGCGCCTCCATCCGAAACGCGATGATCGTCGTCCAGGAGCAGCTCCGAGACGTCGGGATCGACTTCGAATTGTCGGTGCATCCTCATTCGACGTGGCATGACCTGATGCGGAGCGGTGAAGGGACCATCAACAACCGGGCTACCGGACGGCTGCCCTTTGCCGACATCATCTTGACGGAAAACTTCCACGCCGATGCCATCGTTACCAGGGACACCGGCATCCGGAACATGATGAACTACGACAACCCGCTGGTAAACCGAAATATCGAAGAGGCTCGCTCCGAGATGAACGAAGAGCGCCGGAATGAGTTGTACAAGGAAGCCCTCGTCCAGATTATGGAGGACGCCGTAGCGATACCCCTCGTCGTTCGGGCCTCCGTTGTCGCGAGGCATCCGACCTTCGATCCCGGCTACAACCTGGATGACTACTACCAGGCCGACGGGCATATCGTAATCGACCATAGAGCAAGGATTGTCGAGAACTGAGACAATCAGACAGTTCTTTGATCTAACATTTCAGGAAGAGAGGTCAATCGGCCTCTCTTCTCTTTTCAAAGGTTGCGTGAGAAAGGGAGCAGGCATTGATAAGTTACATTGTTAGGAAGTTTCTCATGATATTTCCTATCCTCTTGTTGGTCCTCACCGTCGTCTTTATCGGGGTGCGGCTGGTGCCGGGAAACGCCGCGGTGGCGATATTGGGTGACCGGGCCACGGCGCAGACCATAGCGGCGTTGGAAGAGCAGATGGGTCTGAACGAGCCCGTTGTGGTCCAGTACTTCAACTACATCAAAGGCGCCGTTACCGGGGACTTGGGTGAGTCGATTATTTCGAAGCGATCGGTCTCCGCCGAAATCCTGCGGGTTCTTCCCTTTACGATCGAGCTGATTCTTGCCGGGACATTGATATCCGCGCTGATTGCGCTTCCGGTAGGTACCATCTCAGCGCTCAAACAGAATACGATGTTTGACTATTCTAGTAGGGTAATTGCCTTCGTGGGCATTACGATGCCGGCCTTTCTCTTGGCGATTCTGATCCTCATACTCTTTGCCCTTATTTGGCCGATCTTTCCGATAATGGGGGGAGGCAGCAGAGGGAATCCGATCAGTCTGCTCTACCATCTGGCTCTTCCCGCCCTGACGCTGGGCTTAAGCCGTGGCGTTCTCCTTACCCGGGCAACGCGGTCGTCGATTCTCGAGGTCATTAACAAGGAGTACATCGTCACCGCCCGAGCCAAGGGGCTTACGGAGAAAACGGTGTTCGTAAAGCACGCACTGCGTAACGCAATGATTCCGGTGGTTACGATAATGGGCTTGGACGTGGCGCGTTCCTTTGGAGGCGGCGTCATTATTGCCAACGTCTTCTCCCGTCCGGGACTCGGAAAGCTCTTGGTCGATGCGATTCGCCAGCACGACTACCCGCTGATCCAAGGAGGAGTCTTGACGCTGGCATTCCTTGTGCTACTCGCCAACACTGCGGTTGACATCCTCTATTCGCTAATCGACCCGCGGATTAAGTACTCATGAACAAGCACGATACGCTTCTCCAGCGGCAAACCCGGATATTCCTCAAGAGTAAGACGGGGGTTGTCGGTCTTATTGTCGTTCTCTTTGTGGTGATGATGGCACTCTTCGCACCCTTGGTCGCTCCCTTCGATCCCTTCGATCAAAACATGGGCAATCGGTTGCAGGGAGTCTCCAGTGAGCACTGGATGGGGACCGACTTTTTCGGACGAGATACACTCTCTCGAACAATCTACGGTGCCCGTGTCTCCCTAATGGTCGGCTTCTTGTCTGTCCTTATCTCCGCGGCTGTGGGGACCTTTCTCGGCATCGTCGCGGGCCTTAAAGGGGGCAAGTTCGACCAGTTGATCTCGGCGGGGGTGAACATCGTTCTCTCCTTTCCGACGCTCATAATGGGGCTCTTGATAATCGCAATTCTCGGGTCGGGCTTGGTCAACGTTATTATCGCTTTGGCTCTGACCTTTACGCCTCGGTTTATCCGGGTAGCCCGGGGACAGACGATCAGCCTCAAGGAGAACGAGTTCATCCTCGCCAGCAGGGCCATCGGCAAAAGCGACCTCCAGATTATCTTCGGGCACATTCTGCCGAACATCATCGGAACAATCGTTGTCGTCGCGACCTTGTGGATGTGCACCGCGATTCGTATCGAGGCCAGCCTGAGCTTCCTGGGGCTTGGGGTTAATCCACCTCGGCCAACCTGGGGCAACATGATCCGAGACGGATTTCAGACGTTCTTCGATGCGCCGTGGATAATCGCCGCACCGGCCATTACCATGATGATCACCCTGTTGAGCCTCAACCTCGTGGGCGACACGTTGCGAGACGTTCTCGACCCGCGTTCAAACTAAGATACCGACAAGGAGTGCATACCTTGCCAGACGATATACTGTTATCGGTCAAAGACCTAAAGACCTACTTCTACACCGATAGAGGCGTGGTAAAGGCGGTCGACGGGGTCTCTTTTGATATTCGCAAAGGCGACTCCCTCGGTGTAGTGGGGGAGAGCGGTTGTGGAAAGAGCATTACCTCGCTTTCGATCCTGCGCTTGGTTCCCAAGCCCAGAGGAAAGATCGTAGAAGGAGAGATCCACTACTACGGTACCGGGGAGGACGTGGACATAACGGCTCTTCATCCCTCCGGCGAGGAGATCCGAAAGATTCGAGGCAACGAGATCGCCTACATCTTTCAGGAGCCGATGACCGCCCTCAACCCGGTCTATACTATCGGGGACCAAATTATGGAGGCTGTCCTCCGACATCAACACGTCGACAAGCGGGAAGCTCGGAAGCAGGCCGTCGACATGCTCAAGATGGTCGGGATTGCCGCCGCAGAGCAGCGGGTGGACGAGTATCCCCACGAATTCAGCGGCGGTATGCGTCAGCGGGCGATGATCGCCATGGCCTTGAGTTGCAGGCCGAAGCTGCTCATTGCCGACGAGCCGACTACTGCCCTCGACGTAACCATCGAGGCGCAGATTCTCGAGCTGATCAAGGATCTGCAACAAGAGTTCGGGATGGCGCTCATGATCATTACCCACGATCTTGGCGTAATCGGCGAGATGGCGAAGAATACCATCGTCATGTACACGGGTAAGGTCGTCGAGGAGGCGGCAACCGACGTCATTCTGACTAATCCCGAGCATCCCTATACCCAGGGGCTCTTGAAGTCCATTCCGGTGATCGGAGAGAAGGGTGATCTTTCACCGATCGAAGGTACAGTCCCGGACATGAACAACCTGCCGCAGGGTTGCTACTTTGCTCCGCGGTGTCCCCATGTAATGGACATCTGCAGGACCGACGAACCGGGGATGTTCGACGTAGGCACCGAACACATGGCCAAGTGCTGGCTGCATAGCAAGAAGGGTAGTACCGTTGGATAAGAACACCTTAGTAGAGGTCAAGAACCTCAAGAAATACTTCCCCATCCGAAAGGGAGTTTTTAAGCGCGTAGTCGGGCACGTCAAGGCGGTCGACGACGTAAGCTTCTCCATCAGAAGGGGAGAAACGCTGGGCGTCGTGGGTGAGAGTGGTTGTGGAAAGACTACAACCGGCCGCAGTGTCATCCGCTTGATCGAGGCTACGGAAGGTTCGATCGTCTACAATCTCGGCGACCGGGCTGTAGATATCAGCCGGCTTTCGCCGAAGGAACTCAAGGCCGCCCGCAAAGAGTTCCAGATCATCTTCCAAGATCCCTATTCCTCCCTGGATCCTCGAAAGGTCGTGGGGGACATTATCTTGGACCCCGTTCGGGTCCATCAAAACCTGAGCAAGGACGAGCAGCAGAAGCTCCTATTGGAGACCGCGGAGAAGGTCGGTCTAAAGGCGGAGCAGATGAACCGCTATCCCCACGAGTTCAGCGGTGGACAACGGCAGCGTATCGGCATCGCCCGGGCGCTGATCATGCGGCCGCAGTTGATTGTCTGCGACGAGCCGGTTTCGGCCCTCGACGTCTCGGTGCAAGCGCAGATTCTCAACCTGCTGGCGCAGCTGCAGGAAGAGTTCAACCTAACCTATCTCTTTGTCGCCCACGACCTGAGCGTGATCAGCCATATCAGCGATAGGGTGATGGTGATGTACCTGGGTAAAGTAGCGGAGATCGCCTCCGCCGAGCGGATCTACACCGAACCGAAGCATCCCTACACCGAGGCGCTTCTCTCCTCGATCAGCGCGCCGGGGGCCAAGCGTAAACGAAAAGTCTTGGCCGGGGACGTACCCGACCCCTCGAACCCCCCGCCGGGGTGCGTGTTTCACACTCGGTGTCCCTACGCACAGGATATCTGCAGGACCAAAGTGCCGGAATTACGGCAGCTCGATCCCTCGACGAACGACCATGTCGCCTGCCACTTTGCCCACGAGCTAAAGCTACAGGGGTTCGTGCGCGAGCTACCGAAGACTGGGTAGGAGAGGAGCCTTGCCGTGAAGATCAGCGCCATCCGAACGAAATTCATCGACAAGTTCCTCTTTGTCGAAGTCGAAACGGACAACGGCCTGGTCGGCCTCGGGGAGTCGGGTGCCTGGGGCTACCTCGAAGCGTCCGAGATGGCGATCCGGCTCTTTGCCGACTATCTGGTAGGGGAGGACCCCCTGCGGATAGAGCACCATTGGCAGTACATGTATCGGAGCACCCATTTCCGGGGCGCAGCGATCATGGGAGCCATCAGCGCCATCGATGTCGCGCTCTGGGATATCGCCGGACAGTACTACCAGGCCCCGGTCTACCAGCTTCTCGGAGGAAAGTGCCGGGACAAGGCGCGGGTCTACTACCACGTGAAGGCGCCCACCAAGGAAGAGCAGCTTGCAAAGTGCCTGGCTGCCCAGAAGGCGGGTTACACCGCCGTGGGCCATCTGAATCCGTTTCTCGACCAGCCCCACTCGGAGCCGACCTCAGACACCCACGCCGCAAAGATAGCAAGCGCCGTCGCCGTGGTTCGAGACATCCGAGAGGCGGTCGGCGACGACATGGACCTCTGTTTGGAGCTCCACCGGCGCCTTACGCCGGCAGAGGCGGTTGTTCTGGCAGGGCAGATCGAGGAGTATCGTCCCTTCTTCTTCGAAGACCCGGTCCGGGCGGACAACTTTGACGCGATGGCAGAAGTAGCCGGTAAGATCAACCTGCCCGTCGCCACCGGGGAGCGCCTGCATACCATTTTCGAGTTCGAGATGCTCCTCGACCGGCGGGCGGCGCAGTACCTCCGGCCCAATGTCTGTCTGGCGGGGGGATTTACCGCGTGCAAGAAGATCGCGGCGATGGCCGAGGCACGCTACGTGAGTATTGTTGCCCATAACCCGCAGAGCATGGCGCCGGTGTCGACGGCGATTGCGGCGCAGCTGGCGGCGGCGATTCCGAACTTTGCCATCCAGGAGTATCCTGCCGATGAGGACCGACCCGGCAAAAGCGACATCGTGGACCACCTCCCGAAGGTGGAGGAGGGCTTTCTGATTATCCCCGACGCCCCTGGGATCGGCATTAAGCTCATCGACGGCGTCGAAGCGAAGTATCCGTTTAAACGGCGGGAGGTGAAGACACGCCTCCACATAGACGGGTCGGTTGTAGACCGGTAGGAAACCGCTGGTAGTGGATGTGGCGAGAGCGTTTTCTATCGAGGGCTTCTACGAAAGCCACATCCACTGACAATGGCGTCTAGGCAAGAGCCCGAAAAAGCCTTCAGTCTTCGAAGCTTTATCCCCGCCTACTACGCGCCGGCCTTCCTCTGGGCAACCGGCGCCGGGGTCATCATGCCGATGGTTCCGCTCCATATCCGTTTTTTGGGAGCGAGCTTCGCCGAAACAGGGGTCATCGTCGGAATGTTCGGCCTTGGAGCCCTGGTCGGCAACATCCCCGGCGGTATGGTCATCGGCCACCTGGGAAAGAAGCGCGCTATGCTGCTGGCGCTTCTTCTGGAGGTGGGTCTCGGGGTGATTGCGGCATCCGTCTCGCATCCATGGCTCATGGCACCGATTATCCTTGGTCTTGGGGTTACACACACCCTCTTTTTCGTGGCGCGGCTTGCCGCGTTTCAAGAGCTGGTGCCGAACAACCTCCGGGGCAGGGCCCTCTCGTTCCTTGGTGGAGAATCGCGCATGGGTTCGTCCCTCGGCCCCGTCATCGGCGGGCTGGTTGCGGACAAGCTGGGATTCCCCGCGATCTATCTGGTCTTCGGTTTCTTCAGTTTTCTGGTGCTCATCCTTGTCATGGTTTTTGTCCCCGGCGACGCGCCTCTTCGCAGGCAGCAAGCATCGGCTTTGGCGCCGCGGTTTTCCTTAGCGGAGACCAATCGCCTTTTGAAAGGACACCGCAAAGAGATTCTTCCGGCTACCATTGCATCGATCATTCTGACTCTGGTACGCCGTAGTCGTCGGGTTCTCTTTCCCCTCTGGGGGGACTTTATCGGGATGGCCCCTTCGGGCATAGGCTTTCTCTTCGGCGCCTCCTACCTGGTGGAGTTGGCCCTGGTCTATCCCGGCGGATGGATCATGGACCACTGGGGACGGAAGAAGTCGGCGCTGCCCTGCCTGCTGCTCTTCGTGGTGGGCTTTCTGATTCTTCCCTTTGCCCGGACGCCGCTTCTCTTCGGTGGCGTCGCAGCTCTTGTGGCGGTGGGCAACGGCTTGGGCTCCGGTATCAACATGACGCTCAGTACCGATCTGGCCCCTCCGGGGAGGGTCGTAGAGTTCCTGGCCGTCTGGCGAACCTTGATGGAAGCCGGCGGAGCCGCGAGTCCGGTAATCGTCGGCTACGCCGCCTCTGTTTTCGGCCTCGCCGGTGGCCCGCCGACCCTTGCCGTAATCGGCGCCGTCGGTGCAGTGATCATGGCCTTCGGTATGAAAGAGACGCTGAAGCGCCCGACTTCGTAAGACCGAAGCCGACGCCCGGCTTCGGCCTCCTGCAACAACGCTCCTACTGAAGCAGACTCAAA
>CAZLDK010000012.1:0-26169 GCA_964558285.1 uncultured Spirochaetaceae bacterium | reverse complement strand
CCCGAACGCAATCGGATTTTTCGGCTACGCCTACTACGCCAACGAAGGCGCGGCGTTGAAGATCCTCGACATCGAGGGTGTAACGGCGAGCGCCGAGGCGGTAGACGCCGGCGAGTACGCCCTTGCGCGCCCCCTGTTCATGTACACCGCCCCCGTCATTATCGCGTCGAAGCCCCAGGCGGCGGCCTTCCTCGCCTACGTCTTGAACTACGTCAACGAAGAGATCGACGAAGTCGGCTACTTCCCCGCAAACCCGGCTGCCCTCGACGGCGCCAGAGATGCGTGGATGGACGCAATGGCCGACCAGATGTAACACAAATCTAACATTCGCTTGTTAGATTCCGAAGAGGAGGGGCTCTCCCTCCTCTTCTTTTTGCATACAGAGGGGACCAGGAATGAGTGATAAAGTGCTAACACCACCGTCGGGAGACCCCGTGGTCGACTTTTCCCACCGGCGACGGCCCGGCGAGACGGTCATCGAGACCATTCTCGTGGTATGCGCGACCCTTTCGATCCTTACGACTGCGGGGATCGTGATTATTCTGAGCAGGGAGTCCTGGCTCTTCTTCGGGACCCCGGAAGTCACACTTTTAGAGTTTTTTACGTCTACCGTCTGGCAACCGATGATCGGCAACTTCGGAATTCTCCCGCTGGTCAACTCTACCTTGATGACGAGCACGATAGCGATGCTCTTCGCGACTCCCACCGGTCTCTTCGTCGCGATCTACTTGAGCGAATACGCGAACGAATCGGTACGCAGCTTTCTAAAGCCTATCCTCGAGGTACTCGCCGGAATCCCAACGGTTGTCTACGGCTACTTCGCCGTCACCTTTATGACTCCGGTGCTTCAGTCGGTTTTTGGCAACGACGTGGTCGACTTCTACAACACCGCGAGTGCCGGGCTGACCATGGGGATCCTGATTCTTCCCCTGGTCACCTCGATGATCGAGGACGCGCTGAGCGCGGTGCCCTCGAGCCTCCGGGAGGCTGCCTACGGCCTCGGGGCCACCAGAATCGAGGCCTCTGTTCAGGTCGTCGTCCCGGCCGCCTTCTCCGGCATTGCCGCGGCGGTAATCGTGGGACTCTCCCGGGCCATCGGCGAAACGATGATCGTCGCCCTCGCAGCCGGGGCGGGACCCCGGTTTACCTTCAACCCCTTCGAGGCGGCGGAAACCTTGACCGGTTACATCGTCCGGATAAGCGGTGGAGACGTAAGCTACAACAGCGTCGACTACAACAGTATCTTCGCCCTCGGCCTCGTGCTCTTCTTGGTTACCCTGACGCTCAACATGATTAGCCGGCGGATCGTCCGTCGCTTCCAGGAGGTCTACGAATGAGCACTCCGCAGATGACCAAGGGCAAGAACGATTCCGGTGGTTCGTCCATCGTCATCCCCGAGGATGCCCGACGGGAGGAGATGTACAGCAACCTCCGGCGCCGCAAGAGCTCCGGTTATGTATGGCAGGTTGTCTTCTACGCCGCCACGACCCTTTCGGTCGTGCTGCTCATCATCCTCCTGCTCAATATCTTTAACGGCGCCTTCGGCTTTGTTATCGTTCAAGACGAGATCCCGCCCCAGGAGTTGGCGGTCGACGGCGTCATGCCCGAAGAATTGCCTCCGGATCAACTGATACGAATTCTCGAGGAGAATCTCTCCACGGGCTTGATCCGCCGCTTCAATTTCGAAGAACCCCTGGAAGAACGCTCCCAGAACGAGCTCTACCAGCTGGTTCTCGAGCGCGTGGTCAACGAGGAAGTCGTCGAGGCTTTCTCCTTAGCCGAATCGCTCTTCGATCAGGAGAGGATACGCCGGAGCGTCGGAGAGGTGGAAAACGGTCGGCTGACGTTCCGATCCTGGATCAACATGCGCTTTTTGACGACGCCGCAGGCGAGCGTTCCCGCCCGGGCGGGAATTCGAACCGCCCTCTTCGGCTCTCTCTGGATGATCGTCCTTACCGTAGCCATCGCCTTTCCGATCGGCGTCGCCGCGGCGGTCTATCTGGAGGAATACGCCAAGGACAACCGTCTGAACCGGCTGATACAGGTAAACATCTACAACTTAAGCGGCGTCCCGTCGATTATCTACGGCCTCCTCGGCCTAACGGTGTTCGTCCGCTACTTTGGGCCGATCACCAGCGGCATCGTCTTCGGGTTCCGGGATGCGGCTACCGCCAACGGGCGGACGATTATCTCTGCCGGGGCAACGCTGGCGCTTCTTATCCTGCCGATTATCATTATCAACAGTCAGGAGGCTCTCCGGGCGGTCCCCACTTCCTTACGGGAATCGAGCTACGGCCTCGGGGCTACCAAGTGGCAGACCGTATGGCACCACGTAATACCCGCCTCCTTCGATCGAATTCTTACCGGCACGATTCTCTCCATCTCCCGGGCGGTCGGAGAAACAGCTCCCCTCGTTGTCGTCGGGGCCTCGACCTTTATTACCTTCGACCCGACGAGCATATTTAGCAAGTTTACGACGCTCCCAATTCAGATCTATCAGTGGTCGGCACGACCGCAATCGCAATTTAGAAACGTCGCCGCGGCGGCTATCATCGTTCTGTTGATTCTGCTCCTTACGATGAACGCAACGGCAATCGTACTGAGAAACCGCATCAGCAAGAAAAGGAGGCTTGGACTATGAGCGACACGGCGACGGCAACCTCGACGACCGCCATCGAGGTGCAAAACCTCAACATGTACTACGGCGATTTTCGAGCCATCAACAACGTTTCGATCAGTTTCCTCAAAAACGAGGTGACCGCTCTCATCGGGCCTTCGGGATGCGGGAAGAGCACAGTCCTGCGAACCCTCAACCGGATGAACGACCTGATTCCCGGAACCCGGACCACCGGAGAAGTAAGGTTTCACGGGAAGAACATCTTCGACAAAGAGGTCGATCCGGTGGAAATTCGCCGGCGGGTCGGCATGGTGTTCCAGAAACCGAATCCCTTTCCCAAGAGCATCTACGAGAACATCGTCTGGGGTGCAAAGATCAACGGTATCCGGGGCAACTACGACGAGCTCGTCGAGAACACCCTAAAGAAGTGCGCCCTCTGGGACGAGGTAAAGGACAAGCTAAAGCAGAACGCCTTGCGCCTCTCCGGGGGGCAGCAGCAGCGCCTCTGCATAGCCCGAACTATTGCGGTGGAACCGGAGATCATCCTGATGGACGAGCCGGCCTCCGCCCTGGACCCGATAGCGACGGCAAAGATCGAAGAGCTTATCAACGAGCTGAAAAAGAACTTTACCATCGTCATCGTGACTCACAACATGCAGCAAGCCGGGCGGGTTTCCGACAAAACCGCCTTCTTTATGGTCGACGAGGCCCGCTCGGGCTACCTCGTAGAATTCGGCAACACCAAGGAGCTCTTCTTTAACCCGCAGAAGTCGGAAACGGAGGCTTACATTTCCGGGCGATTCGGTTAAAATTCTTAAAATGGACGGAAGAACACATCTAATTCAGGGGCTCGACGAGCTCCACCAGCTTATCGTACGAATGGGAACTCAGGTCGAAGAGGCCATGAGGAAGGCCATCGCCGCCGTATCGGAGCCGAGCTTCGACCTCGCGTCGGAAGTCGTCGAGGCCGATCAAGGTATAGACGGCCTGAGAGCCTCGATAGAGGATCTCTGCGCCCGGCTTATCGCGACGGAGCAGCCGGTTGCCGGTGATCTGCGCGATATTCTGACAAGCATGAAGTTTGCCGGAGACCTTGAGCGAATCGGCGACCACGCCCGCCACGTCGCGGCGGCCATCGACAGCATCTCGGACCCGGTATTCTCCGGGGTCCTGCCAAATCTTCGAAAAATGGCCGATGCCGGCACGGCTATGCTCCACGACACGGTAACCGCATTCATGGATCGAAACTCTGAGTACGCGGTAGAGGTTGCGAAACGAGACGACGCAATCGACCGGCTGCACCACACCGTTTACGAACAGTTGGTGACCATCATGCGGGAAAGTCCGGATAGCATTCCTCACGCGATGCACGTTATGTTCATTAACCGTTTTCTCGAGCGACTAGGGGACCACGTCACGAACATGTGCGAGTGGGTGGTCTTTTTCCAGGAAGGCAGGCACGTGGAGCTTAATCCATAGTAATAGCAATCAGACGAGGTGCGATCGGATGGCAAGAGAGTCCGTCTTGGTGGTGGATGACGAGGAAGACATCCTCGAGCTCATCCACTACAACTTGGAAAAAGAGGGGTATACCGTCAAGACGGTCAAAACCGGAGAAGAATGCCTATCTATCGTCGGAAAGCTCGTTCCCGATATCGTCATTCTGGACCTGATGCTCCCAGGGCTCGACGGGCTCGAGGTCTGCAAGCGGTTGAAACAGTCGGAAGCGTCTCGATCGATTCCGGTTCTCATGCTCACGGCCAAAAGCGAAGACTCGGACATTGTCTCCGGCCTCGAGCTCGGCGCCGACGACTACATAACCAAGCCCTTTAGCCCAAAGGTACTGATAGCCCGGGTTCGCGCCGTCCTCCGACGTTCCTTAGAGCAGGGCCCCGAGAACCCGAAGGAATCGAAGATTCAGATTCACGGTATAGTGATCGACGTCTCCCGCCACGAGGTAACCTGCGGGGGCGAGGTCGTCCCGCTGTCGGCTACCGAGTTCGGGATTCTCGAGTTCCTCGCCCGGAACCCGGGGTGGGTCTTCTCCCGGAACAAGATTATCGATACGGTCAAGGGAAAGGATTACCCGGTAACCGAGCGCTCGGTCGACGTCCAGATCCTCGGGCTCCGAAAGAAGCTCGGAATCCAGGGGAAGTACATCCAGACGGTCCGGGGGGTCGGTTACCGACTCCAAGCCGAGTAGTGACACGGCAACGCCTCTATAACCAATACACTGTGCTTCTTCTGGTCGGCGTCATTTCCATCTGCGGGCTCTTCGGTGCATTTGGTTACCGCCGGCTCCAGACCACCATCTACGACCTGGTTCGACAGGACGCCGTGGACCTCGTCGCTCTCGTGGAGAAGGTTATCGATTACACCGGTGGTAGCATTTCTTCCGGCGCGATTCTGACCACCCCCGGTCGGTCGGTTCGTATAGTTTCGGTTCCGGAGCTTCGGCGAGAGCTTGGCTTTACCGGCAGTCTGACGCCACCGGTAGAATTCAGCACGATCTTCCGGAACGAAACCGGGAATGTTCTCTTAACCGTTCGGTCCCTAGATAGCTCACCGCTCGTCCTGTTCTCCGAGACCTCCTTAACCGCGGTGGACCGCCTCCTCGGTGACGCGGTGGGCGCCCTCCTGGTCGCGTCGATTCTCCTCTCTCTTTCGACCGCCGGTTTCTCCGTCGCGACTGTCCGCTCTCTCAGAGCCGCAGTCTACCGACTCGACGATGCCGTCGCCCAGTTTGCCGCCGGCAACTTCGGTCATCGAGCCAGGGTGTTGACGCCCCCAGCTCTCGCCGCCCTTGCAGGAAGGCTCAATGCCATGGCCGCCCGGGTAGAGACCGATCTGACGCGGATTACCCGGCGAAGAAACGAGCTCGAGGGAATTCTCACGAGCATGGTCGAAGGCGTTATCGTTCTCGACACGGCCAAGCGAATAACGGCGATGAACGCCTCGGCGGCCCGCCTCTTTGCCGTCGACCCTACGGCGGCCCAAGGACAACCCCTCATATCGTTCCTGAGAAACTCCGAGGTAGAGAGCTTCGCCGACGATGCGCTTACCGGAGGGGAGCCGAAGGAGAGGGCCATAACCCTCTTCGATATCCAGCCGGTGCACATCCAACTCCACGGAACAGTTATTCGGAACGACCATGGGGCAATCATCGGGGCCCTGATAGTCACCAGCGACATTACCCGCATCCAGCGACTCGAAACGGTTCGTCGAGAGTTTGTCGCGAACGTCTCCCACGAGCTGCGGACGCCGATTACGTCGATACTCGGCTTTGTCGAGACCCTCCAGGAGGGGGCGATAGAAGACCCGGATCGGGCGCGACGTTTCCTCGAGATCGTCCACGCCCACGCCAACCGCCTCAATTTAATCATTGAGGATCTCCTGAGCCTCTCCCGCCTGGAGTCCTACGACGCGACCATTCCGGTTCAACGGTGCCAGATCCACGAGATTATCAACAGCACCAAGCTCAGCGTCGGGACGGCGGCAGCGCAGAAGGGCATCTCCGTGGAGGACAGCTACTCCGGACAGACCGAGGTTACGGCGAACGCGACCCTTCTGGAACAGGCGATAAAGAACCTGATGGATAACGCGATTAAGTACAGCCCGAAAGGAAGCGTTGTCCGGCTTTCGGTGCGCAACCGAGATGGCGTTCTAACGGTAGAGGTTGCCGACAACGGCCTCGGCATCCCGGCATCGGATCTTCCCCGCATCTTCGAGCGATTCTACCGTGTCGATAGGGCGCGAAGTCGAGACCTCGGGGGCACGGGGCTCGGGCTGGCGATCGTCAAGCATATTGCAATGGCCCACGGCGGGTCGGTAACGGTAAACAGCATCCCCGGTGAGGGGAGCACCTTCGTTCTTTCGATTCCTCAGGATTCGGAAGCGCTATAGATCTCGGTTCGATTGCGTCCCCGCTCCTTGGCGAGATACATCGCTTCATCCGCCTGTCCTATCCAGGCGTCCCGGCTCTGGCCCCGGTACTCCGCAATTCCCATCGATATGGTAAATCGCACTTCGGGGTCCTTTTCGCAATCAACACTCGTCTGCTGCACCGCCTCCCGAAGCCGGTCGGCGAACTGCTCGGCGTGGTCGATATCCGTCGCCGGCAGAACCACGAAGAACTCCTCACCGCCGTATCGCCCGACGTGGTCGTACTTTCGTACAGAGTGCCTCAGGAGGTCACCGAGGCGCTCGATGACCTTGTCCCCACAACCGTGGCCGAGGGTGTCGTTGATTCGTTTGAAGTGATCGATGTCGAGCATGATGCCGCAGAGGGAGGAAGAGGAGCGCTGTGCTCGGTCTATCTCCACCTCGATCATACCGAAGAGACTCAGTCGGTTGAGCACCCCGGAGAGGACATCGTACCGGGCTACCCGTTCGAGGTCGGCGTTGGCCTCTTCGAGGTCGCGGTACTCGTCCTCGATCTTGTCGTATTTTCGCCGGAGCCGGACATTTTGCTCCAAGACCTTCGACGAGAGCTCTTCCTCCTGCTGGACGGCTCTCCGATAGAACTCCCTCTCGTCGTACAACGAGGACTGCTTCTTCAGCCGCAGCACGGCGGAAAGGAGCTTCAGATCGATCTCTTGCTCGTTCGCCGGAAGTAAAAGAAAGTCGTCGGCCCCCTCTTCCAAGGCTCGCCGGATGGATGGAATGTCTTCCCGATGCCCGAGGGCGACGATCTCCAGGGGCCGCTCAAAGTAGAGGTTCCGCAGCTCTCGGCAGAGGTGCATGCCCTGATTATCCGATGTCACGTGTACGAGAGCGATATGGAATCCGGAAAGCCGATCCTTGGTCAGGCTCCGCGCCTGGGACTCATCGAGAACGACCCTGCAGTTCTTTTGCTCGAGGAGCGTTTTGAGCTCGCTTCCGTAGCCGCGCGCCGAGTAGAACAAAAAAATTCGATAGTTCGTGTCCATCATTTTTACCTACCAGAGTTGGGAGGCCACGATCTGGGTTGCGCCGATAACGGACCCCAGAAGCGCCCCAAACAAGTTTATCCACTTAAGATGCCGGGCGATTACCATCAAGAGCAAGCGCTCCACCTCTGCGACATCCAAGGCGTTTATGCGGTTGACCACGAGGCCATAGACGTCCATCGCCGAAACGATCGATGGCAGGTGTTTCTCTGTCATTCTTAACAGACCATCGGCAATCCGACCGTCGATCTTTTCCTTTGTTCCCGGCTCGAGGGAGACAAGGTCCCCTAGGGTAACTCCATGGAGTCCGTCGAGGAGGGTCTCGACCACCCGGGGAACGTTCCCGGGGCCTCCCTCGATTGCAGAGAGTATGCGGACCCTCAGCTCGGTTCGGGTCGCCGATTCGTCCTCCCGGAGGAGCATGCGTCCTATTTCCAACAGCGTCTGATCTTCCATCGCCTCGAGGCGCCCAAGGGTCGACGCAGCGACTGCATCCCGGGCCGTCGGAGACTCTAGCAGGTCTACCAGCCGGTCGACGAGCCAATCGAGGGTCGTTCGAGGATCGATTCCCGCGCTATCCGCAGCGGTATCGAGGGGCGTCTCCCTTAAGCGAGCGATAAAGACCCGGATTCCCGCCAACACCATCAGGCGGTTTTCCGAGCGGCGTCCGGCATCTTCCAGGGATGCAATCGCGTCTCTGACGATGTCCGGCATGGTGTCGTCGATCCGGCGGTCGTATTGCCCCGCGGTAATCAAAAGCCGCTGGAAAACGGTTAGTCGCTCGACGATACCACGAACGAGAACCCGTCCCCTCGTTTCCATCTCCCGGCTTACCTGAGGATCCTTCAGCCATTTGACGAGGGCTTCGAGGGCCGGGTCGTAGAGATGGTTTGCAAGCTCGAGGAGCATTTCCTCGCTGCGTTCCGGGAGCAGGACCGAGAGGGTGGCCCCCTCCTCCGACTCCCGATCCGCCCACCGCCCTGCGGCGTCCTTCAACGACTCCCGCAGAGGCCCCTCGAGCAGGCTCCGATACGCGTTTTCGACTACCTCCCGCCGGGCTTCGCCCTCCGGGAGGAAGCGCTTAAGGCGTACGGAACCGAGAGTCTCGATGACGGCGTCTACGAACGCGACGATGATTCGATGCGGCCCGGTAGCCGGAGCAGCCTCGGAGCCGCCATCCACGGAACCGGCACCTTGTCCGCTCCCGAAAATATCTCGAACCGTCCCCTTTAAGATGTGCGCGTCGATCGGGCGGTCAAAGAGGCTTTCTGTGGCTTGGGCAACCGCTTCGGCCGTGCGGATACGGAATTGCTCCCCCTGGAGGTGGCCTCGAACCGTTTCCTCGGTAATCAACTGCGTGGAGACCATTCGGGCGATGTTCTCCGCCAGAGTCCCCCGTTGCCTCGGTATTATCCCGGGAGTAAAGGGCAGCCGGATTCCGAGAACACGCTTCTCGGTCAGGGGACGGAACAACATCCGGATGGCAATGTAGTTGGTAACGTAGCCGATTATCGCGCCAAGAAGCGGCGGTATCAAATAGGGCAGGTAGGGCTGTAAAGAGGTCATGGGCCGGCGAGTGCCTCCGAGACGTTGAACGCCTGCTCTCTCGAATTGGCCAGAATAAGCTCGCCTCCGTAGATCCATCCCTCGGACCCTGGAGCTCTAACCTGGTACCAATGATATTCTTCCCCGTCTCGGGTAACGGAGTAGTTCGTCTTTGCGACGACTTCGACGATGGTACCGCGTCTCAAATAGCCTTCGATCGGAGCGTCGAAACTGGGGGAGGCCACGACAGGCGTGTACGGAGGTTCGGCGACGGCCCATCCCGCTCGGAGTGCCAAAACGGGGTTTGTCGGCAGTTCGACGTTCTCGAATGCGTCATGCCGGGCGCATCCGAAGAGGGAGATCAGAAGGAACAGAGTGATTCCCGAGAGGAACACGCCTTTCACGGTTTTTCCGCCGCCTTTAGCTCGTCGATCTCGTCCCGGAGAACGGCTGCCTCCTCGAACTCGAGGTTCTTGGCGTGGTCGAGCATCTGCCGTTCCAACTCCCGAATAAGCTGCCTCCGCTCCTTGGGAATCAGCACGTTGAAGCCGGCCTTGAGGATTTCGACGGACTGCCGCTCGTTGTTACGCTTCTCCTCTTTCTCCCGGATGATAATATCATGAATCGCCTTCCGAATTGTCTGCGGGGTAATGCCGTGGGCAAGGTTGTACTCTTCTTGTATCCTCCGGCGCCGGTTGGTCTCTTCGATCGCCGCCCGCATCGCGTCGCTCTCTCGGTCGGCGTACATCAGAACCGTTCCGTTCACGTTCCGAGCCGCCCGGCCAATCGTTTGAATCAGCGCGGTCGCGGAGCGCAAAAAGCCGATCTTGTCGGCGTCGAGGATCGCGATGAGGGATACCTCCGGGAGGTCCAACCCCTCTCGAAGCAGGTTGATCCCCACCAGGACGTCGTAGGCGCCGGAACGCAGCTCCGTCAGAAGCTCGACCCGTTCGATCGTCTCGATTTCGGAGTGAAGGTAGCGCACCCGGAGTCCCATCTGGGACAGATAGTCGGTAAGGTCCTCCGCCATCTTCTTCGTAAGTGTCGTCACCAGGACTCGCTCGTCGGCGGCTATTCGTTCCTTGATCGCTCCGTAGAGGTGATCGATCTGCCCCTCCGTCGGCCTGACTTCGATCGTCGGATCCAAGAGCCCCGTCGGCCTGATAATCTGCTCGACCAGTTGCGCCGACTTCCCAACCTCGAGGTCGTTCGGCGTCGCAGAGACATAGACAACCTTGTCTAGCAGAGATTCGAACTCGTCGAAGACCAGGGGGCGGTTATCCAGCGCCGACGGCAACCGGAAGCCGTAGTTGACCAGGGATAGCTTTCTCGATCGGTCGCCGGCGTACATCCCTCGGACCTGCGGCAGGGTAACGTGGGACTCGTCGACAAAGGCCAAAAAGCGGTCGGGAAAGTAGTCCAGAAGAACAGCCGGGCGCTCGCCCTCTTCCCGGCCGCTGAGGTGCCGAGAATAGTTCTCGATTCCGGAGCAGTAACCCATCTCGTCGAGCATTTCCAGATCGTAGAGGGTCCGGGTTCGGAGTCGCTGGGCCTCGACCACCTTGTTCTCTTTGGTCAGCTCCGCCAGGCGTTCGTCGAGCTCTCCCCGAATGCGGTCGATGGCGACGGCGACCTGTTCCTCCGGGGTCACAAAGTGTTTAGCGGGGTAGACGATGGCCACCTCCAGCTCCTCGAGGACCTCACCCGTCAGTGGATTAAACCGTAGAATACGCTCTATCTCATCCCAGGCAAGCTCTACTCGAATCGCCTCTTCTGAGTATGCCGGAAAAATTTCGAGAACATCGCCCTTGATGCGAAAGCGGCCCCGCTGAAGAACCGCGTCGTTGCGCTCGTACTGCAGCGAGATCAGCTTGAGACGAATATGCGAGAGGTCGACGCTGGTACCCCGGTCGAGGCGGATGCGCATTCCCCGGTAATCGCGGGGGCTCCCGAGACCGTAGATACAGGAAACCGTAGCGACAACGATAACGTCGCTCCGCTCGAGAAGACTCGTCGTCGCCGAGAGCCGCATCCGGTCTATCTCGTCGTTGATCGACGAGTCCTTTTCGATGTAGAGGTCCCGGGACGCTACGTACGCCTCGGGCTGGTAGTAGTCGTAGTAGGAAACGAAGTACTCGACTGCGTTGTCCGGAAAAAAGTCCTTGAACTCCCGGTAGAGTTGAGCAGCGAGCGTCTTGTTGTGGGACAGAACGAGGGTGGGTTCCTGATTAGCCTCGATTACCTTTGCCATCGTGTAGGTTTTGCCGGAGCCGGTGACTCCCTTGAGCGTCTGCTTCGTCAACCCTCGATTGATTCCAGATACGAGCTTCTCGATGGCCTGGCCCTGGTCCCCGGCGGGGCTGTAGTCCGAAACTGCGCGAAACTTTTCCGGCATACGGTTAGTCCCACTGAAACCGTTCGGGACGCTCGGAAAGGACAAGGGTCGTCGACCGCTCTCTCCGACCCCGGACATAAACCACCGTCACCTCGTCCCCCGGAGCGTTGTCCTCGAGGGCCTCGTAGAGGTTGGCGATGGTTTCAACCGGATGATCGTCCACCTCGACGATTATGTCCCCACCGAGGTAGATAACCGTGTTTCCGTACCGAACGGCATCGTCGGGGCTCCCACCTCGAAGGCCCGCCGCCGCCGCGTTCCCCCCGGTGACGACCTCGGAGATCAGAATGCCCCGGCTGACCGGTAGTTCTGCGTATCGGACGAGCTGGGGAAAGAGCTGCCGGGGAATGATATCGATCCATCCGCGGCGTACCACCCCGAACTGAATCAGATCCGGGACCACGCGGCGGGCGGTATCGATCGGAACCGCGAACCCGATTCCGATGGATCCACCGGAGGGAGAGTAGATCATCGTGTTGATGCCGATCATAGTCCCGGAGGAATCGAGAAGAGGCCCCCCGGAGTTCCCCGGGTTGATCGAGGCGTCGGTCTGAATCATGTCGCGGATGACCAAGTTGTTCGACGTACGTACCGGTCTTCCGAGGCCACTGACGATTCCAACAGTGAGTGTTCGGTCCAAGGCGAAGGGATTGCCGATAGCGAGGACCTTCTGCCCGATACGTAAGTGAGAGGAGCTCCCCATCGGTATGGTAGCGAGCTCCACTCCCGCCGGAGGCTCGAAGAAGACGACCGCAAGGTCGTTCTCGGCGTCGGTTCCGATAACCTCCCCCTCGATGCGAAGGCCGTCGGCGAGGGTAACAAAAACCTTGAAGGCGTCCGACACCACGTGGTTGTTCGTGAGCACGTACCCCCGGGCGTCGATAATCGACCCGGAGCCGGAGCCGCCCTCCCGGGGAACCGGCTCGAGGAACCAGTTATACGTAACGGTCTCGGTGGTAATGTTGACCACACCCGCGTTTCGCTGCTCGTAGACCTGAATGTTCTCCAGCTCTTCGGGAGAAAAGCGCGCCCCCTCCTGGACCATCCGGAGCGACGGGTCTTCGGCGATGGGGTTGGTCTCGTACTCAAAGCCGGAGTTGTCGGGGTCCCCGTCGCGGCCGCTCACCGGTGCCTGGGAGACCGAGCTAGGGCTGTTTCCGACGGGGATTATACCGAACCCGATGCCAAGGAGGATAAGAACAGCCAGAAGGGCCAGGAATACGGTGTATGGAACTCGAGGGGATCGACGACGCATTCTGTCTCTCCGGGAGTATACCGAAGATCGACAGAAAATCCAATGCGTCTACCACACAAGCGACGGGTGTTCGTCGGGTCCTTCAAGGAAGCTCCGGTGCGCCAGGGCTTCGAGAAGGTCCTCCGGCGCAGGCTCCTCGCGCCCTTCGAGGTCGGCGATCGTCCGAGCTACAGCGACGCTAGCAGCCTGGCCACGCCGGGATAGACCCAAGTGCTCCACGGCGCGGGCCAAAATCCGGCGACAGCCGTCGCAGATCTCGGGGGAGGCCCCGGCACCGGGCCCCAGGCCCTGTGTCTCCCGACGCCTTCGGGCTTCCCTGGCCTTGCTTACCGCGTCCCTGGCCTCCGAAAGTGTCCGAGGGTTCGCAAAGCCTTCCTCCCCCGTCTCCGCCCCGAAGGGTAGACGAAGGGGAATACGGTCGAGGAGAGGCCCCCCCAGGCGTCGCCAGTAACGGGAAATTTCGTCGTAGGAACAGGTGCAACGGCCTCCGGGTTTCCCAAGGTTTCCGCAGGGGCAGGCGTTACAGGAAAGAATCAGTTGGAAATCCGCTGGGTACCAGAAGGTCCGTCCGGCCCGGGCCAAGGAGACACGCCGGCGTTCCAACGGTTCTCGGAGGCCCTGAAGGACGTTCTTCTTAAACTCGAGAGCCTCGTCTAGAAAGAGTGCTCCCCCGTGGGCTAGAGAAATTTCCCCAGGAAGCACCTTCGCCCCGCCGCCGACGATTCCCTCGGGGGAAGCCGTCGGATGAGGCGCCCTGAAGGGTGGCCAGCGTATCAACGATTGCTCCGGCTTAAGGACACCGGCTTGGGAATGAATCCGCGTCACTTCCAGGGATTGGGTGCTCGGCAACTCCGGGAGAAAGGCCGGAAGGCTCCGGGCAAGCATCGTCTTTCCGGTCCCCGGAGGGCCCGTCAGAAGAAGGTGATGCCTCCCGGCGGCGGCAATCAAGAGAGTCCTGAGGCCCCGAGGGTACAGAGATAGCTGCTCCATCGAGAGGGCCGGACTCGGTTGTCTCTCCCGGGGGACGGAGCTTCTTTGGGGGTTAGCTGTGCTGCTCGGAAAGCCGCGCACCGCCGCAGCCAGATCCTGGACGACCTGCCGGAGGTTGGACCCGTACACCAGACACCGGTCAAAAACCGACATGGCCTCCATACGGTTGGCTTCCGGTACAACGACCCACCGGACACCCGACTGCCGCGCGGCGGAGGCTGCGGCGACTACCCCCGGCACCCGTCTAAGGCTTCCATCGAGCCCCAGCTCTCCCAGGGCAAGGATAAGACCCGGGCTTCCGCCGGGTAGCTGACCCGAGGCTGAGAGAATGGCTATCGCGATCGCAAGGTCGAAACCGGCCCCTACCTTTGGGAGGTCCGCCGGAGACAGGTTTACAAGGATCCGGTCCCGAGGGTATTCGTATCCGCTATTCTTTAGGGCAACCCGGACACGTTCCCGGGCTTCCCGAACAGGCGGTCCCGCCATCCCAACTATTTCGGTCCCAGGAATGCCGCGACGGATATCGACTTCGACGGAGACCGTTATGCCGTCGTAGCCAAGGGGTACGTAACCGAGTGTTGTCATAGGCCCTCTCCATAAAAGAGGACCGATCTAAACTTCCCGAGGCTTCAAAAAGCGCGAAACTATTCGGCGAGTCGCGCTATCTCTTGTTGAACAAGGTCGTGGCAGCGCTCGTTCTCTTCGTGCCCGGCGTGGCCGGCTACCCATGACCATCGAATCTTCAGGCTCTGAGTTTCCTCGTCGAGGGAGACCCAGAGGTCCTGGTTCTTCACCGGTTTCTTGCTCGCGGTACGCCACCCGTTTCTTTTCCAGTTGTGAATCCAGGAGGTAATACCCTGCTGCACGTACCGAGAATCGGTGATGACATCGACCGTGTCGGCTCCCACTTCTTTAGCCCCCCGAATACCTTCGATTACGGCGGTTAGCTCCATTCGATTGTTGGTGGTGGAATCGCTTCCTCCGGAGGCAACCACCTCTTTTCCGGTCAGACGGACAATACACGCCCACCCCCCCGGCCCTGGGTTTCCCCAGCAACCACCATCGGTGAAAACTCTTGCAGCGCCGTCGCCATTATTGACAGATTTATGAATAGACACGTATATTGCGGACGATATAAAAAACAATGAAAAAAAGGAAGACCCATGGCGCTCCTCGAAGATCACGTGGAGTTACTGCGTGCGCCCCTCTTTAAGACCGAAGTGGACGGGATACACCCCGTTCGTATTGCCTCGATTTCTGATTTTCCCTGTTGTGGCTATCTGCCGAAACCCAGTCGCACGGTACTTCTCGGGGACCGCCACCGGGAGGCTTCTCGGTACCTCGTGTTGCCCTTTGACGTCCTCGTAACCATCGTTGGCACCGTGGGTCAGTTAGCTATCGTGCCCGAAACCGTCTCGGAGGAGTGGGTTCCGGCGACAAACATCGTCATACTTCGGCTCCGGGAGCCCTCACTAGGTGGCGCCACGGCGCTCTACCTCTACTTTCGGTCCGAGGCGGGCCGGAAGGTTCTCGGAGAACTCGTCCACGGGAAGTCTATTCCTCTTGTGTCGAAGAAGGCGTTGGCCAAGGTGCCTGTGCCGCCTTTGACCTCCGACGTGCGGGAGCGGGCCGAGGCGCTCTTCCACCAGGAGATCGCTCTGCATAGCAAGTACCTCGAGGATCGGCAAGAGATTGCCTCTCGTGTCGAACGCTTCTTCTACGAATCGACCGAGGCAACGACGGTAAGGTCGTTCTCAAGGTAGCCGTCGATGATCTGGACGCTATCGAAGAGGGGCGAGAAGATCGACGTGATCGTATCACGAGAGTAGTAGAAGTATGGGTCTTCTTTGCACGGAGAAGAGTCGCTTAGGAAGTTGGCCACGCAGAGCCGGTTCCCGATCTCGCGGAATCGCCGTGCTGCCCGAGTGACGAAAGCGATATTGTCCGGAAAACGCAAATTGAAGATCCCAGAGGCAAAGACGACGTCGAAGGTTTCGCGCCAACTGGTATCTGATACCACGTCGAGGCATTCGAAACGCGCTTCCGGGAAGCGCTTCCGGGCGCGGTCCACCATCTGGGGCAAAATGTCCACTCCCGTGTAATCCACGGGTTCGGACTTCCTGCGAAGAAACGCGAACAGATCGCCCAGCCCCGAACCTACGTCGATCAGCGAGTAGCGTTCTTTGGGTGTAGCGTCGAGGAGCACCGAGAACCGAGCCGTTTGCGCCTCGGCGCTTTCCCATCCGAGCGCTTCGTGGGTCTCTGCGTGGAGTCCGAGGCGTCCAAGGTAATACGCCGAGATTCTGTCGTTATCGTTCATTCCGGTTAGGCCGGCGAGGTCTGCTTTACTTGAAGTCCGATCGAATCGAAGAAAGCTTGTACGCTATCGATTCCTTCCCGGGTGCTCAAGAAAAGATAGGCCTCTTCGCCACGGAATCGAATCGGACAAATTACCACACGGCCTATGTAGGAGAATAGCGAATCGGAGCAGACTCCGGAGAAGTCGTCAAAGTACTGGAGAGGATGCTTGAACAGAATAGCCTTCTGCTGCCCAAGTATCTGACGGTACAAGAAGGAATCTACCGGAATCCGTATTGCGTCGGAACAGGCATCGTCTATGCCGAGAGTATAGGCCGGCACACAGGCCGTCTCCTTCTTGACGAAAATGGACGCCGCCCGAGCCTTCGCGATTCTGCTAAAGGTAACCAAGCTCTTGAATACTCCGCTTTCGTTTCGCTTGTAACCGAAGAGAAAGCGATCGTAGTCGATTCCGCTGTCGGTAAGAAGCACTCTGCTCTGGTACCCATCGTCCGCCTTCGAGGAGTCGCTACTAGGCTCCCGGTCCTCGGCACTATCGGAGATCGGGAACAGGTCCAGTCCAACCCGAGAGGAGACAAGCTCGTCTATGCCGGATCCGCTCCCTTCGTCCTCCGGCCCACGGGTAACCGATTCCACGAGACGCTTCATTTCGCCTGACCCCGCATCGTCCCCTTGGTAGTACGCCGCAGAGTCGATCTGGAAGAAGCCGTTCTCGTCTCGGATCACTTCCCCCGGTGTGTTTCGGGATGACACCAACTCTTTCAACGACACGACATCCACATCGGCGGAACGGTCGAGGTCCAGAGACTCGAGCTTAATCGTTCCGGAGGGCGGAGCCGCGGCGTCGACTTTCGAGCGGAGTGTCGTCGACTCGTGGCTGTCGACGCCCTCGGCAGGGGACAGTGTTTCGACCTCTTCGATCTCCTCGATTTCCTCGTCGAGATCGGAATCTGCCGCCAAAAGCTCCTCCACTGCCTCATCGTCCATTGCGTCTCCCTCGATTTTCTCCGGCGGCGAATACCCAAAGAGGTCTGAACCGAAAAGAGAGTCGCCGCCGTGGTTCGTCGGGAGGAGCTCCCCCTCTCCGGCGCTCTCCTCATCTTCTACGAGCTCTTCGAACTCGTCCTCTTCAGGCTCGAGTAGCTCAAAACGCTCATCTTCCGAGGCCTCTTCGAGAGGCTCCAGAAGAGAAGCCTCGTCCTCCGGCGTCTCGGCATCCAAGGGAACCGGCTTTTCCGTAGAGCTTCCCGAGTCATCGATTCCCTCGATTCGCTCGAGCACTCCTGTATGGTCGCCGACCGATGCAAAGGTCGCCTCCACATCCTCCGGACCGCCGACTTCCCACTCCTCTTGGATGCCGGCAAACTCTCGGTCAAAGGCGTCGATTTCCGAAAGAGCCTCGATCGATTCGAGGGGTTCCAACTCTTCCGTCGGCTCTTCGATCTGGTAAAGCTCCTCGGCTTCGAGGGCCTCAAGCTCGGCCTCCTCGGGTTCGGCCTCCTCGGGTACAAGCTCCTCGGCGTCGAGGACTTCCTCGATCTCCGAGACCTCCTCGATTTCGGCGAGCTCCTCTCCCTCGGCCTCCTCGGGTTCGGCCTCCTCGGGTACAAGCTCCTCGGCGTCGAGGGCCTCGAGCTCGGCCTCCTCGGGTTCGACCTCCTCGATCTCGGCGAGCTCCTCTCCTTCGGCCTCCTCGGGTACAAGCTCCTCTGTTTCGAGGGCCTCGAGCTCGGCCTCCTCGGGTTCGACCTCCTCGAGCTCCGCCTCTTCGGGTTCGGCCTCCTCCGGTACAAGCTCCTCCGCCTCGAGGGCCTCGAGCTCGTCTCCTTCCAAGGATTCGTCCTCGACCGGACGCGGTGGCGCGTTCGTCGAAGGAGCGGTCTGGGGACTCTCTACCGGGGGACCCGGCGACCTGACCGGGGCGCCGGTCTGAGGCAGAGATTGTAGGTTATTGACAACCTGCTGGACGATGCTTTCGAGGCGCGCGATGTCGGCTGGCGGGCTCTCGAGGCGGGCCCGGCTTCCGATAACCCCGATTATTTCGTCCCAACTCCGGGAGATAAGCTCGTCGACCTCCGGCTCGCGTTCCTTAGGCAGCCGGCCGATTCCCCGTTTGATGTCGGCGGTGAGCTCCTCCCTGCGATTGGCCAGCTCCTGCTGCCACGCTTCCCAACTAACTTTCTCTCCGGCCTCGAAGTAGCGCCGAAGCAGGTTGATTTGGAACCGTTTGATCCGCTCCGAGACCACGAGAACCGGGTCTTGTCGTAGATTCAGAAGCAGAAAGACTAAGAGAAAGGTCGACAGGACCACCGATGCCAAGAGGATGACGCGCATCCCGGTCGTCATGTGGAACTCGGATTCCGGCGCCATCCATAGATACCAAATGCCTTCCGGGCTAAGGGTCGCAAAGACTACGAAGGGCACCTCGCCCTCGAGAGAAACCGTTGGGAACGACCACTCCGGAGAAGATATTTGGTCCCATCCCTCGTTGACCGAGCTTCGGAGGGAATCCGCCTGGCCCGGCGCAGCGTTTAGAATGACGGCGTCGTCTCGTACCACGACTGCGCCGTCGGAAGGAACAAGCAGCCCCTCTCTGGTTAATCGGTTCTCCAGCCCGAGTGTGCCGAAGAAAAAGAGAGCGGTGCCCTGAGGCGTCTCGAATTCGTCTAGAAACGGAACACGATACGCAATGAGGTTCTGCTCCAAGAGGAGCTCGATCTCCGGAGACTGCGGAATTTCGCCTGTTACAAGGGCAGTGACTTCCTCCGGGAGCTCGGTGGTGGGCAAATACTCTCTGCGGAAGGCGTTCTGCTCTCGAATATCGCCTTCGTCGGAGCTATAGACGAGTCGTTCCCCACCGTCGACGAAAATCCGGACCGAGGAAAACGACGGAGACTCTGAGGAGAGAAGCCCGATCAGGTTCTGCCGGGCGACGATATCCTCCCGGCTTTGATTGGTCCTCAGAAGCCGCCGAAAAGACGGATTCTGAACGACCCCTGCAATGTTTTGGATGGTAGCTTCGTGATACTGACGGGAGACGCTCTCCGCCGACGAGAGCTGGTCTTCGAAACGCTGTCGTACTCGGGGATCGAAAAAGGTGGTCTCTATGTAGTCAAAGAGACCCGAAAAGGCGAAGACAGAAAAGACTCCGAAAACCAGGACTGAGATAAGCAGGCTGAGAGCAATTTTCTGAGCAGTCTTCATGCGAAGCGAAATCCCCTGAACATAGAGTCCCGGTTCTAGTATCGGCTAGAACCGGCTGGGACTCCAAGGGGAATCCCTATTCGCCTTTCTCCGCTTCGGCGGCTGCTGCCTCTGCCTCCGCCTCTTCGGCGGCCGCGGCCTCTTCGGCGGCTTTCCGTTCGGCTTCCTTCTTCTCTGCCTTTGCCCGCTTGCGGCTTACCTTCGCCTCAGACTCCTCCTCGGCACCGGGGCGCTCGACGAACTCGAGAAGAACCATTTCGCTGGCGTCGGATTTCCGAGGTCCGAGCTTGAGGATTCGGGTATAGCCACCGGGACGATCGGCAAACCTGGGGCCAATTTCGGTAAAGAGCTTGGCGAGCGCCGCCTCGTCCTTAATATCCCGCCCGACCATCCGCCGATTGTGTACCGAATCCACTTTCGCGCGGGTAACCATCTTCTCTACCATACGCCTGACCGATAGAGCCTTCGCTTTGGTAGTCCTGATCCGCTCGTGGAGAATGACGGATGTGGCCATGTTGCGCCGGAGTGCCCGGCGATGACTGGTCTTTCGACCGAGTCGGTTATAGCCAATCTTATGCTTCATCCTCGGTTTCCTCTTTCTCTTCTTCCGATTCCTGGCGCACCCGGAGAGCGTTCTTCAGCTGACTGTAGTCAGTCATACCGAGGCTCAGGTTCCATTCATCGAGCTTTTCTTTTATTTCCTGGAGCGACTTCTTACCGAAGTTCCGCGTCTTGGCGATATCTTCCTCGGTTCGTGAGGTAAGGTCGCCGATGCTCCGGATATTCGCGTTCTTCAAACAGTTGCTCGAACGGACCGAGAGTTCCAACTCTTCGACCGGGGTGTCGAGGAGCTTTTTGATCCGTTCCTCTTCTTCGTCGATATCGTCGTCTCCGAGGATCGCGTCCTCGTCGAAGTTGATAAAGACGGTAAAGTGATCCTTTGCAATCTTGGCGGCTTCCGCCAGAGCGTCCTCGGGCCGGAGGGTGCCGTCGGTCCAGAGCTCAAAGACCAACTTGTCGTAGTCGGTGCGTTGACCGACACGAGTGTTTTCCACGGCGTACTTTACCCGGCGAATCGGAGAAAAGATCGCGTCGATGGCGACCGTACCGATGACCTCGACGTACTTCTCGTTCAGCTCTGCCGGAGTATACCCACGACCGAGATCGATCTGAATCTCAAGCTCTAGATGGCCGTCGTCCATCATCGTAAGGATGTGGTGATCCTTGTTGACGACCCGTACGGCGTCGTCGACCTCTAGGTCCTTCGCCGTAACGTCGCCGGGCCCCTTTAGCTCAACCAGAATCGTTCTCTGTTCCGTATCATCTTCCAACGCTATCTGAATCTGCTTCAGATTATTGATAACATCCGGCGTATCTTCGACGACCGCTGGAATCGATTCATACTCGCTCGACAGCACGTGGGCGTTGCCCTCGGCGTCGTAACTGGTGATGCGAAGAGCCGAAACGGCGTATCCTTGAATCGACGAAAGAAGAATCCGTCTCAAGGTGTTTCCAATCGTATGCCCGTACCCTCGCTCAAACGGCTGGGCGACGAACTTTCCGTAATTCGGCGTTACTTCGCTATGTTCAAAGGTTATACCCTTTGGTTTCTTGAATCCCTTTAAGAGGTTCTTTCGTGCCATGCCCCCTCCTTAAAACTAGACGCGGCGGCTCTTCCGGGGACGGCATCCATTGTGGGGAATCGGTGTGACGTCCTTGATTGTCCTGACCCGGAGTCCCAGCGCTCCCAACGAGCGGATAGCCGATTCTCGGCCGACTCCAGGACCCTTAACGTAGACATGCACTTCCTTCAATCCAACATCCATCGCCTTCTGGGCGGCTGTTTCGGCCGTCGTCTGCGCCGCGTAGGGCGTAGATTTCTTCGCTCCGCGAAAACCGAGCGACCCGGCGCTGGACCAGGAAATGCCGTTCCCGTTCAAATCCGTAATGGTGACAATGGTGTTGTTGAAGGTCGCCTGAATATAGACGTTCCCCTCGAATACCGACTTCTTCTCTCGTTTCTTCCGAGTCTTAGCCACTCTTTAGCTCCTACCGCTTCTTACCGGCAACGGTCTTCCGCTTACCCTTTCGACCACGAGCGTTCGTTCGCGTCCGTTGACCCCGCACCGGGAGTCCTCGACGGTGTCGAAGTCCACGGTAGCAACCAATGTCCATCAGCCGCTTGATATTCAACGACACCTGCGTTCTAAGCCGTCCTTCGACGGTGTAGTCGTTCTCTATTACATTGCGCAGCTTGTTGATGTCTTCCGCACTGAGGTCGTTTATCCGTGTTTCCGGAGAGAGTCCGGTCTTCCGGCAAATTTCCTGCGCCGACGAGCGCCCAATCCCATAGATGTAGGTTAGGGCAATATCGACATGCTTGTTCGGAAGGTCAATACCTGCAATTCGTGCCATGGATGCCTCCTAACGCTGCCGCTGCTTGTGTTTCGGGTTCGTGCAAATGACCCTAACCACACCGTTTCTGCGGATGATTTTACAGTTTGAACAAATTTTCTTTACGCTCACACGTACTTTCATCGTCTACCTCTTTACAAATACCGCGACTTGACACGCCCACGCTTGGTAAGACCCTCGTGATGATGCATTCGCAGATGCCCTTCGATCTGAGACATCAAGTCGAGGTCGACCCCCACCATGATCAAGAGGGAGGTACCGCCCATCAGGAAGGCGACTTGCTGCGGAAAGTTGAATAGCCGCTGCACGATCGTCGGTATAATCGCAATGAACGCCAAGAAAATGGCGCCCGGAAGAATAATTCGGTTGAGAATCCGAGCGAAGTACTGTTCCATCTTCTCACTTCGGATTCCCGGGATAGAACCGCCGTTCTCCCGAATGTTTTTTGAAATCTCGATCGGATTCAGAGTCACCTGAGTGTAGAAATAGGCGAAAAAGATGATCAGCATGGTGTAGACGATCAAGTACGGAGTCGCGTCGGGACGGAGCCACACAGACAGATTCCGCATCCACCGGACGTCGGGCCCAAGGCTCTGGGCAATCTGGAGGGGAAAGGTCAACACCGACGACGCAAAGATGACCGGAATAACCCCCGAAGGGTTGATCTTGAAGGGAACGTAGGTATTCTGCGCTCCGTACATCCGCCGTCCTACAACCCGTTTGGCGTAGTGGACCGGTATCTTTCGTTGCCCCCGTTGCTCGTAAATAACCAGTGCGACGACGGTTACGAACATGGCAAAAACCACGATAACGAAGACCGGGTTGAGGTCGCCCCGTTGGATGTCTTGGATAAGAATCCAGATAGCGTTAGGCATCCGTGCCACGATTCCCGCAAAAATGATCAACGAGATTCCGTTGCCGATACCCCGTTGGTTAATCTGCTCACCGAGCCACATCAGAAACACCGTGCCCGAGGTAACCGTAAGCATCGAGACCACCGTGTAGAGCCCCCGGGGCAGGGTAATCGCGTCAGGGATACTGTCGGCGTAGACCGTAACCGCGAAGGATTGGATAAGACAGACGACGACGGTTCCGTACCGAGTGTAGCGTTGAATCCGCTTTCTGCCCCCGTCTTCTTCCGAGATCTTCTTGAGCTTCGGGAAGACCAAGAGCAAGAGTTGCATGATAATCGACATCGAGATGTAGGGCATGATGCCGAGCATAAAGACGCTAAACCGGGTAAAGGCCCCTCCGGCGAAAAAATCCAGATAGTCGGTAACCGAAAGCCCGCCGGTGGCTTCCTGAGTCAGGAAGTAGAGCTTGAGGGCGTTGACGTTGATCCCCGGAATGGGAATTGTGGCGCCGAGGCGGAACACCATCAGGATGAACACCGTATAGAGAATACGATCCCGGAGATCCCGGATACGAAAGATGTCGGTTAAGGCGTTATTCGCCATCAGCACTACCGTCCGGGCTGGTTCCCGGCTCCGCCTCCGCCAGGGCTTCGTCGGAGCTTGCTGGTATTTCGACACTTCCGCCGGCGGCACGGATCTTCTCCGCGGCACTTCTGGAAACCATCAAGCCTTCGACCTTGATCTTCTTGGTGATATCACCGTCGGAAAGGATCTTGATCAGGCACTCGCTGTTCTTGATCAACTTCTTTTCCCGGAGCGTTTCCACAGAGACGACGTCGCCGTCGGAAAAGCGCTTCTCTATCTCGCCGAGACTCACCGGAATGGTGGTCTTCTTGAAAGGGTAGTTCGAGAATCCCCGCCGGGCGATCCGACGGTAGAGTGGCATCTGCCCACCCTCGAATCCAAGACGAACGCCACCGCCGGAACGGGCGTTCTGTCCCTTGTGCCCCTTTCCCGAGGTCTTTCCCCGGCCGCTCCCCTGTCCACGCCCGAGGACCTTCTTCTTTCTATTTGCTCCAGGCGTTACGTGCAGTTCTGCCATGGCCTATGCTTCCTCGTATGTGACTAGATGCGACACCGCTCGGACCATTCCAAGGATCGCGTCGTTGCTTTCCTTTTCTACCGAGTGGCTAATCTTTCGGAGCCCCAAAGCCCGCATGGTCCGAACGTGCTGTGGCTTCTGACCGATGGTGCTCCGGACCTGGGTAATACGGATTCTTCCCGCCATGACTAACCCCACATCTCCGGCAGCGCTTTGCCACGGTTCTTCGCAATCTGCCGAGCGTCCATCAGCTCGTCGAGACCGGTAAACACGGCCTTTACGATGTTCAGTGCGTTCTGTGAACCCAAGGACTTGCTCAAAACATCGTGAATACCCGCCATCTCCATAACGGCCCGAACCGGACCGCCGGCGATGATACCGGTACCCGGAGCCGCCGGCTTCATCAAAACCCGGGCGCTCTTGAAAGCTCCGATAATCTCGTGTGGAAGAGTCGCTTTCTTCAAGGGCACCCTGATGGTGCTCTTCTTGGCGCGCTCGACGCCTTTCCGAATAGCTTCGGCCACGTCGTTCGCCTTGCCGAAACCGAAACCAACCGTACCGGCTTTGTCTCCGACGACGACGAGGGCACTGAAAGAAAACCGCCGCCCACCTTTGACAACCTTGGAAACGCGGTTGAGTTTAATAAGCTTTTCGCTAAAATCTTGATCGCGTGAATCGTTCACCATTGCCCCCTAAAAGGTTACTCCCGACTCTCGAACGCCGTCGGCAAAGGCTTTTACGACGCCGTGGTAGAGGTACCCGTTCCGGTCAAAAACCGCGGTCTTGAAACCACCGCTCTTGAGCTCCTCTCCAAAAATCTTCCCGAGCTTTCCGGCATCCTCCACGGTTAGCTTGAGCCCCTTACCTGCCCCGTGCACCGTCGAGCACGACGTTAGGGTCGCCCCGGACTCGTCGTTGACGGCTTGTGCGTAGAGGTAGCGGTTGCTCTTAAAGACCGAAATGCGCGGTCGCTCCGCGGTACCGTTTATTCGACCTCGGATACGCGTCTTGCGGCGTTTTCGTCGCCGAATTTTTTCGTCAACTCGTTTCATTCTACCTATTCCCCGCTACTTAATGCCGGACTTTCCGACCTTTCGGACGATCTGCTCGTCTTCGTACTTAACGCCCTTGCCCTTGTACGGCTCCGGGGGACGCAACGAGCGAATCTCAGATGCCATTTGCCCGACCCGCTGTTTGTCGATTCCGGAAATTCTGATCTTGTTCGGGCCTTCGACCTCAACCTGGAGATCGCTCGGTATCGGATACTCGATTGGCATCGAATACCCGAGACTCAGCACGATGCTTTGCCCCTGCAGTTCCGCTCGATAACCGACACCGTTGATCACCAAGACCTTGGTGAACCCCGTGGTCACTCCGGTAACCATATTCTGGACCAGCCGTTGATAGAGACCGTGCATCGACTTGGCGGGCTTGGTTTCGTTTTTACGCGTAACCGTGCACACCCCGTCGTCGACGTTAATAGTCACCAAGGGCTTATAGTCTTGAGTCAGCGTTCCCTTCGGCCCCTTGACCACGACCTGCGTTGCGTCGACGGTAATCTCGACGCCGGAAGGCACCGGGATAAGCTGTTTTCCTACGCGCGACATATTACTTGCTCCCTACCAGACAGTACAAATGACCTCGCCACCGACCCTCTTTTCTAGGGCCTTTCGGCCGGTCGTGACGCCGGTCGACGTTGAGACGATCACCGTACCAAAGCCGTTAAAGACTCGAGGCATAAAACGGTAGCCCGAGTAGACCCGTCGGCCGGGCTTGGAGACTCGTTTCAGGCCGTGGATAATCGGCTGGTTCTCGTCGTCGTACTTGAGAAAGATTCGGATGACGGTGCTTCCGTTTTCCGAAACCTTCTTAAAGTTCTTCACGAAGCCCTCATTCTTGAGGATCTTCACGATCTCGAGCTTCAGCTTAGAAGGGGTAACGTCCACCTTCTCAAATTTCGCGATGCTTGCATTGCGAATTTTTGTCAACATATCAGCTACAGGGTCAGATACGCTCATATTCCTCCCCTACCAACTCGACTTCGTGACACCGGGAATCAATCCCTGACTTGCCAATTCGCGAAAACAGATACGGCACATCTGGAACTTTCTCATGTAGCCTCTCGGGCGCCCGCAAACACGGCAGCGATTGTAGCCCCGCGTGCTGAATTTAGGAGGCTTCTGGGATTTTACAATTAGCGACTTCTTGGCCATTTACGCTCCTCCTACTTCCGAAACGGCATACCGAGCTTTTCAAGGAGGCTTTTGCCTTCCTGATCCGTCTGTGCCGTCGTAACGATAACGATGTTAAGACCACTTATCCGCTCGATCTTGTCGTAGTCGATTTCCGGAAAGATGATCTGCTCGGTGATACCGAGGGAGTAATTACCATGCCCGTCGAAGGCGTTTCCGCTTACGCCCCGGAAGTCTTTGACCCGGGGAAGGGCAATATTGATCAGGCGGTACAGAAAGTCGTACATCCGGGACCCTCGAAGGGTCACTTTTGCGCCGATTTCCATGCCTTCCCGAAGCTTAAAATTCGATAT
>CAZLDK010000011.1:0-26523 GCA_964558285.1 uncultured Spirochaetaceae bacterium | reverse complement strand
GACCTGATCGAAGTAGACTACGAAGTCCTCGAACCGGTTCTGCATCCCCTGAAGGCCCTGGAGAAGGACGCCCCCTTGGTCCACCCGAAGCTCGGGGAGTACGACTACATGAAGAGCTCCTTCACGCCGATGCCCGGGACCAACATCGCCAACCACACCAAGCTTCGCAAGGGAGACGTCGAAAAGGCCTTCGAAGAGGCGGAATGGGTCCTCGAGCGGGAGTACACCAACCCGTCGGTTCAGCACGTTCCCATGGAGACCCACGTCGCCATCGTCAGCTGGAAGCACGGCGACGAGGTTACCATCTGGAGCTCCGCGCAATCGCCCTTTACGGTCAGAAACCTCTTTTGCGTCGCCTTTGGGCTGCCGCACCGGAACGTCCGGGTTATCGTCCCCTACGTCGGGGGCGGATTCGGCGGAAAGGCGGGGATCGGAATCGAGCCCCTGGTCGCGGTGCTTTCGAAGAAGGCCGCCGGTCGCCCGGTAAAGCTTCAGGCCACCCGGGAGCAAGAGTTCAACATGCTTCCCTGCCGGAGCCAACTCACCTACCGGATAAAGACCGGCGTCTCGAAGGAAGGGAAGATTCTCGGCCAGGAAATGACCATGTACTGGGACTCCGGCGCCTACGCCGACTACGCCGTAAACGTTACCCGGGCATCCGGCTATTCCGCGGCGGGCCCCTACGAGATCCCCAACGCAAAGGTCGACGCCTACACCGTCTATACGAATAAAGTCTACGGCACCGCGTACCGCGGTTTTGGCCACGTCGAGTTCCATTGGGGCCTCGAGCGGCATATGGATCTCGTTGCCCGGGCGATCGGGATGGATCCCCTGGAGTTTCGCAAGATTAACGCCCTCCGCCCCGGTTCGATAACCCTCACCGGAGAACACATTTCGGAGAACCACGGAAACGTCTTGGCGTGTATCGATAAGGCCGCCGACTCGATCGGCTACGGCACGCTTACCGAGGAAGAGAAGGCCCGAGAAGCCCGGACCGGGATGAAGATAGGAAAGGCGGTCGCGGCCCTCCACAAGGCCCCGGCGATGCCCTCCTTTACCGCGACGGTCGTTATCCTCAAGATCAACGAAGACGGAACGGTTATCGCCAACCTCTCCCTCGTGGACTACGGGCAGGGAACCTATACGTCGATCGCCCAGATGATCGCCGAGCGGCTCCGGTTTCCAATCGAGCGGGTCAAGGTTGCCTTCGAGTCGGATACGGACCGGGACCCCTACGACTGGCAGACCGTCGCGTCGAAGGGGCTCCTCTTAAGCGGTAACGCGGCGATTCTTGCGGCGGACGACTTTCTCAAGAACGCCTACGACGTGGCATCCAGGGTCTTGCGGTGCCAGGAAGTAGACTTGGACCACGACGCGGACAAGGTATTCGTCAGGCATCACCCCGACTCCTTCGTAACCTTCCGGCAGATGGCGATGGGATACGCCTTTCCCAACGGCAACGCCATCGGCGGCCCCCTGGTCGGGGTCGGCCGATACATCGCCCAGGGACTGACCTTCCTCGACAAGGAAACGGGGCAGGGGCTACCCGCTATCGACTGGACCTACGGCGCTCACGGCATGACGGTTGAGGTTCATCCCGAGACAGGCGAGTACAACGTCCTCAAGGTCGCTTCGGTCTTCGACGTCGGCCACGTCATCAATCCCGACGAGGTTCGGGGTCAGGCGATCGGCGGGATGATCCAAGGCCTCGGGACGGCGGTCTGCGAAGGCTACATCTACGACGAGGCGGGACGCCTTTTGAACCCCTCTTTTACCGATAACAAGATCCCGACCGCCGCGGACATGCCGCTGGAGATTGAGGCCCACATGGTCGAGACGCCGCAGATCGACGGACCCTTCGGCGCCCGGGGCGTCGCGGAGCATTCGATGATCTCCGTGGCCGCGGCCCTAGGAAACGCAATCCAGCAAGCCACGGAAGCGGAGCTCACGCATATGCCGATCCGTTACGAGGACGTCTGGCGGGCCCTCCGAAAGAAGGAGCCGATCGACAACTGGATTACCAAGAGCCCCTTCGGTAGCTGTAAGTCGGCCCCGGAGATCGCGAAAAGAGAGTGCTAGGTAAGGGCTTCTTCGGCAATCCGTAGAAGCCGCCGGCGCTCGTGTTTGTCGTCGAGGATACCCGGTTCGATCTCGAGGAGGGCTCCTCCGCCGCTGCGCTCTGTGCCGTTGGCGGGATCGCCGAGGCTCGCCGGCTCCTTCCGGAGCGAGTCGACGAGTGCCGGGCGAACCACCGTCACCAAACGGGGAAGAGCCAAAGCTTGGTCAAGAATCGGCGTGAAACCACGTCCAAGTTTTAACTCCAGGGGACCAACCTCGTCCAATACGAAGAGGCCGCCCCTGGTTAGCCCGTTGAAGGCTCTCTCAAAGCTGCTCGTCGCACGGTCGAAGGCGTCTTGGGAGAAAACCCAGGGCCCGAGAATTCCACCGGCCCACTGGGGCGCCGCCTTCGACTGTCGCGCGAGCGGGATGATCTGGCTCCCAGCGTCGGCAGCACCCCGGGGTGTTCCGGTGTCGCTACGTATCTCCAGGTCGTAACCCTCGGTGCCCTGGGCTCGACGGGAAAAGAGAGCTAAACTCCAGGCCCCATTCGGGACAACCGGGAGCTCAACGGTCAAATGGTAATAGAGCAGCTCGCAAAAGGTGGTCTTACCGGCGCCCCGAGGCCCGGTCACGAAGAGAGTCAAGACAACGCCGCCGGGCTACTGCTTGCCGAGGATGGTGAGTATGTATAGCTCGAGGTAGCGCCGGAGCGGCTCCTTTTGCCGGACCTCGGAAAAGGCATTGTTCTGAGCTAGTTTTCCGGAAAGCTCTTTTATTCGAGCGCGGTCCGGGGGGACCAGCCGGAATCCGACCTTCATTCGACGCAAAAAATCCCTGACCAAAGAGTTGACGTCCTCGATGAGATTCTGCCGTGCTACCGGATCGAGAAGAGGATTCCATTTCTCGGCAAGCTCATCGAGTGTCGCCCTTGCCGTCTTCCCAGGCTCTAGGTACTCGTCCTGAAGTTTCTGCACCGCTTCTCGAAACGCCACGGCTTGGGCTTTTCGGGTGTTGGGAGAAGAATGCACGGCCGACGCACCGGGGCGGTCCCCGAATTGCATCGTGCTCTCTTCGACGTCGTCATCGGAATGCGTAGCGTGGCCGATGCCGGCTGCGGTCGAAGGTCCCCCGGTGGGGGGAGCCGCCTGCTTTCGCTTGCGCTTTTTCTTTGATTTCGGCTCTCCGATCATTAGGGCGACGAAGAACTTTACAAAGCCCCGAATAACAGGAAACGCTTGCCAGAACGGCAGAAGTACTTTCGCCTGCCGATAGAGCTCCTGCCGATCAAGCTTGAGAACCTCGTAGGCCGGCCGAACCTTCCGGTTCTTGGGGTCGAGAATTCGGTCTATCTCGTCCGCGGCAGCTTTTAATGGCTTCTGCTCACGGGCCGAGACGGAAAGCAAGTCGTAGCTAAGAAGGCCGGAGATGATGGGTTCCTGCGCTTTGAGTCGTCGGTCTACGTCGTCGGCAAAAGGCTGATCCTCGAGCATGATTTTGGGCTTTTCGTCGTTCTGCAAAGCCTTGTTGAAAGCCCCGACGTAATGCTCTTGAAACTCCCGCGAGACATCGTAGAGCGATTCGATCAAATAGCGAAGGACCGACTCCTTTCGGATATGGTAGTCTTTGTCGTCCGACCCCTTAAAACGGATCAGTTCAGGGAGATTCTCATCTTCTTTCGGGGTTAAACGCCTTCGAAGATGGTCGTTCATCTCTTCCACGGAGCAATGCTTTGCGAGGGGAATGCCTTTGGCGTCGGTAAACGAGTAGATGTCGCTGGTGCTAAAGACGTAGGGAGCCCTTTTTAGGTTGTTGTCGATTGCCCGCAAAGCCGTCTCTGTTTCCCGCTTCTTCTGAACTATCGCCTTGTGGAAGACGTTGTAGTATCCGAGGAGGTACGCGGCTTGTTCGTAGTCGTAGTCCTCCTGGAGTTTGTCCTTCTTCTTGCTGAACTCCTTGACGACTACGCTGCACATCGTCGTCCAGACATGAAAGGTAAAGTCGTCGGGTGCCAAGACGGTGCCAAGGGCTTCCTTGGGGTTTGTTTGGATCTTGTCGAGAAACTCCTTGAGCGCCATGTCTCTATTGCGAAACACCCCGAGGAGACGGCTTCTCATATAGCCGGCGTTCTTCTCGATCCGGAGATAGTTTCTCATCTTGTGGACCGCCAATTCCGGTAGGAACCGAGCTAGGAGCTCGGTCGTAGAGACGATACTCCGTATCCCTTCCGGAAAGACAAGCCGAAGAACCTTTAGCGGCTTTTCGTCGGTCCTCGAGAGCCACTCGACGAACTGTTCCTTGACGTTAACCGCCTTGATACGTTGCTCGGGGACGGAAACCGGAAGCGATTCTTCGCCGGGGAACGGAAGGTGTGGCTCGGCTTTAACCTTGGCGTAGGCGGCGTTGATTACGAGGGGGTAGAACTCGAGGTAGTCGACCTCGGCAATGCGGCCCCCGCGGTAGTCGAGGCTGCATCGACCCTCTTTCTCCAGGGAAAGGAGATGGGCAGCGAGGAGGTCGGAAGTGTTCTCCTCGAGATCGCCGAGATCCGGGAAGTCGTCGGCGTACTTCGCGAGGTACTTGTCTGTAAAGTCAAGAAGGTCCTGGAAGCTGATAACAGCCTTTCGCGACCGTTTAGTGTAGCTCTGGAGTATCCGAACTACATCTTGTGGCGTCGACATACGATACTCTGAATAGTACACGGCGAAAATAGGGAGCACAAGTAAGAAAAATTGACATCTTTGATGGCTAACAGTAGAATGCGATAATGATAAAAACCCGACCCTTTGTCCCTTTGCTGGCAGTTGTGCTGATTGGCTTCGGCTGTGCTACCGGACCCGAAACCCGACCGGAGCCTCCCGCGGACCCGGAAGAGAGTGAGACCGTCGAAGAACCTGCCGTCGAAGAGAGCGCTCCAGTGCCGGAGATCGAGCCCGCTCCGGGGGACCATGAGATCCCGGTGTCCGTCGAGGTCTACGAACGGACATTTTCGGAAATCGAGGAAACCATCGCCGAGCTCAACCGGGTGATCCAGGCCCGGGATCTTCGCCGCTGGCAGCAGTTCCTTACGAAGGAGTACATCGACACCTACTCCGACCCGGAAACGCTCCGGGAGCTATCGAACATGCCGATACTGGAGCGAAACGACATCGAGCTGACGAGCCTCCGGGACTACTTCGAATGGGTGGTTGTCCCGAGTAGGGCCAACGCTCGGCTCGACGATCTGCGGTTCTTCCAAAACGACCAAGTCGAGGCCATAATGGAAGTACGGGGGCAACGAGTTATTCTCTATCAATTGACTAACGTCGACGGTGATTGGAAAGTCGACGTATTTTAGGCTATACTCTGACACGACCTTCGTCTAGGAGACCGACCATGAAACACGTTCTAGTTTTTATAGCTGTTATTTCTCTGGTAAGCGCGGGGGCCGTATTCGGTCAGTCGGACGGAGATTCCCAGAGAGAGCAACAGACCATTGAGGAGCTCTACCTAAGCCAGGACATAGAGCTTCAGATTATTCGCGGCCAGGCGCGCTCGAACGACAGAGAGCTGAAGTTCCTGGCGCTTCAGAGCATCCGGGCGAGCGTGCAGGACGGGTCTTTGACCGAGGACAACCCCGGTCTCTTTATTATTCTCGAGGCCCTCGCGACCGAAGGGACTGCCCGGCAGGTTCGATCGGAAGGGGCGATCATCAATAATTATCCTGAGATTCGGCGTCAGTCCGCACAGCTCCTTGGGGAAATCGGAGGAGAGCGGTCCCAGCAAGTGCTTTTGACGATCCTTCAGGAAGACCCGGAACCGATGGTCCTCGCCGAAGCCGTGTATGCCCTCGGAGCTATCGGAATCAACGACGACAACGAAACCCTGAACAACATCGTCTTTATGCTGCGCCGAGAAAACGCCCGGGAGGCTCCGGATAACAACCTTGCCTTCGCGTCTCTTCTTGCCTTGGAAAAGATCGCGGCGAGCCAAGGTGGAATCTCGGATCCGGAAACCATCAACGTCGTTCTCGAAGTTGCCTCCGGTGGTTACGTCCGCGACGTTCGGTTGAAGGCTATCGATGTTATCAACAAGCTGCGAGGCCGCGGGTAGGCACATTCCGTAGCTCTTCGGCAGGAGAAATGTCTCGGTTCCCAGACCACGGGGTAATAATCGCTCTTAAGGCGGCGGCAATCCTC
Source organism: uncultured Spirochaetaceae bacterium (assembly GCA_964558285.1). Taxonomy (GTDB): domain Bacteria; phylum Spirochaetota; class Spirochaetia; order DSM-27196; family PWMO01; genus CAYPUT01. Next base: position 20,287 of record CAZLDK010000011.1, on the reverse strand, counting down.
TGCGTATGCGCTATCCTCTTGGCGAACGTAGCGGTCTCTCGTTTCGCCGAGGGCTCTCTCTATTCGGACACGGCCGACGTGCCGTACAACGAGGTTGGTCTTCTCCTCGGAACGAGCCGATACCTCCGTACCGGGAAGCCGAATCCCTACTTCGATAACCGAATCGCCGCCGCCCGGGAGCTCTACGATGCGGGCAAGATACGAGTAATAGTCGCCAGCGGGGACAACGCGCATCACTCCTATAACGAGCCCCTCCTGATGAAGCAAGAGCTCCTTACCGGGGGTATTCCCGAGGCCGCGATCTTTCTAGACTACGCCGGCTTTTCCACCTTGGATTCGGTAATCCGGGTTAATCGGGTCTTCGGACAGGAGCGGTTTACGGTTATCAGCCAGGAGTTCCACAACGAGCGGGCGCTCTACATCGCCCGCCACAACGCTCTTGAAGCGGTAGGCTATAACGCCGAACCGGTTTCCGGCCCCGTTGGGTTCCGGACGACTCTTCGAGAGTATCTGGCTCGGGTCAAGGCAGTACTCGACGTACACGTCTTTGGTACCGAGCCTCGCTTTCTTGGGGATCGGATCCCCCTTTCGTATGAGAGTTGACCGGCTGTACGGGTCGGTCTATACTCTGGCGCGATCCGCGCTTCTCGGGATGTAGCCTAGTGGCTAAGGCGCCTGCTTTGGGAGCAGGAGATCGCCGGTTCGAGTCCGGCCATCCCGACGCACCGGGCGTCCATAGCTCAGTTGGATAGAGCAGCGGCCTTCTAAGCCGCGGGTCGGGAGTTCGAATCTCTCTGGACGCGCCTATTTCTCTGTCATGTTCCACACACCGTCCCAGTCGGCCGGAGGCGCTTCGTGGAGGGTTCTGCACTTGGCGGCGTATTTGGCTGCCGCCGGGTCCTCGTCGGCGATCTGGTCGAAGGCGGCGATGGCGGTCTCAAACTCTCCCCGAACGAAGGCATCGCGTCCCCGATCGAATACTTCGAGATAGCTTCGGCGTCCGGCGTAATCCTCGCTGGACATCGGTTCGTAGACGACTACGGGCAAGTTCTTTCCGACGACCCGAACCCGGGCAATCTCTCGGTAGGCAAAGGCGTCCCCGGCGAGGGAGCGGGTAGCTTCCGAAATCATCGTGTAGGTACCAAATTGCTTGTTGATTCCCTCGAGTCGGGCGGCAAGGTTCACCGCGTCTCCGAGCATTGTGTAGTCGAAGCGAACCTTAGAGCCCATATTCCCGACGACGGCGGGCCCGGAGTTCATGCCGATGCGCATGTAGAGCTCTTTTCCCGAGCGGTCGGCGAAGGCGGGACGAAGCTCCGCGAGCTTTTCCTGGCAGCGCACAGCGGCCCGGACTCCCCGGCGTCCGTGATCATCGAGGAAGAGGGGGGCGTTCCAGAAGGCGATGATTGCGTCGCCTTCGTACTTGTCGATGGTTCCCCCTTCGTCCTGGATAATGTCCGTCATCGCCGATAGATAGTCGTTTAAGAGCGTCGTGAGTTCCTCCGGAGAGAGGCTTTCGGATATGCTGGTAAAACCCTGGAGGTCGGAGAAGAATATCGTGAGCTCTCGCCGCTCGCCCCCGAGGCGAAGCCGTTCGGGATGGCTTATGAGCTGTTCGATGACCCCTGGGCTGAGGTACTGGCTGAAGGCGCCCTTTATAAAGCGCTTTTGGCGACCCTCGGTGGCGTAATTTACGACGTTGGAGCCGACGAGAGAGAGCAGGGCGGCCAGCTCCACTGCGACAAGGGGAATCCAGAAGCCGGCGGCGTAGGAGCCGAAAGAGGCAGCCACGGGAAGCGGGACGACAACAAGGTAGAGCAGAGCCGTGTTTCGCGCCCCGGTCACCATGGAGCCCAAGAAGGCGACACCGAGGGCGGATAGCAGAATCAGCGCCACCACGCTCCAGGGCCGAATAATCTTGATCGCGCTCCCAGTCAAAAGGTTGTCCAGGAGCGTAGCGTGGACTTCGACCCCCGGAGTATTTGGGGCGAGGGGTGTCGGGCGGAGATCCAGGAGCCCGGGAGCGCTAAAACCGAAGAGGACGTACTTTCCCGAAAAGAGGGCCGGATCCACGTCCGGTGTCGTGCCTTCTTGTATCTGGAGCTCGCTGTTAAGGAGGGCGGCGGCGCCGAAGGTACGGGACTCGCTACGCTTCTTAAAGCGGAGCACGACGTTCCCGGCATCGTCGAGGGGAACGACCTGACCACCGAGGCGAACGTCTCCCGCCGGTGTAACAGAGAGCACTTCGGATACGTCGTTTCCAAGAAGATAGGTGGCAAGGCCAAGGCCCGGGACGACGTGACCGTCGAAGAGGGAAAAGAGGGGGCCTCGGCGAAAGATACCGTCGGAGTCCTGGGGGTTCTGAACGTTTGCTAAGAGCCTAACGTTTCGCGCTACTTCGGGTATCGGGACGAGAGCCCGGGGGTATGAGAGGGCCGCGATAGTTTCGGCGGACAACCGATCAAGGTCTTCTATACTCGGAAGGTTCTCTCGGGCATCCGGGGGCAATGTGGCGACGTTTCCCGTCTCGTTCCCCAGAAAGAGGGCAAAGACGTCGTTGGGCATCTCTCCCAGGGCGTTCCCGAGTTGCTCGTCGTCGTACACGCCGTAGACCGACGGGTCGACAAAGAGTACGTCCATGGCGAAGGCCTCGATTCCCGCCCGCTGGAGGTAGTTTACGATATAGCCGTAGATTTCCCGGGGCCAGGGAAAAGAGAGACCAAAGTTCTCCTCCGTCCAGTCGAGGCTATCCTGGTCCAAGAGGATAAGGACGATGTCTTCGTGTTGCTCGGTCTTCTCGGCGAAGTATTGGACCCGCCAGTCCCAGGTACGGTACTCGGCCGTTTCCAGGCTTCCCAGGGCCCAGACCGCGACGGTAATTGCCGTCGCGGCAAGACCTATTACCAATCCCCGAAACAGGCGTTGGCGTAGCCGCTCGTTACTCTTCGTCGGTTTAGTGCTCAGCTTTCGCGCTCCTATTTGCGTTATATCCTACCCAGGGCCCTCTCGAAGCGAGCCTGTCGGACTGCCGGAGGAGTTCCGGAGAAACCACGGAGGTCGTCGTTCTTCTCGATGTCTGCAATTCGGTCCGCGGGATCCGGGTGCGTCTTCGCAAAATCGAGGCCACCAGGCTCGAGGTCTCTGTCCATGGCTTCGAGAACACGAATAAGGGACCGGGGGTCGTATCCGAGTCTTCGGAGAATAGCGACCGCCCCGGCGTCCGCCTCACGCTCGGCGCCTCGCGAATAGCCGGAGTTAACCAGGGTTCCGGTGACGTCCTGGACCGATTCTCCGAAGGCGTTTGTCAGCTCGACGATGTCCTCGTCCGAGGCAAACTGCGCCGAGGTTAGTGCCACGCTTGTGAGCGCAGTGTTTATTCGAGATGTCTTAATCGCCTTGAGACCGTGCTTCTCCACGATGTGGGCGACCTCGTGGGCGAGAATTGCCGCCACGTCGTCTTCGCTTTCGGCAAGGCGGAGCATCCCCCGGGTTAGAAACACGAGACCGCTCGGCGTCGCGAAGGCGTTGATCTCCCCGGAGTCGAGGATCTGGAACCGGTATCCACCGAAGAGCTCCGGCCGGTCAGAGGCCAGGGCAACGCTCTGGCCGAGTATGTTGATGTACTCGTTTGCCGCAGGGTCGTCGTAGGTGTCGTACTGATCAAGAATAACGGCGCCGACCGACCGGCCGATGTAATACTCCTGCTCCGGGGTAATATCCTCGAAGCTCTTCTGCACCGCTTCGGCGCTCCGGGCGATGGAATCCGCCTGTTGCTGGGTTACGACGCCACTTGCAGCTGCGACATTCGCGACCGTCGAGCAGCCGGTGATGCCGACGAGGAGCACCGAAATTCCAAAGAGAAAGAGAAGGTCCTTTCGACGTTTCATTCGGCACCTCCTTCGGGGATCGCCAAGCCGCCTTCTTCGAGGAAGGCGAGGAGAACTCCCGGGGGATAGTCGTACCCCTCCATCCGGTCAACTCCGGAGAAGTCGAGTCCTTCTTCGTTCTTATACCGATTCTCAACTTCTTCGTTGAAACCGCGTCCTGCCAGCGCAACCTCTGTTCCCGACGCACCGGCGGAACCGTCCCCCCTTGCAGACTCCAAGACGATTCTCTTTGTCGTTAGAGCCGAGGAGTGTACCCATCCGCTCTGGTTGCTTTCCGTCTCGACCCGGAACCAGGGTCCCTGTTCTTGCAGAACCTCGACGCGGTCGCCGTAAGCAAGGAGGGAAACGACCTGCCCGAGAAAGGCGGGGTTCGCCCGCAGTTGTGTCTCTCGCACGGTAACGCTCATCTGGTCGCCGGAGGCCACGGCCGTGACAGCGAGAAGGAGGATGGCACCACAAAGGGATGTCCGGATTAAGGGTCTCATGGTCACAGATTGTAGCACACCAAGTGACTAAAATACCTGACCTAGAAAGAGATAGACGTCTCCGGAGAAAGGGGCTTGCAACAGACACCTACCGCAGGCATCGCGTTGGACATTCTATTGTGAGCGCGCGGCGAGGTTGTCGGGAAGAGGGTGGGGCGAATAGCGAGCGATACCGTCCCAATTCCATTCGAGCCCAAGGCCGGGTCCCTGAGGCACGGAAAGTAAACCCTCCGAGTCGAGTTCGAAGGGGATCGCGACCAAGTCTTCGATGTAGGGTGCCGGGGTGATGTACTCTACGAGGTCACAATCCGGCACCGATGCGGCAAGATGGAGGTCGCAGGCCAAGCCGACGGCGGTGTTCCAACCGTGGCCGACGTAGCGTACGCCTGCGTCGTATGCCCGCCAGGCGATCCTGAGACTCTCCATGATCCCACCTACTTTGGTCACGTCCGGCTGGACAAAGTCGACCGCACGCTGGTCTATCCAGGGGAAGAAGGTCTGACGCCGAGTAAGAACTTCGCAGGAGGCGATCGGAAGCGGTGCCGTCGCGGTAAGTCGACGGTAGCCTTCGAGGTCGTCCGGGGCAAGGGGCTCCTCGAACCAGAAAACGTCAAAGTGCATCAACATTGCCGCGGTCTCTCGGGCCCATTTGAAGCTTCCCGACCAGTAGGTATCCGAGCCGCCGGCATCTACCATAAGGAGGGCGTCGCTTCCGAGGGCGCTCCGGGCGCTCCGGACGAGGGTTTCGTCTCGCCGTCGGCTCTCTCTTCCAAAAGCGCCCCAGCCAATCTTTAGAGCCTGAAAGCCCTTGCTCTTAGCAGCTTCGATCTTACGCTCCATCGAGCCGTCGTTAGCCATCAGAATGGAGCCGTAGGGTTTGACCCGGGTGCGGTACGCGCCGCCGAGTAGCTTGTAGAGTGGCTGCCCGGCTATCTTCCCGAAAAGATCCCACAAGGCGATGCTCACCCCGCTGATGGTATGGGTGACCGCTCCACCGCGCCCCTGCCAGAATGTCGCCTGGTGGAGCTTCTCTACCAGCTGTCCGGGTTCCGTCGCCGGGGCGCCGATGAGATGGGGGGCAAGTATGTTCAGGGAAGCCTTGACCAAGTCGTAGGAAGTGTAGACGCTCCCGAGTCCCCAAAACCCCTCGTCGGTTTCGACGTAGATGAGGGTGTGGAGGCTATCCTCCGGGGAGAGCTCGTAGGTCCAACCTCCCTCGGGGGTGCTGCCGGTAAGGGCGATGGGAAGGATGCGGGAAATTGTCATCGTGTTCTACCTCTGCGGAAAACGGTTTTGCCTGCTACCACGGTTTCGAGAACGGTAATCTCCTTGATGCTCTCTGGGGAAACGGTCAACGGGTTTCCCGAGAGAACGACAAAATCGGCGTACTTCCCCGGGGAGAGGGTGCCTTTTCGTTTTTCCTGTCCCTCTGCGTAGGCACTCTCCTCGGTATAGCAGCGAAGCGCCTCTTCCGGGGTAATTGCCTCGGCCCCGGGATGGTTTACGGCAAGGTGGATCCCGTAGAGGGGGTCGACGGTGTCTTCCCCCGGGACGTCGGAACCGAAGGAGAGGTGGACGCCGGCGTCTATAAGGGAGCGATACGGATACGTTCGTTCAAAGCGCTCGTCGCCAAGAAGGGCGCGGTCCTTTTCGGGGTTCCACATGGCGTGGGGCTGAGCCGCGATCAGCACTCCGAGCCTCCGGAGGCGCGGCATGTCGTCTTTACGGACTAGTTGGGCATGCTCGAGGCGAAGACGCAAAGAGGTTACCTCGGGATGTCGTTGGGCAACATCTTCCACCGCATCGAGGAGGGTCGAGACGGCGCGGTCACCAATGGCGTGAAACGCGGTCTGGCGTCTCTTTTTTGCTGCCTCGAGCACCAGTCGATAGTAGTGGGCCGGACTACCCGTGGGGCTACCGGTGTTCTCCGGCTCCCCGTCGTAGGGCTCGTGAAGCCAGGCGGTCTTGGTCGAAAAGGTGCCGTCGAGAAAATACTTCCAGGGGCCGATTCGAACGAAATGCCCACCTGAACCCGGAGGGCCCATCATCCGGGCCAACTGCGGTGCGGGGCCGTAGGGCCAGCAGGTAAAGCGACAGGTCAGGGAGCCGGTGCTCCGTAAGGCGGCGAGGTGGAGAAGGGTCGTCGGAAACCAGGTGTTGTCTTGAACGCTGGTAATCCCCATTCGGGCGTAGGAGCGCAAGGCCCTGACAAGGAATCGGCGGTTCTTTCGTGGATCGACGTGGAGGGACACAAAGCGACGGTGGTGGAGGGGAAGGATAGCAGCATCCCGGAGTACCCCGGTTAATTCTCCCGTGGAATCCCGGAGGATTACCCCTCCGGGGGGATCCGGCGTTTGACGCGTTATCGAAAGCGCTCGGAGAACTCGGCTGTTTACCCAGGCACCATGGCCGGAGAACTGAAGCAGAATAACGGGGTTCTCCGGGAACGCCTCGTCGAGAAGCTCTTTTCGCGGCTCGGGGACGCTGTCATAGTCCCACCCTTGAGCGAGAATCGTCTTTCCTCGAGGGGTGGATTGGTAGCGCTCTAAGAGAAGGGCGACGATAGAGTCTGCGTCCATCCCACCCAGGCGTACCCGGGAAAGCATGTCACCGTAGGCTACGGTGTGGATATGGTTGTCGTTGAAACCCGGAACGACGACGGCGCCCTGAAGGTCTCGGACTGCGGGAGAGCGAATTCTCTTCCATTCCGCTTCCGTCCCGGTCCGGACAATCGAGCCCCGTGCCGTCTCGACGAAGTACGCCTCCGGCTGGTGAGCATCCAAGGTAATAAAACGTGCGTTCGTCCAGTAAGTGCGAGCCACCGACTTGTCTTGTCCCCTTTCCTCGTCCTATCATACACATCAAAGGCAGAATGGCTAAGAGCATAGGAATAGCTTTCGGCGGTGGGGGGGCTCGGGGGCTTGCTCACGTCGGCGTAATGAAAGCCCTGGAACCACACCCCGACCTTAGACCCGTCATCTTCGCCGGAAGCTCCGCCGGTTCGATCGCAGGGGCTCTCTTCGCAGCGGGGCTCTCCCTAAGCGAGATCGAGCGGGCGACGGGGGAGATGGAGTGGTTCCGGGATGTCATCCGTCTCTCGGACACGGTGCGCCACATTTTTGAGGGCTTCCAGGGCGGTCTGGTGTCCAACGAGAAGCTCGGAGAGACCCTAAACGATTTACTCGGGCACCGCAGTTTCGATCAACTCCCTTACGACCTCGCGATTATAGCGAGCGATCTCGAAAGCCGGGCCCGGGTAATCTTTACTTCCAAGCGCGTGGCCGCTCGTTTGGAGCAGAAGCCCTTGAGGGAGTTTCTCCCACCGCCGGATTATGCCAAACCGGGTGTGCAGACGGTTATCGTCTCGGACATGGTCGACGTCGGGCTGGCGGTTCGGGCGAGTTGCGCGGTTCCCGGTGTCTTTGTCCCGGTTTCCATCGCAGGAATGCACCTCGTCGACGGCGGTATTTTCGACCAGGTCCCCGTCGATGTTGTAAAGGCGATGGGTGCGGGGCTGACTATCGGCGTGAGCCTCGGACTCGGTTACCATACCCAGAAGCAGGGTAGCGCGATTCAGCTCCTCGGGGCGACTATTAGTTACCTAGGACTCCACCAGATCCGACGAAGCCTCGACCTCGCGGACCTTGGGTTTCAGATTTCCGGAATAGACAGTAGAAGCCCGGTACGAGAGGGACAGCGAGACCTGATTGCCATCGGCGAGAAGGATATGGAGGAACGAATTCCCCTCCTCCGACAACGGGCGAGGGGGCTCTGGGGCAACCTCTACTGAAGGTCGCTTACCTCGATCGGCCAGGTGTAGGTGGTCTCACTGCTGTTTAGCTCGACTCGAAAGGAGTAGTCGTCGGTATCTTCGTCGACCGCCAGGACGTCGTAGGACACGAGGCTCTTTGAGACGGGAACCGAGAGGGACAGCTCGTTGCCGGGCTCCAAGATAGTTTGGGCGTCGAGCATGTCGACTCCCCACATCTCGGAATCACTCGGGGAAAAGAAGACGAAGTACATTTCATACGGAGTGTCGTTTCGGAGATTGACCTCGGCGAAATTGAACCGCAGGGTGCCGTTGGGGTCGTAGTGGTCAAGACTAATCTCGATTGTTCCGGGTCTGCCGTCGCAGATTTCGTAATCCCAGATAAAGTAGGTGTCACCGTCCTCGTCGATGGCCATAAAGTCGAAGGTGTTGCACTCCTCCGGGTAGTGGACGAAGAACTCGACTTCCTGTCCCGCGTCAAGGGTACGGGTGGTTCCAAGTATGTCGGCGCCCCACTCTTCGCTGTCGCCGGGTGAGAAAAAGAGGTACCAGATATTGAAACCTGAATCGTTGTAGAAAGAGATCGAGTTCAGCTCCTCGGGGTTGAGGGCGGCGAGGGGAGCCGAAAGAAGAAGTGCCGTCAGTATTGTCAGAAGTACTCGTTTCATAGCTATCCTCCGGGACACCGGTGCGAAAGTCTGTCTCAACTTTAGCGCATTATGGGGGATAACAACGGTAGTTGTCGAGAATTCGGCGACGGAGCCTAGACGGTCCCCCTCCGTCGGCGGGGTTGCGTGGTATATTCGAGGTACGTGGAAGCGATGAGAAACAATCGACACCCCCCTTGGGACCGAACCACCTTCCGGCGCTTGTTCGTAGCGCCAACCGTGGCGGCAACTCTCGGTGTCTCGCTCTTCTTCTTGATGGCCGATGCTCCCTACCTCGTGGTGCAGGGTTCCTACGCGCTCCGGGATCTGTTCGGGGCCCGGAGTTTCGACCGAGTTCCGGAGGCCTCGGAGGATGAGAAGCTGCTCTTCGGCCGGGCAGAAAACATTCGGGCCTTCGGTATTCGGGAGCTCGGTCTGGCGGACACCCGAAGCTATACCAGCTACCGTCGGATCGAGCGAGAGGCATTGGTCTGGGTGGTGTCGGGTGTCAAGGAAACCGCCTGGGAGCGTCACCTCTGGCGCTATCCCTTCGTCGGCACCTTGCCCTACCGGGGCTACTACCGCCCCGACGACGCACGCCGGGAGGCGGAGCGGCTAAAAACCGAGGGATACGACGCGGTGGTTCGGCCGGTAACCGCGTATTCGTTCCTTGGGGTCGTCCCGGATCCTCTCTATTCGTTCGCTCTAAACCGGAGCCATGCGTCTCTGGCCGATCTACTTCTCCACGAGATGGCCCACGCCAGGCTCTTTGTCTCCGGCGCCGGGGCCTTCAACGAGAACTTTGCCACCTTTGTCGGCCAGGAAGGCTCCAGGCGCTACATTGCCCGGGAGTACGGCGTCGGGTCGCCGGAGTACCTGGAGATGATGGCCCGCCGGAGGGACCGAGATCGCTTTCGGCGGTTGATGAGCGAGCTTCAGGGACGGGTGGTGGCTCTCTTCGAAACGGAAGGGGTGCCGGACCTACTCTCGGCTAAGGAGGCGATCTACCGAGAGTTTCAGTCGGATCTCCGGGAGAACTATCGCGTGTACTTCTCTACAGAGGCGTATCTTTTCCTTGCAGAATCGGAGCTCAACAACGCGGTGGTGGATCTCTTTGTCACCTACTCCGGGGATCTCGATCTCTTCTACCGCCTTCTCGATGCGAGGGACGGTTCCTTGGAGGAGGTTATCGAAGCTCTCGAAAAGCGACGTCGCGAGATCGGTCGTAGCGGTATCGAGGAGGTTCGCCGCCTAGCGGAAGTCGCGGCTCTCGACGGCGGTGGGAGCGACGGATAGCGTCGGCGAAAAGCAGGACTCGACGATAAGGTGGAGTAATCCCTCTCCCCGTTGAACTCGACCGATCACCCCTAAGAAGGAAGAACCGAGGATGACGCTTCGGTACTCCTCGAAAACTCGTCGCCGGATTACCAGATTCACGAAGCCGCTCTCGTCCTCCAAGGTGATGAATACGGTTCCTCCGGCCGTATCCGGGCGTTGTCTGCAGATTATTAGACCTGCGTAGCGAACCCGGCTGCCTTCCTCGGCCGACTGCAGGGCCTGGGCGTCTGGAAAGCCCTGATCCGAAAGCTCCTTTCGGTGAGGCTCTAGGGGGTGGCCCGCGGTGCTATGGGCTCCCCAGGTGTAGTCCCACCGAATTTCTTCGGCACGGTTCAACAAGGCAAGCTCCACAGGCTCGTTGCCCAGATCGAAGTCGTCTCCGGGTAGCTGTCCCCGTGCTCCACCGGAGACGCTCCAGAGGGCCTCCCGACGCTCTCTTCCGAAGCTTCCGAGGGCGCCGCCTTGGGCCAAGGCGGCGAGGGCGTCTTCCGGGAGGTGGGTCTTTTCGACGAAGCCCTCGAGGGAGCTATCCTCCGGAGCATCGGCTCTCTGTTCCCGCCAGCGGCGTATCCGCTCCCAATCGGCCTTTCCGAGGCCTTTGACGAACCGGAGGCCCATCCGTAGGGCATACCGAGGGGCGTGGACACCGGCGTTTCGCGGCCGTGGGATCCGCAGGGCCTCCGGTACTTCGGTCAGCGATACAAGCCGGCACTCCCAGTCGCTCCAGTGGACGTCCATCGGCAACACCGTAATCCCGTGACGCTTAGCGTCCTCTACGATGGTCGCCGGGGCATAGAACCCCATCGGCCAGGCGTTCAGAAGGGCGCAGACAAAAACCTCGGGAAAGTGGTAGCGCATCCAGGCTGTGCAGTAGGCTATCAAGGCGAAGCTGGCGGCGTGGCTTTCGGGAAAGCCGTACTCACCGAACCCTTTGATCTGGTCGAAGACCCGCTTGGCGAACTCCTTTGGAATACCCTTTGCGACCATCCGGGAGACGAGCTTCTCCCCGTGGCGTTCCATGCTACCGCTCTTCCGCCAAGCCGCCATATCGCGGCGGAGTTGATCCGCCTCGCCGGGAGTGTAATCTGCGGCGACGATTGCCAGCTTCATCACCTGTTCCTGAAAGAGGGGAACTCCGAGTGTTTTCTTAAGAACCGGCTCCAGCTTGGGGTGAGGGTAGGTAACCGGCTCTTCCCCGTTACGACGTCGGAGATAGGGGTGCACCATTCCGCCGGTAATCGGCCCCGGCCGGACGATGCTGACCTCTATAACCAAGTCGTAGAAGCTCTTTGGGCGAAGCCGGGGAAGCATCGCCATCTGTGCCCGGCTCTCTACCTGAAAGACTCCGACGGTGTCACCTCGGCTGAGCATCCCAAAGACCCCGGCGTCATTCGACGGTATGCCGGCCATCGATAGGTCGACGGCGAAGTGTTTTTTAAGGAGCCGGAAGGAGTAGTCGAGGTGGGTAAGGGCCCCGAGACCGAGAAGGTCGACCTTGAAGAGGCCCATGGCCTCGATGTCGTACTTATCCCATTGGATAACGGTACGTCCCGGCATGGTGGCGTTCTCCACGGGCACGATTCGGTGAACCGCCTCGCTCCCGAGGAGGAAGCCTCCCGGATGGATCGAGAGGTGCCGAGGAAAGCCGAGAATCTCTCGGCAGAGCCGACGGAAGAGGGAGACAACCGAGGCCCCCGGCTCTTCCGCCGGAGCGTCTTCCGGCTCTTCGATAACCGTCGTAAAGGCTTCTTCGAGGCTGGTGTCCCGGTGGGAGAGCAATTTTGCCATGCGATCCAGGGTGGTCTCCGGAAACCCGAGGACCTTTCCTACGTCTCTGACGGCGGACCGGGGGCGGTAGCGAACGACATTGGCCACCATGGCGGCCCGGTCTCGGCCGTACTTCTTGTACACGTGGGAGATAACTTCTTCCCGACGCCGGTGCTCTATATCGAGATCGATGTCCGGCGGCTCCGCGCGCTCTTTGGACAGGAATCTCTCGAAGAGAAGGTTCATCCGAACGGGGTCGATCGCCGTAATACCGAGACAGTAACAGACGGCCGAGTTGGCCGCGGAGCCGCGTCCCTGGCAGAGAATGCCCTCGGTTCGGCAGTACTCCACCAATTCCCACATCGTCAAGAAGTAGCCGCAGTAGTCGAGGTCTTCGATGATCGAGAGCTCCCGCTCGAGCTGGGCGACCACAGCCTCCGGAACTCTCTCTCCGTAGCGTTTCTGTGCCCCGTGAAAGGTCAGCTCCCGAAGCCGTCGCCCGGTGGTGTAGCCGGAAGGCAGGCTTTCAGAAGGGTAGCGGTAAGAGATCTCCTCCAGGGAGAAGGTACACGCAGCGGCGATCTCCCGAGTTCGTCGGAGAAGCTGTTCCCCGTCGGGATAACGACTCCACATCTCCTCGACGCTCGGCATGGCATAGCTGTCGTTGGGGCGCAGCTGGGTACCGGTCTCGGTTAGGCGTAGTCCGCGCCGAATACAGGTGAGCGTGTCGTGGAGCATCTGCCGCTCCGGGGTGTGGTAGAGAACCTCCGGGAGCGCCACCGCCGGAATGCCGAGACGGTCGGCCACCCGGAGCGCCTCCGGGGCGTAGTACTCCTCCTCGACGGTGTAGTGGCGGGAGACGCCGAGATAGACGTTTCCCGGAAAGTGGGCCCGCATCTTAGAAGAGAAGGTTTCCGGAAAGGAAGGGGTGCCGGCGTGCGCTTCCGACGGCCGCGGCGGGAGGATGACGGCGATGAGATCTCTTCCGTGATCCAAGACTTCTTGCGCTGTTACCGAGCTTTCCCCCTTTGGGCTCCGCATGCGACCCCGGCTTATAAGGGTCGAGAGATTCTTGTAGCCGAGGGCGTTCTTAGCCAGGAGCAAGAGAGGAGGGGCCTCTTCGAGGGTAACCTCGGCTCCGACGACGAGCTTTATTCCCTGCTCCTTCGCGGCGCGATGGGCTCGAACGATGCCGTAAAGCCCGTCGAGATCGCTTATGGCGACCGCCGGGAGGTCAAAGAGGCGGGCCGTTTCGACTAATTCTTCCGGGCTACTCGCGCCAATCAGAAAGGAGTGGTTGCTCTTGCACCAGAGGGGAACGTAGGAGCCCGTCACTGAATGGCTCCCTGGAGCATCCACTTCCGGCTCTTTGCGTCGTAGTAGAGCCAGAGAGGAGTACCCCTCTCGTCGTCGATATAGTAATAGGTGCGCTCGTAGCTCTCGGACCACCAGCCACCGGTGTACCGAAAGGGTCCTCCCCGGAAGGTGCCGCGAGGCTCTTCCTTAAGTAAGAGGGGAGAGGAAAGGATTCGCCGAACGGCGGTGGGCTTTCCGGGATCCTGTCCTCTTCTCCGTGGCTTTCTATGGAGAGAGCCAAAGCGTGAGGAGTCGTCGACCCAGGCGTACTGCTCTTCCGGGAGGTATCCCCTTTGTGTCTGGGCCACAGCTATGCTGCGGTTACCGAACTCCGCCTGGATAAGGGTAAAGGCCGTTGCAGCCTTGCTCCAGTCGTGACCGCGCTCTTCGGCGCCGAAGAGCGTGCCCTGTACGGCGGCGGTCTCGAGGGTGTCACAGGTAAGGCGGATTCCCTCCACCCGGCAGGAGAAGGTGAGCCCCCCGAGGCGGAGACGGAGAAGCCGGTGGAGCAGAGTCCGCCGAATCGTCGCCGTTGCCGGGGCTATCTCTTGAAGCTCGGAAGTGCCGTTTTCGAAGTAGATGCCCAGCCATAGTTTCTTGACCGCGAGCCGTGCCTCGGTTACGTCTACCACCAGCCGCTCCAAGAGCTCGTCGACGTGGACCATTATGTCGTCGAGGCCGGAGAGGGGGGCGGTAAGGTTCTTGCTGTAGGAGAACTCTTCGGCTTCCTCTACGCCCTGGAAGGGTAGCTCGAGGTCTCCGGAGGCAAAGTGATAGACCGTGGCGGCTTCGGTGCCAAGGCGCCGGGCTACCTCGCTTCCCGGGAGCTGCAAAAAATCTCGGACGGTGTCGAGACCCAGATCCCTGAGGCGCCGCCGGGCCTTTGGGGGGAGGGGGAGCAGATCCAGGGATGCGCGTGCTGCTATTTCCCGCTCCTCTAGGGGGCTTTGAAGAAGGACCGGCGCCTTGCTACTGCTTGCGACCAGGTAGCTACCGAAGCGGGAAAAGCCGACGGCAACGTGCCCCGAAAACCCCTCCTCTTCCAGGGCTTCCACGATCGAGTCCATCCAGGTGGAAAAGGAGTCGAACAACGGAAGGAGGCCCTGGGCGTCTATCCAGAGAGTGCCGAGGTCGAAGTCACACGGTTCGATCTCCGGGGCCATCCGATGGAGACGCGAAATTATCCTTTCTCGATACTCTTCCTGGAGCGCTTCGGGAACGACATCCGCCTGGAGACGTGGCTCTAGGGTAAGTGCCGTAGCGTAACGCATACCGCGGCGGACGCCCCGTTCCGTCGCTCTGCTGCTTACAGAGAGAATATGGCCGTTCGGAGTGTCCACAGAGATAACCGCGACCGCTTCACGACGCCATGCAGGGTGCTGTCTAAGAAGGATCTGCAGCGGAAACTCCGGGAGGTTAATGCAGGCCAGTCGGGGCATGGTAGGTGAGTCTCCGTCGCCAGTGAGGCGCCGTACTCCGGTCTCTCTCGGCGGTAAGCGCTACGGTGAGACACCCGTCGGGAGCAGGCTCGAGCCGCGTATGGATTCGGAGAGAGGTCAAGCTTCCAAAGATGCTCTGCGCGGTGTCCTGGAGGTCCGAGAGGGCAACGACTCCACAGCGGACCTTCCCCGCGAGACGCATAAGGCGGCCGGAGATGCCGTCCTGAACCCCCTGGTGCTTCGACATATCGAGGATTACCAGACCAAAGGCCTCGCTCCGGAGAAGGTACTCCAGGGCCTTTGTTGCACCGCCGGGCGTATCGATCCAGAAAAAATAGAGGAGCGAGAGATCGATCCCGTTTCTCTCGAGATCGGGAGGGAAAACGGTGTGGAGAGTCGTTGAGATCCAACCGCAGAGCTCGCCCTCCTGCTGCGCTTCCGCCAGTAGAGAGGAGGCGACGGAAAGGCGGCCGGATCCTGAAATCTCTGCCAGCCGGCCGGCGACTCGCCGGTAGCCGAATGGGGGAAGGGTGGATGGGGATGAGAGATTCCGTGCCGTAAGAATCATCACGGAAAGAGTACTATACATGTGTGTAGCTGTAAAGAGTCGCTGTGCTTCTTAGGATGCTAGGGTGACAGTTAGCCCCACACCTCTCCCCTGGACGGCTACCAAGGACATCGACTGCCCGTTGATTCTGGCACCGATGGCTGCGCTTTCCCACGGCGCCTTCCGGCGACTCGTCGACGAGATCGCGCCCTTCGACCTCTACTTCTCCGAAATGATAAGCGCAGGTCCCCTTCTTTCCCGGGGGCGTTTCGAAACGTACTATATGGACGACTATCCGGCTCCGGAGCGGATCGTTTATCAGCTCCTCTCTCCCCGAGGGGACCTTCTTAGGGCGGCGGCGGAAAAGTTGGCGGAGCTCCGCCCGGCGGGAATCGACCTTAACTTCGGTTGCAGCGCCCCGGAGGTCGTCCGAAACGGCGGCGGCATCGCCTGGCTAAAGCGTCCGGAGGATGCCCTCGAGGTACTCGAGGAAGTTTCCTTGGCAATCGCCCCCCTGCCGCTCTCGGTCAAGCTCCGACTCCCGGAGGGATATCGAGAACCGACCATGGAACGGTTTCTCTCGTCGCTGCCGAAGGCCGGTGTTGCGGCGGTTACCATCCATCCCCGGTATCAGAAGCAGTCCTACGGCCGTCCCGCCCATCGCTCGATTCTTTCCCGTCTTGCGGCGGCGTCTCCGATTCCCGTTGTGGCTTCCGGGGACATCTGCGATGTCCGTTCCCTCGAGGCCACCCGGGAGATCCCCGGCGTCTCCGGCGCGATGATAGGCCGCGGCGCCGTCGCTCGACCTTGGATCGCCCGGGAGCTTCGCGGTGACGCCACCCCGGTCTCGCGTCGGGCGGTGGGAGAACGGTTCTTCGAGCTCTTAGAAAGCTATCAGCCCCCGGAGTTCTGGTTGTCGCGGTCTCGACGCTTTCTCTCGTACTTTCTTGGCGCGATGCCCTTTGGTCGCCGGGTCGCCGCGCAACTCCAAGAAGAGCCCGAATACGCCGGAATCCGGGAGAGAGCCGTCGATTTTTTGCGACGGCAGAGTAGGGATGCCGCCGAAAGCCGGGGAGCGGCTTGTCGAGCGCCTCTCGGAACAACCGGATGATTACCTCAAGCGATCGCCGTTTTCGACAGCTCCTCGTCGCCTGCCTCATCGTCACTTTTCTGATGGTCGTTGGAACCGCCGGCTACATGGTTCTCGAGGGCTGGTCCTTCGTGGACTCCTTCTACATGACCGTTCTAACGGTAAGCACCACCGGGTTTCGGGAAGTTCATCCCCTGTCGGTGCAGGGGCAGCTCTTTACCGTCTTCCTTATCGTCTTTGGCCTGCTCTCGATCGCCTACGTTGCCGGACGGGTTGCCCAGTTCCTACTCGAGTACTACTTCTTTAGGAGACGCTCCATGGATGCAAAGCTCAAGCGACTAAGAGAGCACCATATCGTATGCGGTTTCGGAAGAATGGGGCGGCATATTTGTTCCGTCCTGTCGGAATCGAAACGCGACTTCGTCGTCGTAGAGCGGAACGAGGCCGGCCTCGATGAGCTTCGGGATCTCGGGTATCTCCATATAGTCGGCGACGCGACTTCCGACGACGTATTGCTTAAAGCCGGCGTGGAACACGCCCAGGGGTTAATCGCCGTCGTCTCCTCGGACCCGGAGAACGTCTTTACCTGTCTTACCGCCAAGTCGTTGAATCCCGATATCAAAATTGTTGCCCGGGCGCTCGATGACGGCACCGAAGCGAAGCTCCGGAAGGCCGGGGCCGACCGAGTAATCAAGCCGTACGAGCTGGTGGGGCGTCGGATGGCCCAGCTGGTCTTGCGTCCGTCGATTGTCGAGTTTATCGAATCGATCGGACGGACTTCGGGGCAAGACATCAGCATGGAAGAAATCGAGGTGCAGTCGGGGTCGGGACTCGCTGGTCTGACCCTCGCGGAATCGCCCCTCCGAAGAGACCTTAACATTATCGTAATCGCCGTCCGGAAGGCGGAAGGAGAGTTTCTCTACAATCCGCCTTCGCCGACCGTCATAGAGGCGGGTGACAGGTTGATGGCGGTGGGGGGAATGGGGGCGCTCCAGGGACTGACCTCCCTGTGCTCGAACCGGGGAAGGTAGCAGGTGGGGAATCTTGTTATTCGTAACGCAGGGCTCTTGGAACCCGGTGACGCTATGACTGCGTTCGAGAGAGCTTCCGTCGTAAAGGAGCACTTCGACGAAGCGACTTTGGAGCGGAATGTTCATCGGCCCCGCTACGTAATAAAGAGCGGTACGGTCGTCGCCGAAAGGACCTAGTCCGTGCGCCTCGCCGTCCTTTCGGACCTCCACCTCGACAGCTATCCGGACCCGGAGGAGCTTCTCGGAGCCGTCATCGTTTCGGCGACCAAGGGAGGGGCCGAAGGTTTTCTTCTGGCCGGGGATATCTCGGGAGACTATCAGTTGACCCTGGAGACGCTCTATAGGATAGATCGGGCCTTCGAAGGGGGCTGCTATTTTGTTCCCGGGAATCACGACGTTTGGAACCAAAAGCATCGCAGCCTCTCCTCCTGGGACATCTACCACCGACTATTGTCCTATCCGAAGAACCTGGCTCGGGGCCCCGTCGAACTGGAAGGCGGGTGGAAGTTGGTCGGCGACATGGGGTGGTACGACTATAGCTTCGGCTCGGCGAACTTTACCCGGGAAGAGTTCGACCGGATGGAGCACCGGGGGCGGGTCTGGCAAGACCGGACCTTCGCGCTCTGGGGGATGTCGGCCGTCGACGTTCACCGGCACTTCCTTACGAAGCTCCATCGGCAGCTGGCCTCCGGGGTAAAAAGGCACCGGGTAGTGATGGTAACCCACGTTATTCCGGTCAGCGACTTCACGGTGCCCTTTCGTCCGCGTCTTTGGAGCTACTTGAACGCCTTTATGGGAGGGGCGTCCTACGGCGAATTGGCGTTGCAGGCGGGGGTAGAGATCGCGGTCAGCGGACACGTTCACTTTCGCCGGCAAGTCCTTCGCCACGGTACCCGGTTTATCTGTAACTGTCTCGGATACAGGTATCAGTGGAGGAGCGGCCGTAACCCCTACGTCGAAGTGCCCGGAGCGCTGACGTACTTGGAGCTAAGCTGAGGTCGGAGCTATCTCGACATCGACGATACCTTCTTCGTGCTTCGCCGGAGCGCCGCCTCGATTAGTCCGGGAAAAAAGCGCTGGGCGAAGCGCAAGAGAGGGCCGTAGACGGTCAGGTAGGCTCGCTTCTTACGCCGCCGGAGGACAGAGAGGATTGCCTTGGCTACGTCGGCCTGGCTGCTTTGTGCCGACCGGGTAATGGCTTCCTGGCTCCCGTCTCCCCGGTAGACCGTCTTGTCCGGATCGTTCTCGGTAAACCCCACGTAGACAATCCCGACGTGGACTCCCGTTTCAGCCAACTCGATTCGAAGCGAGTCGGAGAAGGCGGTCAAGCCCATCTTTGCAGCGGAGTAGGCGGCGATACCGGGGAAGCCCCGGAGGCCTGCGAGACTCGAAATAAAGAGGATGCTCCCCTGGGATTCCCTCAGCGCCGGGAGGGCGGCTCGGGTCATCACGGCGCTCCCAACCAGGTTTGTTTCGAACATGGCGCGAAAGACCGATGCCTCGGTTTCCTCGAAACGCCCCCGCATCGAGATTCCGGCGTTGTTGATGAGAGCGTCGATCCGTCCGAATCGGTCAAGGGTGCGCGCTAGGAGCCTCCGGGCGTCCTCCTCGTTGGTCACGTCTCCTGCAAGGGAGAGCAATCGTCCGGATCCGTCGTCGAGCTGTTTGTGCGTTTCGGCGAGTTTCTTGGTGTCACGGCCGTTGAGAACGACGTGGTATCCCCTCCGAAGACAGAGACGCGCCGTCTCCCGGCCGATTCCCTTGCTCGAACCGGTTATGATGACCACCCGAGGGGTGGATGAATCTTCCATGCGCTCTCCTCCGATGGGTCTACTGCTTCCGCGGGTTGAAGGTGGAGGTCTCGGCGAGGCGCTCGAAGAGCTCCCGCTCCTCGTCGGTTAGTCGGGGAGGTACGGTAACCGAAACGACCGCGTAGAGGTCTCCGGCACCTCCCTTGGGTTTTTTGAGCCCTTTTCCCTTCAGACGAAGCCGCTTTCCCGATGCTGTTCCCGCAGCCAGGGATACCGCGGCGGTTCCGCCTACGATCGGGACATCGACCTTCGATCCAAGTGCTGCTTCCCAGGGCGTTACCGGAACATCGACCTCGAGGTCGGATCCTTTGACCCGGAAGGTCGGGTGCTCGGCAATTTTGATGACGAGATAAAGGTCGCCCTTCGGCGCCCCTCCGCCTCCTTCTCCCCCTTGTCCGGCTAGTCGTAATCGGTAGCCGTCGGTGATACCCGATGGGAGGTTTACTTCGAAGTTTCGGCGCTTGGAGCGAGTTCGCCCGTATTCGTCGACTTCCCGTTGCTCGAGGTTGATGCTTTTGCGGCCGCCGAAGTACGCGTCTTCGAGGGTGACCGTGACGACGGCCTCCTGGTCCTCTCCCTTACGGTTTTGCGGCGCTCGGGTAAAGCCGTCGGCAGCGCCAAAGCCACCGAACATCGACTCGAAAAAGTCGCTAAAGCCACCCCCGAGGTCTTCGAACCGAAAAGAGGTAAAACCGCCGCCCGGGCCGCCACCGAAGCCACCACCGGTTCCGCCGAAACCTTCCCATCCCGGCGGGGGGGTAAAGTCTTGGCCCGCTTGCCAGTCGTTTCCAAGGGTGTCGTAGCGCTTCCGCTTCTCCGGATCCTTGAGGACCTCGTAGGCCTCGTTAATCTCTTTGAAGCGGTCCTCGGCTTCTTTGCTCTTGTTTACGTCCGGGTGGAACTTCCTCGCCAGCTTACGGTAGGCGCTGTGAATTTCCTCCGGGCTCGCCGTTCGGTCGAGCCCGAGAGTTTTGTAATAGTCATGATACTTGACCGTCAAAGGCTCTCCATTCCTACAACGATTCGATTTCCCTGGCGGAGAATTCGAAAAAGCAATTCGTCGCCGTCAGGATTGTTGATCTGTTGGTAAAACTCGCGCACAGAGTCGATGGAATTATCG
>CAZLDK010000010.1:20517-26608 GCA_964558285.1 uncultured Spirochaetaceae bacterium | reverse complement strand
CGAGTCGATTCTCGGACGGTTGAAGGGCGAGTTTCCGGAGGTGTCGGCCTCGACAAGAGAGAGTCTGGCCGAGACTCTCGGAAGGCTGCAAAGAGCCTTCGATTCGATTGGTCCTTCGGCGGAGGAAGGTGCCTTCGGCCGTCGGGCAAACGATCGTCCCACCGCTGCTCTCGAGCTTGGAAGCTTCGAGCGACAGCTGATACGGGAGGCGCATGGCCGAGGCGAAGTGATCTATCGATTCCGGTGTCGGATCGATGAAGAAGCCGAGATGGAGCAGGCCCGACGCTTCTTGCTTATTAGCAACTTGGAGCAGAAGACGAGCCTAATCGATTTTGCTCCGGGTCTCGAGAAGCCGGCACACCCGGAGGGTCTCTTCGAGGGCATTCTTTCGTCCTCCTCCGGAGTCGCGGCGATCGAGGAGAGCGCATCTATCGCCGGCATACGGGACGTCTATATCGAGGAGCTCCCCTTGGAAAACCTTCTCGAGGCGACCCCGGAGAGCGATTTGGTAGCCCAGTTGGCAACCGGGCAACCGTCACTATCGGTGTCGATTCCGAGCCGCCGCTACGAGGAGCTCCTGATGTTTTCTTCGGAGCTAACCCGCCTTCTTAGAGCAACAGGATCGGACTCAAATCTGACACTTGTCCGAAAGGTTGCCACAATTATCGAAGAGTACCTGCTACAGTCCTCCGAGACGCCGGCCAGAATGATCTTCGACGTTCTCCGACCTCGGATGAAGGAATTCGCCCGGGGGCTCTCCCGCTCGGTGCGGTTGGAAACCCGGGGCGACGGCACCGCGGTCTTCGTGACGACGGCCTACGCCCTGGTCGACAGCTTGATACAGTTGGTCCACAACGCGGTCCTTCACGGTATCGAGGAACCGAAGAAGCGGCAGAGTCTCGGAAAGAACCCCGAGGGCCTGGTTCTGGTTACCTGCCGTCGGCAGGACGATCATATCGTTTTTGAGGTAGAAGACGATGGGCGTGGCATGAGTGCCGAAACCCTTGGGGCCCGGTATCAAGCGCTCTTCGATCGGGAGGCCCCGGACAAGCTACTGGAGATTGTATCGGAGACCGGCTTCTCGACACGGAAACGAGAATCGGCGCCGGGGGCCGAGATTCTTGGCATACCGGTAACGAAGGACGCTGGGGATGCCGGCTCTCGTACCGGCGGTATAGGCCTCGACGGTGTACGGTACACCGTCGAACGACTCTTCGGAGGCGAGCTCACCGTCCGGTCGGAGCCGGGGAAGGGCACAACATTCGGCATATCGATACCCGCGAACCGAAAACTCATTAGCGTCGTTATCGCCCGTTCCGGAGAAACCCACTTCGCGGTTCCCGCCGCCCTCGTTATCGATGCACCCGTGATTCAGAAGCGACTGATCAGTAGGGATCGAAGAGGCCATCGCTACATTCGGTACGACGGCCGAAACATACGGCTCTACCGGATCGAGGAAGGGCAATCCCATGAGGACGCCGGCCTGGAACGGCAGTTCGCGATCCTCGTCCGCCTCGGGCGCAACCGAAGCGCAATTCTGGTAGACGAGCTCCTTTCGAACGAGCTTGCCCTCCTCGATGAATCCCATCGGAGTCACGTCTATTCCCAGAGGGCCGGGGAATACGTTCAGTTCTTCGTTCCCCTGCAGCTACTCTGAGAGGACAAAAAAAAGACGGTATGCCTGGACGTCTGCGCATACCGTCTTAATCATTTCGAGCAAGTAGCTCTACTTATGATGTTCGGCGGTCCCGTCGGTAAACTTTAGCGGCGTTCTCTAGAGAAATTCGGTGGTACCGTACCGAATCGGCAAGGCTTTTGTAGAGTCGAAGCGCTCGGGCGTGTGCCTCCTGCGGCGCCTCCGGTGTCTCCCCGAGAGCGATGACAGACTGTGCCTCGTCGAGGGCAAGGAAGGCAACGATTTCCCGGTTGGGGTTCTCGAGAATCCGGCGGTCGATGTCGTCGAGTTCCCGGGAAACAGGCGGGGGCAGTATGCGATCCCCCGGCGCGTGTTCAAGAATCGAAACCGTTCGTGAAAGATCCGCATCGAGGCTCGCCAACTCCCCGAGAAGGGCCCGGAGGCCCTCCTGAAGCCGGTCCGGCAGACCCGGGTCAGGCTGCCGCCGGCGAATACGCGACCGAACCACCCGATCGATCTCCCCTCGACGTTCCGGAAGGCTGCGACACTCTTCTGCCGGTCGGTAGGGTATTCCTTCGATGGCGACGCCTCCGGCGGACAGATTGAGGGTTTCGGTCTTGGGATAGATCTGCGCCTGGTTTTCGAACCACCACCGGTAGAGCTGCATCCTCCGGTCAGTGGTTACCAGAGTCCCATCGTTCGCCGGTACGGGGAAGGGACCACCGTCGCGAAGGTAGGCGAAGGCACGTTGTTCGGCGGGAAGGAGGCGAGAAGAGAGGGTGTGGGCCCGCTCCTCGAAGAAGCTTCCGTGACAATGGGTTCTGCGATCCGGAAAACCAAGATCCATCCCGCCGAGGAGGATCGGTTCGCATCCGAGCACGCGAGCCAGGTCCCAGGCCGTCGTCGTCACCGAGCCACCGGCGCCAAGCTTCCCAAAGCCGCCGAGAAAGCGTTCGACGTACTCTCCGAGGGGGAACAGCGAGCTGGAAAGCAGCGGCTTCGAGGGGAATGCGCGGAACACCCTGGGGTGGGTCGACGACTCGGAAACCAGAACTGTTCGGTCGAATCGAAGGCGGTCGAGGTGGCGGCTATTCCAGTATTGGGGATCGACGACGACCGCGACGTCGGGATCGATACCGAGGGCCTTCAGCCGTGGCAAGGCGGTGTCGACGGCGATGATCACGCAGCGTCGCGAGAGCTCCTCAAGGTGCGGAAGGACTTCGTCCAGCGAGGGCCCCGCCGCAAGAACCAGAGCCGGGACCCCGGCGAGGGCACCGTATGCCGTCTCGACCCCCAGGGCCTCACCGATCTCCGGAAGATTTGCGATCAGGTTCCGGACCCACCGTCGACCGAAACGCCGTAGGGTGTTCAGGTTAATCGTTCTGCGTTCGAGGTACGCGGCCACCGCCCGGTCGATCGAAGCGAAGTAGTCGTCGTCTCTCGTTATCCCCGATAGGGGAACGGTATGAATCGTCACGTGCTCGTAGGGACCAAGGAGTACCGCCATCTCGCCGACCTTCGGCGCCAGTAGGAACTGAACCCGGGGCTCGGTAAGTAAGAAGGTAAGATCGCGGAGCTCTATGGCTCGGCGAAAGCGCTCGACGCTCTTGACGACGATCAAAACCTTCGCATCGGGAAAGCGCTCGAGGAGAGCTTCGCAGTGGTAGCCGAGCCCCAAACCGAGGACAACGAAGCAAGCGGCGGGATCTCTGTGTTCCGCCAGCCGACGAGCTTCCGCCGAAGGATCCCGTCGGCTGTGGATGTGGCGGCCCTGGTAGCGAAGCGTCGGCAGACCCGAGGCCGCCCCATCGGGAACGAGCTCCGGATCCGGGCCACACTCGGAAAGCGCCGTCGCTAACCCGGGCTGACTCTTTGAAAGGGTTTCAAGATTCTTCGACAGGAGCTCCATGGTCGGAAAGAGCCTACTCGAGCTCGACGGTGATGGTCATGCCCCGGCGAAGGGGGGTTCCCGCCGCCGGCGTTTGCTCGACGACCCATCCGCTTCCGTTGATTACTACCTCCAGGCCGTCGGCGTCGATTAACGGCAGAAGCGACCGCTTTGGGAGACCACGGAGATCCGGTACCGTACGGGAGAACTCCGGTAGCGAGGGTAGCGTCGCAGCGATGCGGCCGTCGTGCTCGGCGACTTGCTCACCCTGCCTCGGGATGCCCCGATAGCTCACCAGAAAGTCTGCGACGTCCCGGACCAGAGGTACGGCGATTCGGCCACCGAAGATGCTCTCTCCCCGGGGGTGGACAATCACCGCGTAGACGATCAGCTGAGGATTGTCCGTCGGAAAAATGGCAAGGCAGGAGGCGACAAAGTTTTCGGCCGAGTAGGTTCCGAGCTCCGGGTCGTAGACTTCCGCCGTACCGGTTTTCGCCGAGACTCTTATCCCCTCGACCTCCAGGCGTCGGGCAGTTCCGTCGGGCGCGGTCGCGGATTCCATCAGCTCGAGCATCAGCTGTGCGGTGGAGGGGGAGAGGACCTCCCGGACCGGCTCTCGGTCGAAAAACTCGATCGTCCGCCCCTCGGGGGATACGACCTTTCGTACAATTCGAGGCCGAAGAAGGACACCGTTATTGGCAAAAGCCGTCGCGGCGGTCACCATTTGAATGGCGGTAACCCCTATCTCCTGGCCGATCGCAATCGTCTGCTGACTTCGCCCGGACCAGGAGGCGGGACGCCGGAGGAGGGCCCGCTCTTCACCGTTAAGGGTTATGCCTGTCCGTTCCCCGAAGCCGAAATCCTTGAGTACGCGGTAAAACGACTCCGATGTTACGGTTTCCGATGCGTAGGCAGCGCCCACGTTGCTCGAATACTTAATGATTCCCTCGGCGTTTATCCGGCCGTAATCGCCGAGATCGGTAATGCGAAAGCCGGCGGCCTGGTTTCGATAGCTTCCGGAAGTGTCGAAATAGTCCGAAAGCCCGATGCCTCCGAGCTCGAGAAAAGCCGCCAAGGAGAACACCTTGAAGACGGAACCCGGCTCGTAGATCGTCGAGACCGCCTTGTTTCGCCTCTGTCTCTCCGGATAGTCGGCGAAGCTATTCGGGTCGAAGTGCGGCAGGGAGACCATCGAAACGACCTCGCCGTTTCTCGCGTCCATCGCGACTATCATCACCGAGTCGGCGTCGTGGGTCTCCAAGGCGTCCCGGGCCATGCTCTCCAGGGTGAATTGAACGTTCGTATCGATGGTCAGGAAGACCTGGTTGCCGAAGATCATGGTGCTTCCGTCGGAGGTCGGTGACGGAGAGAGTAGGGCGTCGAGGGTGTATTCGATGCCCCCGAGGCCCCGGTTGTCGACGCCGACGTAGCCGACGATCGTCGACGCGACCTCGCCCTCGGGGTAGGTACGGCCGAGGTCGGGCCGGAGGAGAATACCCGGAAGGAGGCCGGAATCGAGTAGTTCCTGAATTTCCCGGCTTTGGGTCGGGGTGATTGTCCGTTGGAGAATGACGAAACCCTGTCGGCTCGTCAGGCGTTCTAAGAGATCGGCCTCCGAGACGCTGAGGATACCGGAGAGGAGGCCTGCCGCAGCTTCCGGGTCGTCGACGTCGGGAGTCCAGGCGGTAACGGTGTCCAGCTCGGTGTGAATAGCCAAGACCCGGCCCTCGCGGTCGAGGATTGGGCCCCGCTCGACTCGGGGCACCGAAACTTCTCGGGGCCCCGACGAGGTGTCGCTGCCGAGCATGATGCCGGCGTACTGGCCGACGATTACCACGACGGCGCCGAGAAGAAAGACCGACACCGCAACCAGGCGTCTTCGGTAGATTGTGCTTCCCCTCACCGAACTACCCGCCCTAAGAGATAGTCCCGGGAAACGGGTCCGTAGTGCCGGGAGTCCAACGAGAAACCCGGGTTGTCGCCGACAAAGAAGAAACTCCCGGGAGGGATGCGACGGTAGTTCTTGAGACGCGGCATAGAATCGCCGTCGAGGGGGTACGGCGTTCCGGCAACGTAGATGTTTCGATGAGCGACGACCAACCTATCTCCCGGGACCCCGACGCACCTCTTGACGACAGGGTTGCCGTCGATCGGGTTCTCAATTAATACAATATCACCCCTTCCCGGCTCTCTCCACCGGAAGAGATAGCCCTCTTCCGGCGACGGGCGCACTCCATAGGCGCCGCGGAAGACCAAGACCCGGTCGCCGGACAGGATCGTCGGTTCCATGGAGGGGCCGGCGATTAAGACCATATCGAAGGCGGCAACTGCAATCAGAGCAAGAACGAGGGGTGCTAGGACCGCGCGAAGTACGGCGAAATCGCTAAAAGCTCTCCGCATGGATCTCATTCTCAGGCTATTATACAACGTTCGAATCGTGTCGATATAGACATTAGGATGGCGGAAACGATCCTGAAGCAGCAGACAGTACGAAAACGTCGGCGACGCCCTCGACCATCTCGCGCCCGAAGGCGATCGGCGACAGGCTCACCGGCTCCTCGGGTTCT
>CAZLDK010000010.1:0-20507 GCA_964558285.1 uncultured Spirochaetaceae bacterium | reverse complement strand
GTTGCAAGAATCGGCCTGCCGAGCCACCTCTATCACCCCCAGGACACCGCCGTACTCTTTGCTGCGGTATTCGTCCTCCTTTTTGCCGCCCGAAGCATGGCTCCGGCGGGAGTTTTCTACGACATGGTCACTTCACCCGCGAATGTCGCCCTCCCGATGGGCGGCGGATCCTCTGTGCTCCTCGAACGAATACGACCGACAGAGGAGTATTCGGAAACCGGCGAGGATGTAGCGGATTCGGCGCGCCGGTTCCAGAAGCTTGCGGTCGAAGAGCACACCCTTGTCGAAGGAGATACGCTTCTCGGTCTGGCGCTTGAGCACGACCTCCGGATGGATACGCTCGTTAGCTTCAACCAAATCGACGACGTTCGACGCATGCGGGTCGGCGACCGCTACCGCATCCCAAACCGAGATGGTCTGCTATACACCGTCCGGGAAGGGGATAGCCTCCTCTCCATCGCGAACGCCCACGGCTCCGATACCAACGCCATACTAGACGCAAACGACATGATCAGCTCCGAGATCTCGGTCGGTGAGGTACTCTTCGTCCCGAACGCCCGGATGAACGAGACGGACCTCAAGCTGATTCTCGGGGAGCTCTTCGTCTACCCGGTTCGGGCGCGCTTTACCTCCGGATTCGGAATGCGGAACGACCCTTTTACGGGTGTTCGGCGGTTCCACAACGGAATAGACCTAGCGGGGACCCCGGGGACGCCGATTCGGGCTGCGATGGCCGGTCGGGTCGTCCACATCGAAACCCAGATTGGAAACTACGGGCGCTTCGTAATACTCCGCCACGACGGCGGGTTTCAGACCCTCTACGGACACCTCGACGCCTTCTCCGTTCGGGTAGGACAGTACGTCCCCCAGGGTGGTCAAGTTGGAACCATGGGGAATACCGGGCGGAGCACCGGGCCTCACCTCCATTTTTCGGTCATAAAGAACGGATCCTTTGTGGACCCTCTCGAGTATTTGCACTAAGATGGCGGCATTACGAAAAAGGGTTAGAGATCTACGCGGTAGTTGCCGCGACCGTTCCTAAAGAGGGGAACCATGCGCAGGATAGCGATAGTAGTAGTGTGCCTCTTCGCGCTCTTTACACTGATTAGCAACTATACCGGGGAAGACTCCGCGGTTACCGAAGTCGCTCCTACAAAAGAAGCAGTTAACTAAGTCCTACCTACCATGACAGTGTTTGTATTTTTTCCCGCTTCCGCAGGGGCAGGGGTCGTTGCGTCCGACTTTCGGGACGCTTCTTTGGAACTTATCGGTCTGCGCCCCCCTCGGCGCCTGCCCTGCTGCCGGGGATAGCACCGCCGTCGACGCGCCTCCCGCCGGACGTTGCTGCGCCCCGGAGGTCGCCCCGCCGCCGAAAACTTGAATCTGCCGATGCCGTGCCACGGCCCCCGCCACCGGGGCGGTATATTGCTGTGATTCGCGAAAACCTTCCGCCCGAACCGCAAAGAGCTTCCGAGCTACGGCGACGCGAATATCGTGGAGGAGCTCGTCGAAAATCTGAAAACCCTCGAGCTTGTACTCCAGGAGCGGGTTCTTCTGAGCGTAGCTTCTCAGATAAACCGCTTCTCTGAGCGCCTCGAGGTTCTCGAGGTGGTCCTGCCACTTGCTGTCGATATTTCGGATGTACTCGTACCGCAGGGAGAGGTTTAAGCGATCGTCTCCGGCGACCTCCTGTTTCTCCTCAAGGTCCTCTTGAATCAGCTTCCAGAGACGTTCTCGCAACGCCGCCGCCGAGAGCGGTTCGAGCTCCGTCGGGTCGATCGTCGGGGAAAAGAGGAGCCGCTCCCGAAGGGTGTCGAGGAGGAACGCGACCGTTGCCGCGCCGCCCTGGGAGCCGGGAGAAACCTCGTCCATGGCTTCGTCGAGGACATCCTCGGCTGTTCTGAGCACTCGCTCCAACACCTTCGTGTCACCAAGAATGTCGTCTCGCTGCTTGTAGATGACCTTCCGCTGCTCATTCAGGACGTCGTCGTATTCGAGAAGGTGTTTTCGAATCTCGAAGTTCCGTTCCTCGACCCGGGACTGTGCCTTCTCGATACTCCGGTTTATCAGGGAATGGTTCAGCGGCTCCCCTTCCGGGAGTCCCCGAGCCATCAGCGACTTGAGGTTTATCGAGCCTCGGCCGAAGAGACGCATCAGGTCGTCGTCCATCGAGAGGAAGAATCGGCTCAAACCTGGGTCACCCTGTCGACCGGAGCGCCCCCGGAGCTGATTGTCGATGCGCCGAGACTCGTGGCGTTCGGTCCCGAGGACGTAGAGGCCCCCGAGTGACTGGACCTCTTCGTACTGCTTTCGCCATTTCTCGATTTCTTCGGCGACGGCGGCGAGATACTCTTCTTGAGGTGCGTCCGTCCCGACCCGCCTTCGGGCCCGGTAGTCCGGGTTGCCCCCAAGCTTGATGTCGGTTCCTCGGCCCGCCATGTTGGTTGCGATGGTAACCGACCCCTTCGCTCCGGCTTCGGCGATAATGAGCGCCTCCCGGGCGTGGTTCTTTGCGTTGAGGACCTCGTGGGGAACCCCTTTTCCGGTCAACAGCTTCGAGAGTTTTTCGGAGCGCTCGATGGAGACCGTCCCGACGAGGGTCGGCTGGCCCTTCGTCTGGGCCTCGGCGATCTCGTCGCAGATCGCGGCGTACTTGTCGTCTTCGCTCAGGTAGATCAGGTCGTCCTCGTCGGCCCGGACAACCGGTCGGTTGGTCGGGACGACCACGACATCGAGGCCGTAGATCTTACCGAACTCCTTGGCTTCCGTTGCCGCCGTTCCGGTCATCCCCGAAACCTTGTCGTACATGCGGAAGAAGTTCTGAAAGGTGATGGTGGCGAGGGTCCGGTTGCGCTCGGCGGGTCGGATTCCCTCTTTGGCTTCGATAGCCTGATGCAGTCCGTCGGAGTACCGGCGACCGTGGAGGATGCGGCCGGTGAATTCGTCTACGATTTGCACCTGGCCCTCTTTGACGACGTACTGTGTATCCCGATGGAAGAGGCGGTGCGCCCGAAGCGCCTGGGTAACGTGGTGGATGTATTCGAAGTACTCTTCGTCGAAAAGGGACCCCGCGATAATCTTGCGGCGCTGGAGGGCCTCCTCCATGTGGTTAAGGCCCTCGTCGGTAAAGGTTACCCGCTTCGACTTTTCGTCCATCTTGAAGTCGCCCTCCGGAAACTCGGGGTAGTCGTCGGTTTCCGGATCCTTGGTGCATTCGGTCAACTCTCCGACGACTCGGTTGACCTCGGCGTACTTGCGGACATCGTCCTGGGCCGCGCCGGAAATGATCAGGGGCGTTCGTGCTTCGTCGATCAGGATTGAGTCGATCTCGTCGATGATGCAGAAGTGGTGGCCCCGTTGGGTCTTCAGGGAAAGGTCGGGGCGCATGTTGTCACGAAGGTAGTCGAAGCCGAACTCGTTGTTGGTTCCGTAGGTGATATCCCGAGAGTAGGCCTCTTTTCGCTTTTCCGTATCCATATTCGAGACGATGGCCCCGACCGTCAGTCCGAGGTAGCGAAATACCGGTCCCATCCAACCGGCGTCTCTCTCGGCTAGGTAGTCGTTGACGGTAACGATGTGCACCCCTTCGCCCTTGAGGGCGTTGAGGTAGGCGGCGGTAACCGAGGACAGGGTCTTGCCTTCCCCGGTCTTCATTTCCATTATCTTGCCTTGATGGAGGACAATGCCTCCCATCAACTGGACATCGTAGAGGCGCTCACCGAGCACTCTCCGGGCCGCTTCCCGGGCCAGGGCGTAGGCCTCCGGCAGAATAGCGTCGAGGGGGGTGCCGCCGGCAATCGCTTGCTTAAGACGTTCCGTCTCCCGAAGAAAATCTTCCGGATCGAGCCCCATCGCCCAGGGTTCTTTGTCGTTTATCTCCCGGACGACCGGGACGAGCATCTTCAAATCGCCTTGATGCTTCGAGCCTG
The DNA here is from genome assembly GCA_964558285.1 of uncultured Spirochaetaceae bacterium. Taxonomy (GTDB): domain Bacteria; phylum Spirochaetota; class Spirochaetia; order DSM-27196; family PWMO01; genus CAYPUT01. The sequence goes on along the minus strand of CAZLDK010000010.1, from coordinate 16,578 downwards.
CGAGGGCGTTCATGAGTTTGGAGATCACACAAAGAATGTAGCTTTGCGGCGGCGACGGGTCAAGATTGACAGCGGCCCCGGCGGTAGCTACGATGACCCAATGCGGCGCTCATTCCTCCGACTTGCCGGCATAGTCTGTGCCGCCTTACTCCTCGTGGCCTGCGGACCCCGGGAGATTCGATATCTCGAACAACAGGAGCTCTTTTCACTCTCCCTTGGAAGAAGCGAAGACCAGCTCGATCTATTCCTGGTCGACTCAGCGGACCAGGCGCGTCGTACACAGGTCTTTATGCGCCAAGGCCTGGTATATCTGGCCGACGGAAGCGCCAACAAGATTATGGAGTTCAACTCCTACGGCGACATTCTCTCCCTGGTCTACAACCCCGAGGAGAATCCCCGGCCGGTTCTCTTGCGGTCGAACCCGGAGAATGGGACTCTGACCAACCGCCGAGCGGTAAGCTACAACTTTACCGAAGTAGGGGAGATAGCCGTAACCTCCGACAGCTGGCTCTTGGTCGAAGATCGCCTCGCGGAGGAGCGGGCGCTTTTCGACGAAGACCTCGGGGTCAGTCTCAACCGTATTGTTCTCCGTTTCGGCACCGACGGTCGTCTGGTGGACTACCTTGGGCAGGAGGGCGTCGGCGGTACACCCTTCCCCTTCGTCTCGCGTCTGACGGTGACCAACCGAGACGAGGCGGTCGTAGTTAGCCGGGCCCTACGGAGCTGGCTTGTCTTTTGGTACGACAAGAGGGGGAACCTCCTCTATCGCGCGGATATCGATCTTAATCGACTCCCGATTCCGGAGGATAGCGACGGAACGATCCCATCCTTAGAAACGATCGTTCCCGACCGGGAGGAGGCCCGCCTCTATCTAAAGATAGACTACTATCAGGAGTCGGTGGACCCCGGGACCGGGAGCTCCTACGGTATCGAGAGCACCGCCTCCCGGATCTACTGGCTGGACCTGAACGAAGGTGTCTACTCCGGCTTCGTCGAGATACCGGAGAACGTGAAGGCCGTTCCCGGCCCTACGATCTTTGACCGCACCGAGCAGCGCTTTCTCTACGAGCTTATCGGAACGGCACCCGGGGGCCACTTCTACTTGTTGAGTCGAGAGGACCAAGACCAGACCCAGTTGCTGATAATGCACACCTCGGGGCGAGTCGTTCGACGACGATACCTGAGCCTCGACGAGGACGAGATCGTCTACCGAAACTTCCACGTTTCGCCCAGGGGTGTGCTCACCGGTCTACTGGGGTTTAACGACCACGCGAAGGTTGTCTGGTGGCGAAGCGATCGCTTTATCGGTGCCGGGGCGGAGTAGGATTCTATGAACAGAGTGGTAACCGCCGAAGAGATGGCTCGCATAGATTCCTTAGCCCAGTCTCGGTACGGGATCCCGGACACGGTCCTTATGGAGAACGCGGGACAGGCGGCCTGGCGAAGGCTGGACAAGACGCTCGGTAGAGGCGAGGGTCGCCGTATTGTCTTCCTCGCCGGGCCGGGCAACAACGGGGGGGATGCCCTCGTGATGGCTCGGGCCTGCCTTCTCGACGGCTTTCACCGTCCCCGAATCCTGTTCACCAAGGCTCCGGAAAAAGGGCTCGCGAAGCTTCATTTGGAAATATGCCGCAACCTCGGCATACCCGCGAAGTCCTGGGCGGATGCTCCCTCGGAGTGGCTCGAAGAAGCAGAGTGCATCGTAGACGGCCTGCTGGGCACGGGAATAACGGGGCCTGGGAGAGATCCTCTGGGCCAGATCGCCGATCGGGTAGGAAAGTCCCCCGGCAAGCCGCTGGTAGCCGCTGTCGACGTCCCCAGCGGCCTCTGGGACGGTTACCGCGCCGGTCAGCCGATCGTTGCAGCCGGTTTGACGTTTACGTTGGGGCTTCCTAAGCGGAGTCTCTATCTTCCTCCCGCCCGGCGCTACGCCGGTCACATAGTCCCGATAGACATCGGTTTCCCCCGGGATCTGATTCGGGATCCGGCTATTCCGGGGATCCTTCTCGACGATGACAGTGTTGCTCGCTTCCTCCCGCCTCTCGACGCGGAAGACTATAAGCACCGCCGGGGAGTCGTGGCGGTTTTCGCCGGCGCTCCGGGAACCCTCGGCGCCGGGGTCCTGACCGCGACGGCCATCGGAAGAAGCGGGGCGGGCCTTGTGCGGCTCTACGTTGACCCTGAGCTCTACGCCCCTGCGGCAGGCGCGTGCCGTTCGGTAATGGTCGGGGTCACGGATCCGAAAAGCCCGCCGAGTCTCGAAGCCTTCGACGCCTACGTCGCCGGGCCCGGATGGAGCGACGACCCGTCCCGGATCCACCTCCTCGAAGCGTGTATCCACTCCGGGCTCCCGGGAGTCCTCGACGCGGGGGCGCTATCTCTCCTTCCGCCGGGCTTCCGTTCGGAAGAGGCGAATACGGTGCTGACCCCTCACCCCGGGGAGTTCGTCCGGATGACGGCGATCTCTCGAGAGGAGCTCCTTGCGGATCCTCTTCCGGCGATGATGGACCTGGCCTCCGACCGGGGGTGCGTGGTCCTCCTCAAGAGCCACGTCTCCTTCGTCGCCGGTCCCGACGGTCGGTACGCCGTCTACGACGGAGTCAACGGCGCCCTCGGTACAGGGGGCACCGGAGACATTCTGGCCGGGATTGTCGGGGCCTTCCTCGGTCGGGGTGTCCCCGCCTTCGAGGCGGCTTCCGCTGCGGTGGCCCTCCACGGCTACCTCGGACGCCGGGTCTACGGTAAGCGCGGCTGGTTCTTAGCCGAGGACCTCCTCGACGAGCTATCGGCGGTCCTCGCAGACCTCGTCGGGGTAGAGGACTACTCCCTAGGTCCATGAGAGACGAGCAGCCTTCGGGAGAGGGATTCCACTACTCTCGAGAAGAGCGTCTGCGCCGGGGTGGCCGAGATCCGGAGGAAGCGGGTAGCGGCGGTATCTGGAGTAACAGAACCCTCCTCATCATCTTTTTGGACGTGATTCTGGTCTTCATACTATTCGGGGCGGCTAACCTGCTTTTCCCGATCTTCGGCAGTCGGACGACGATCGACGGCAACCTCTTCCGTCTGAGGGGCGTCGAGGTGGAGGATAGCGTGCTTTTGACCCTCGTGGTGGTTCGGCAGGCCGCCGATCCTCCGGAGGATTCGGGAATCTTTCAGGTGCGGTTTGCCCTGGAGGAGCAATCCGGGGGCGAGGAAACGGTCTCCGATTGGATATCCGACGTTCCCCCGGTTTCACCCGAGGAGCGACGGGTGGTCCGTTTCGAGGTTCCTGTCGAAGGGCAGGATCCCAGGTGGGAGACCGCAGTGGCAACGGTTCGATACGGCGACCGGGAGCTGCGGCTGGCGTCGAAGATTATCGGCGAACCCTAGGCCCGGCTCTTATTGACCCGGTGTCGGTCCACCACTATCCTTTGACGCGGAGGTACTCATGTATCAGATCTACCTGCTTTCGATCGTTACAAACATTCTTGCAGGAGCCGTGGCGTCCTTCGACGGCGTCGACGAAAAGCTACACATCAGCGCCCTATTCAACCGAGAGTTCCTCGACCGGGCGGGGTTTCGCCTCGGCCTTGGGGTTGTCACCGTCATCGTCGGTTTTCTTAAGTTCTTGTCGGTAAGCGAAGGTGATGTTCCGGTCGTCGGGGACCTTCTTCCCGCCCTCTCCGGGATTTCCCTTGGAATAATCCTGCTTCTTCAGTACTACAAGGGACGATCAGACGTCTATTCGCCGGCGGTGGACAAGGTAGACAACGTTCTCGGCAAGAACGCCAACGTCTTCGGAATGGCCGGCGTCGCCGTCGCGGTCGTTCACTTCCTCTTCCACCGCGTGCTCTTCCTCTAATCGACTTGATTGCCCTCCGGATTGCCGTCGCCGGGGTGTGCCGTCGGGACGGCACCGTCCTGATGGGGAAGCGCTTCGACCGCCCGGGGATTCCCGGGCAGTGGGAGTTTCCCGGCGGAAAAGTGGAGCCCGGGGAATCCCTGCCGGAGGCCCTCGCCCGAGAGTTCTTGGAAGAACTCGATTGTCGTATTGTCGTAGGTCGCCGACTCGGGGAAACCGACTTCGTAAATAAGGGCCGGCCCTATCGCCTCGTCGCCTTCGAGGTAAGCATGGCGACCCCCGAAGAGCTACCCTCCGCGGTGGAGCACGCGGAGATCGGATGGTTCGACCTCGAGGCGATCGGCGGGCTTCCTGTTATGCCGTCGGATCGGGAGCTGATACGGCTCTTTCGGGAGGAAGGCTACCTAGGGCCCGGCACTCCTAAATAACGCTACTCGGCGCTATTACCGCGTTCTTGTGGATAACGATAATCCCGTCGTGGATCGAGTATGACTCGTAGTCGCCCTCTTCCCGGGGGATCGAGTCGACGCCGATTCTGCATCCCTCTCCGATTCTGGCGTTCTTGTCGATAATCGCCTGCCGGACCATCGACCCGCGCCCTATACCGATGTTCGGGATCCCCTTTCGAGCATTCTCTTCGATGGTAGCCGGGGTCTCGTAGTAGTCGGCGCCCATGCAGACGACTCCGTCGAGGTTCGCACCGGAGTCGATAATTGTCCGAATACCGATAATCGAATTGTTGATCGACGCGTTGGTTATAATGCATCCGTCCGCCGCGAGGCTCTGCGAGATGGAGCAAAAGTTAAACTTCGACGCCGGGAGGTCTCGTCGGTGGGTAAATATCGGGCGAGCTTCCTCGTAGAAGTTGAAGTCCGGAGCAATCGAAGCGAGATTGATGTTCGTCTCGTAGAAGGAGCGGATGGTTCCGATATCTTCCCAGAAACCGGTAAAGACGTAGGCATGGGCGTGGGTCTCTGCGATGAGCTGGGGGATTATTTCCCGGCCGAAATCAGCCGATTCGCTGTCGAGGGCAGTCTCCAGGGTTTCGGCGTCGAAACAGTAGATTCCCATCGACGCCAGGTACTCTTTTCCGGCTTTGAGCTGCTCCTTGTTCGGGTGCAGGTGGGGCGGAATCTTTAGGCTCGAGATATCCGTCTCCAGAGGGGGCTTCTCGACAAACTCTTGTGTCCTTCCGGTTTCGTCTACCCTCAGGATTCCGAATGCAACGGCCTGCTCCCGATCGACGGGGGTCGCGGCTATGCTGACCTTGGCTCCCGAGGCGACGTGCTGGCGGTAGAAGTCCTCGAGGTCCATGCGATAGAGCTGATCCCCGGAGAGAATCAGGTAGTGAGAGGGGGCCTGGTCCCGAAAGTGGTGCAGGTTCTTTCGTACAGCATCCGCGGTTCCCTGGTACCATCCTGTGTCGTCAAAGGCCTGCTCCGCCGCGAGAATCTGGACGAAACCCTTCGAAAAAGTGTCGAAGAGATAGGTGCTCGAAACGTGAACATGGAGCGATGCCGAGAGGAACTGGGTCAAGACGTAGATCTTCCGGAAACCGGAGTTGATCGAGTTCGAGATGGGGATATCGACGAGTCGATACTTCCCCCCGAAGGGCACCGCCGGTTTTGCCCGTTCCTTCGTCAGAGGGTAGAGCCGGGACCCCTTTCCGCCGCCCATAATGATAGAGAGCACTTCATCCATGCTCGAATTGTAGAACGGCTGGGGCTTAGCGTTCAATTCGATTCGTGCTATTCTTCGGCCAAGGGATGGGAGACCTCAGCGCGTTCATTCGCTCTCTCGAGTCGGACAGCGGCTTCATGGACTGTGTCACCCGGTGGGAGCGGATACCGCCGAGGGAGGCCGACCGGAGGCCGATCCCGGCGGGCCTCGACACGAGGCTTGCCGGAGCTCTGAAAGACCGGGGAATCGAATCACTCTATTCACATCAGGCGGAATCCTTCGACGCCCTCCATCGGGGGGAGCATGTCGTCGTGGTTACCCCGACGGCCTCGGGCAAGACGCTCTGTTACAACCTTTCGGTTCTCCAGAGAATCCTCGAGGCCCCGGAGACCCGAGCCCTCTACCTTTTTCCGACCAAGGCGCTTTCCCAGGACCAGCAGTCGGCGCTGAACGACTCGGTCCTCTTCGGCGACCTGCCGGTCAAGGTAGCCACCTACGACGGCGACACTCCGGATAGCATCAGGGCCGCCGCCCGGGAGACGGGGCAGATCATCATTTCCAACCCCGACATGCTCCACGCCGGGGTGCTACCCAATCACCCCAAATGGATCAAGTTCTGGGAGAATCTCCGGTACGTAGTCGTCGACGAGCTCCACAGCTACCGGGGGATCTTCGGCTCCCACGTCACCAACGTCATCCGGCGTCTCAAGCGCATCGCCGCATTCTACGGATCTTCGCCACAGTTCATCTGCTCTTCGGCGACCATCGGAAACCCGAAGGAGCTCGCCGAGCAGATAGTCGGTCTTCCGATGACCCTCGTAGACCGTAACGGCGCCCCAACGGGGGAGAAGCACTTTATTCTCTACAATCCGCCCCTGGTGGACCCGGTCCAGGGGATCCGTCGAGGCGTGGTGAATGAAAGCCAAAAGATAGCGATCCGACTCCTCCGGGAGGGAATCAAGACCATCGTCTTCGCCCGCTCCCGGGTTCGGACCGAGCTTATCGCCTCCTACATCAGAAAGAGTCTGGAGAACGTCTACACCGACAATAAGCGGATTAGGGTAGAGTCTTACCGCGGCGGCTACCTTCCCACCGAGCGACGGGCCATCGAGAAGGGGCTTCGCAACGGAGAGATAAACGGTGTGGTTTCGACGACGGCGCTGGAGCTGGGTATCGATATCGGCGGCCTCGACGCGGCGGTCCTCGGCGGCTACCCCGGTTCCTTTGCTTCTTCTTGGCAACAAGCCGGACGGGCAGGGCGCCGGTCCTCTGTCTCGCTGGCGGTCGTCGTCGCCTCCTCCGCACCCCTCGACCAGTACGTCGTAACCCACCCCGAATACTTCCTCGGATCGGCCCCCGAGTCCGCCTTCGTCGATCCGAACAACCCCTTCGTGGTGGTCGATCACCTAAAGTGCGCCGTCTTCGAGCTTCCCTTCTCCCAGGAGGAAGGCTTTCCGGGGCCGGTGGGAGAGTACCTCGACTACCTGGAAGAAGAGGGGACCATTCGCAGGACCCGGGGACGCTACTACTGGGCCGACCGCTCCTATCCCGCGGAGGGAATCTCCCTGCGGAGCGCGACCTCGGATAACGTCATCATCGTGGATAGAACCGGGGGTAAGGATTCGGTCATCGGCGAGATGGACCGTCCCTCGGCGAAGGAGCTTCTCTTCGACAACGCCATCTACATCCACCGGGGAAACCAATACGTCGTTACCCACCTCGACCTCGATAACCGCCGGGCCTACGTCGAGGCGACATCGGTAAACTACTTTACCGACGCCCTCGTAAAGCGGGACATCAAGGTTCTCGAGGAGGACAGAACCACGATCGACAACGGTTGCCGGCAGGTCGTCGGCGACATTCTCGTTCGCACCCAGGTGGCGAAGTTCAAGAAGCTAAAGTTTCACAGTCACGAAAACGTCGGTTACGGAGAGATCTCGCTCCCGGAAGAGGAGATGCACACCCGCTCCCTGGCGCTCGTCTTCTCCTCCGATACGCCGGCGGGCCGGAGTTTCGAGAGCCTGCCCCCGGGGAGCGGCGCTCCGGTCTTAAGCCGTCTCGGAACACTGGTAAAGAACGTCGCTCCGGTTTTTCTGCTCTGCGACCCGAGCGATATTGGAGTAGCCGAGCGTCTTAAGGATCCCCACTTCGGCGACTCGGCTCTCTACGTCTTCGACCGGTATCCCGGGGGCAGCGGCCTTTCCGAAGCGCTCGTAAGCCGTCTACCGGAGGTTCTCGTCGCCGCGGCGGACCTGGTGCGTCGCTGCCCCTGCCGGGAAGGGTGCCCCTCCTGCGTCGGGCCCCGAGATTCGAAGGAAGAGATCGGCGAGAACCCGAAGAAGCTTCTCCTGAGCTTCCTCGAAGGCTGGCTTTCCACAGAAGAGCAATGAGCGACGCCCTCTACAACCGCCTGAAGGCACTAAAAGAGAGCCGGGCCCTAGGCCCTAGGGCTAAGGCCGAAGGCGTAGCCCCCAAGAGACCGGCCTCCGGCGGATCCCCACCTGGTGGCCCGCCCCTCGCAGGGTGGCGCCACGTCGCCCCGGGGGTCCAGCACCGAATGCACCGACAACCCGCCTCCGAGCTCTTGCATCTATCTGGGACCGACTCGTCCTTCCTCTTTCCTCCGCCGCAGGAGCGCCTGGTCTTCTTCGACTGCGAGACGACGAGCCTGAGCGGCGGGGCGGGGAACATCGTCTTTCTCTTCGGTCTCGGCTATTTGGAAGACGCGGGAATTGCCGTGGAGCAGTTCTTTCTCGAGGACTTCCCCGACGAGCCGGCCTTTGTCGACATCCTCGCCGACCGCCTTCGTCCGGAGTTTACCTACGTCTCCTACAACGGCCGGGCCTTCGACGCGCATCTTCTCCGGACGCGTTTTCTCCTAAACGGCGTTCCCTTTCCGATCCGCCGGCAGGTCGATCTACTCTATCCGGCCCGGAGGCTCTGGCGGAGGCGGTTGGAATCCTGCTCCCTAGGGTCCGTGGAGGCGCATGTCCTCGGTATCGAGCGCACCGAGGACCTCCCTGGAGCCGAGGTTCCGGAGCGCTACTTCGACTATCTTCGGCGAGGTGACCCGACGGTCTTGAGCCCGGTCTTCGCCCACCACCTTTCCGATATCGTGAGCTTAGTATTGCTGGCGGATACGATCGATCGGATCGCCGGAGGCCTTCTCGAACTCCCCGCCCGGGTCTTCGACCGTTTCGGACTTGCCAATATGCTCTGCGGTGCGTCGACGGAGGAGTTCCGTCGAAGAGGCATCGTTGCCCTGGAGTCTTTGGTGCAGATTGGGGGAGAGGCGCCGGGGCCCTGGGCCGACGGAGTCTCCATTGCCCGACGTCTCTGCCGCCATTACCGGAGAGAGGGCAAACCGAGGGAAATTGGCCGGGTATGGGAGCGTGTTTATCGGAGGACCCGGGACCTTGAAGCCGCGATCGAGTACGCCAAGTATCTCGAGCATAAGGAGCGGCGCTACGGTGATGCCCTGGCGGTAGTCGAGTCGGTAGCATCTACGGTCGGCGAAGGTCCCCGAGGAGAGGCTCTTCGCCGTCGTCAAGAGCGTCTCGAGCGTCGTATCGCCTCGTCGAACACTTCGCTGTAGGCTCCCGCCGCTGCCTCCCAGTCGAAGCGCTGCTCCATACCCCTCTTGCGAATCGCAACTACTGCCTCCGGGTATTCGGAGTAGAGAGTGACCGCTCGTTGCACCCCGCGTAACACAGAATCAGGATCCAGGGCCGGCAGGACAATCCCGGTCCCGGAAGAAAAGTCCGCCGAGAGGTCCTCGACGGTGTCTGCTAGTCCTCCGGTATTGGTCACGATTGGGATAGTCCCGTAGCGCAGGGAATAGAGCTGGGTCAAACCGCAGGGCTCCCACTTCGAAGGCATCAGAAGAAAGTCTGCCGCCCCTTGAACGAGGTGCGAGAGATCTTCGTCGAAGGTGAGTATCCCGACGACGTTTTGCCGCCGGGACGCCAGGGCTTTGAGCTGATTTTCGTAGGCGGAGTTTCCGCTACCAAGAACGACCAGGTTTATCGGGAGCTCGGCAACACGCTCGAGGAGCGACGGCGTTCCGGCGGTAAGGACGTCGAACCCTTTCTGCACCGTCAGCCGGGATATCATCGCGATAAGGGGACGGCCCGCGTCCCCCGGGAGAGCCATCCGCCGGAGAAGATCCTCTTTGACGCTCCTCTTTCCCGATAGATTCAACGCGGAGTAGGTTGCCGGAAGGTGCCGGTCGCTCTCCGGATCCCACTCCCGGTAATCTACTCCATTCCGAATGCCCGTGACCTTTTTGAAACGAAAGAGCGACTCCAGCCCGGCACCCTGGGGCGCCTGCGTTACCTCCCGGGCGTAGCCGGGACTGACGGTGGTCAACGCGTCGGCGTAGAGTGCCCCGACGCTCAGAAGGTTCACGACCCCGTCGTCCAGGAGCCCGAGCTGCCGGGCCTTCTCCGGAGACAACCCCGTTTCCTCGACGCGCCCCGGTTCGAATATCCCCTGATACCGGGCGTTGTGTACCGTCAGAACAGTCGGTACATCGGCGAAGTCAGGATAGTCGTCGGTGCCCCGGAGGAGCACCGAGGTGAGGGCTCCGGGCCAATCGTGGAGATGGATTAGATCGGGCATCCAGGAGAGCCGGCGACAGAGCTCGAGGGCGCTCCTACAGAGAAAGGTGAAGCGCAAAAGATTGTCGGGGAAGCTCTCCTCTCCCGTCGGCCCGTAAACCCCCTCCCGGCCAAAGAGCTCTTCGTAGTCCACGAAGTAGTATCGAGCGTCCCGTTTAGCTTCAAAGACGTCGGAACAGCGCTCCAGAGCCCCAATCGTGGTTTTCAGTCGGGTCGGCACCGGCTGCAGTTGGTTTCGATCCAGGTGATAGTACCGAGGAAGGGTGACGCGTACATCGTGTCCCCGACGGGCAAGAGCTTCTGCAAGGCCGCCGACGGCGTCGGCGAGGCCGCCGGTCTTGACGAAGGGCAGCGCCTCGCTCGAGACGACAAGCAGCCTCAGACTAGGCATAGTAGCCAATTCTGAGGTCTGCGACGTGGGAGAACCCAAGGCGCGCGTAGAGGCGCTTTGCCGGGACGTTGTCCTTTTTTACAAAGAGAGAAACGCCGCGCTGCTCTCGGAGGATCTGCTTGGTGATAGTGGCTACGACGAGGGTCCCGATGCCCCGGCCCCGGAGCTCCGGGACGGTGTAGACCCCGCCGAGCTGGTCGAAGCAGCCTCCCCGAGCATTCGTCGCCGCCTTTCCGACGACTCGTCCCCGATCGGTCGCCAATACTACCAGCTGCTTCTCGATGCTGGTTTGGAGCATACGCATCGTCAAGCCCCTGTTGATGCCGCGGCCCGGAAGGAGAACCTCCTCTCGTTCGTAGGCCTCCTGAAGGGGTAAGAGTTCCGGGAGGTCCTCGGGGGTCGCCCGTCGAACGGTAATCCCTTCCCGCGTCCCTTCTCGCCGGAGGGGCTCTCGGTCCGCGGTAACGGAGAGGGAAAGGATGTCGTAGTCGATTGCGTGGGCCGGGGGTTCCGGAAACCGGGCTTCGATGGCCCGGACGTCCTCGTAGACACCCATCAAGGTCGAAACCTTACCGAGGCCGCTGTCCAAGCTACGGGCGAGGGCTTTTAGGGAGTCCGGTTCGACCTGCATTTCCGAGTCGAAGACCGGGTAGACAAAGCCGTTCGACGTTTGAAGCACCGCAGCCGATAGTCCTCCCTGGTGCCCCGTTGACGTGGGTGGGAGGAGGAAGACGCGTTTTCGGTACCGCCGCGGAAGTTTCCAGACGCCGTTCTCCATGAGATGAGCCGAAAAGGAGACGCATTCCCACTCACGCTCTTCGAGAAACCGTGATAGACGTCCGAGATCCTGCTCCTGCGCCAGCTTCCACCGACGCCTCATGGAGGCCCGTCCACGAGCTCCCGGCCGAGGGGCAGAGATCCGTGGGCGCCAATCTCGCCGGCAAGGACGGCAAAGCCCCCTCGGAAAGATTCCGGGCCCCAGCCGTAGACCGCAAGAGCCGTCTCCACCCAGGGAAGCTCCCGGAGATAGACCGGTGTAAGGGAAGATAGAACGACCACCCGGTCCCCGAGGAACTCCAAACGCCGGGCCATCTCTAGGGTCGCAGGGCTGGAAAGGCAGAAGACGACGGTATCGTATCCCGCCACCCGGCGGAGGAGTCGCTGCATCTCTTCCTGGTTCATGGTGTAGAACTCCGCCTGGTTGACGAAGTGTGTGTCGGCGTTCGGAAAAAAGCGTCGCCCCTCCCGGATAAAGTCCCAATCGTTTCCGGCAAGCAGGACGCCCTGGGCATCTGCTTCGAGGGGAAGGCGCCCTTCCCGGAGAAGCGTTACGCTTCTCGATGCCTGATCGAGAACGAAGCCGGGGTGGCTGACGCCGTCGGAGCGCAAACCCGTGTAGTTCGGGTAGAGGGCGACACGGTTCTCCGGTTTTAGGTAGCGCAGTTTTGCCCGGAGGATTCTTCGGACCGAGGCGTCGACCCTTCTGCGGAAATCGGGGCGGTTGGCGTAGGCGTTTCGTATGGTCGAAAAGATGTCCCCGGAGAGCGCCGGGGTTCGGGAGAGCATGATAATGTCGTTTCCCGCTTCGACAGCGGCGAGGGCTATGTCGGCAAAGCTCATCCCGTTTTGGAAACCAAACTCCAGGGCCCCGCCCATGTAGAGGTCGTCCGTGATTATGAGTCCCTCGAACCCCATTCGCTCTCTCAGGAGCTCTTCGGTCAACACCGAAGATATCGAAGCCGGTCGTCGGTCCCCACTGATCGACGGAAAACTGAGGTGCCCCGTAAGTACCGCCGGCATTCCCTCTCGAAAGAGGACCCGATAGGGAACAAGGTCCCGTGCCCAAAGGTCATCCAGGGTCTCGGTCAGGATGGGGAGCATGCCGTGGGAGTCCCCTTCGGCGTTCCCATGACCCGGAAAGTGCTTTGCTGTGGCGATGACGCGTTTCGAGTCGAGGCCCCGGTAGTAGGCCGTCGCGAGCATTGCGGTTTGCCAGGGATCGGAGGAGAACGCGCGGGGCCCGATTACGTGGGCCTCCGGATTCAGGTAGACATCGACCGTCGGGGCAAAGTTCATGTTGATGCCCAACCGCCGTAGCTCATCGCCGATTAACTCCCCGGTAACGAAGGAATCCTCGGGCCGACGGCTGGCGCCGAGTGAGATGTTACCCGCGGTCAGGGAGGTCGATCCCTTTACATGGCGGACCCAGCCTCCCTCTTGGTCGGTAGCGACGAATAGGGGTACGGACCGAGGGGTCTGGTGGGCTGTCCGTTGAAGCCTGGTAATCTCAGAGGTCAACTGGGAAAGGTTGTTTCCGTTCCAACCGAAAACCTTCACCCCGCCGATGTTGCGGCGCTCTATCCAGTCGACCAGCTCCTCCGTCGGACCCTCGGCGGGCCACCCCACGAGAAAGAGCTGGCCTACCCGTTCATCCGGCGTCATCTCCTGGAGCAGTACTTCGACGAGCTCTTCGTCGGGAAGATCGCTCCAGAAGGATACGGAGTCTGCGGCGGAGGGTAGGGCAATCCCGATCAGAACGGCAGCAATGCCGGCGAGTGTCTTCATTCTTCGAGGGCCCATTATAGGTCCGAGAGCCTCCGCCTTTCTACACCCCTTCCGTGAGAGCCGTCCGAAACCGGCCCGGGAGATACTCTAGGCCGTCAGTGCCCTGTATTCCGCCCCCTCGAGGGAGTCGATGTAGTTGGCTGCGGCGTGTGCCGCGACGGCGCCCTCTCCTGCGGCAACGACCAACTGACGGAAGGTCGTAGCCCGAACATCTCCGACGGCGAAGAGACCCTTGACGCCGGTTTGCATGGTTTCGTCGGTCCTGATGTATCCGCCCTCGTCTTTCTCGAGGTCTGGAACCAGGGCCGTCTGGGGGATCGACCCGACGAAGATAAACACCGCGTCGAAGGCTTCCTCGTACTCCTCCTCGGTCTCCAGATTGGATAGTCGGACGGACCCGACGGTATCGATGCCGAAGCGGCTTGGGGCCCCGACGATTTCGCGGACTACCGTATTGAAACGTACGTCTATCCCCCGGTTTTCCTGGACGCGATCCGCCAAGGAGCGCTGGGCTCGGAACCGGTCCCGGCGGTGCACCATCACCACCTTGTCGGTCAATTTGGAGAGGAACTGTGCCTCGTCGCAGGCGGCGTCGCCACCTCCGACGACCAGAATTCTCTTGTTTCTAAAGAAAGGACCGTCGCAGGTTGCGCAATAGGATACTCCACGGCCCCCCAACTCCCGCTCTCCGGGAACTCCGAGCTCTCGATGTTTCGCGCCGGTAGCAAGAACGACCGCCTTCGCCGGGATCTCTCCTTCGGTTGTGGTAATCCGGAACCGATCACCTTCCTTTGTAAGGCGTTCGGCCCCGGCGACCAGAAATTCCGCCCCAAACTGCCGCGCCTGGGTTTCAAACCGCTCGGTGAACTCGGCGCCGCTCAAGGGCTCCGGAAAACCGGGATAGTTTTCTAAGCCTTCGATCAGGAGGCACTGGCCGCCTGTTGCTCCTTGCTCGACAACGAGGGTCTTTAAGTTGGCCCGGGCGCCGTATTGCGCTGCCGTCAGGCCCGCTGCACCGGCCCCGATAACGACTAAATCGTATTCCTTCTGTGAGCTCATGATGGCTCCTCCGGTCTCTATTGATATATAGGAAAGCATATATAGAAATATTGAAAAATGCAAGGAAAATTGTTTGCCGCCGGAAGGCCGACAGAGGTTCCCAGAAGCCCGGGAGAAGGCGTGCCGACGTTTTGCCTAAACCCAGCTCGCCGATTGCCGATGCTATAAAAGGAGAAGACCACAAGGAGTTATGGATGAGCATTATTGGGCAACTTGAAGAGGTCATGCGCGGAGAAATTTCTCTCCTTGAGAGCTTCGCCGAAGGGGAACAGGAGCTTCAAGACCATCTTATCAAGCGAGAGTGGGTTGCTCTTCAGACGATTATCGAAAAACTCTCGGTCTGCGCCGAGGAGATTCTAAAAGTCGAATCGCTTCGTCACGAAACCTACCGGAAAGCCCGGGAAGAGATCGGAAGTACGAAGCACGAGGGGTTTTACGACTTCTTGGCCTATCTTCCGATCGAGGCGCGAAGCTCCCTCTCGCACCTTCACCGTCGACTAAAGGTTTCCGTAATGCGGGTTCAGAGCCTTACCGGCGGTATAGACGCCTATTCCAACGAGTCGGCCCGGACCCTTCGGTCCATCTTGGACAACGTCCTTCCTCAGAATAGGGGGCGGATGTACTCCCGGAGCGGAACCCCGGATCGGGGAGACGAGCGGGCCCTCGTGGTGGATACCCACTTATAGGAGACTCAGGTCATGCAATCGACCTTTTCCGGCATAGAGATCGGCAAACGGAGCCTGTTCGCACACAACCTCGGCCTTTCTACCATCGGGCACAACCTCAGCAACGCGTCGACCGAGGGCTACAGCCGTCAGCGAGTTCTGCTGGAGGCGACAGATCCGATCTATCGTCCTCAGCTGAACCGTGCGGAGCTCCCGGGGCAGATCGGCCAGGGTGTCGACGTCGCATCCATCGAGCGAATCCGCGATCGGTTACTCGAGGGGCGAATCGTCGGCCAGGCGAACGGCGAAGGCTACTGGGAAACAAGAGACAGTTACATCCTAATGCTGGAGCAGGTCTACAACGAGCCGGAGGACACCTCGGTCCGGCACCTAATGGACCGGTTTTGGGACGGATGGCAGGAACTCTCGTTACACCCGGACCAGATGGCGCCTCGCCGGGCCCTCCTGCAACGGGGCCACGCCCTCGCCGAGGGCATACAACTGCGCTACCAGTCCCTCGACCGTATCCGCGACATGCTCGACCAGGACGTTCGAGCTACCGTTACTCAAATAAACGAGCACATCCGGGAAATAGCCGACCTAAACATCGAGATAGTTAAGGTTCACGCTGCAGGCGACAACCCCAACGACCTCCTAGACCGGCGGGACCTACTCGTCGAACGTCTCTCGGGCTTGGTAAACATAACCATCGACGACCGGGACCCCGACGAGTTCAACGTCCACACCAGCGGTCTCCACATCGTCCAAGGGGGTATCGCCCGTCCCTTCGAGACCGTCCCGGAGCCGGCAAACGAAGGCTACAGCCAGGTGGTCTGGTCCTACTCAGGAGAAGAGGCGGAGTTTCGCGGAGGCAAGGTGTTTTCTCTTCTCGAGCTCCGGGACGTAGACGTCCGCCGGGAGATCCAGAAGCTGGACAATTTGGCGGTAAACTTTACCAACCTGGTCAACGAGGTCCACACCGCCGGCTACGGCCTTAATGAAGCGACGGGAAACCGCTTCTTCGTCGAACGTCCCTTCGTCATCGACGCTCTAGGAAACTATGACCGCAACGGGGACGGCGGCTTCGACACCACCTATCTCTTCCGGGTCACCGGGGCAAACGAGCTCCAGGCCGAAGCCCAAATCGGTATCGCCGGAACTATGACACTTGCGGGACCGAACGGCCCGAGGACGGTGGAATATTTCCCCACCGACACCGTCCGGGATGTCCTCGACCGGATCAATAATTCCAGCGCCGAGGTAGTCGCACGTCTCGACCGGAACGGCAATTTGAGCCTCAAAGGGACCCCGGCGTCGAACATCGAGAACCCCGACTTTGTCCTCCGATACCTGGAGGACTCGGGGCAGTTTCTGGTCGGATATGCGGGAATCCTCCCGGATACCGGACCGGAGAACGCCTATAACTGGGACCAGGCGAACGCCGCGCTCGTTTTCCCGACCAACCAGACGACCTTCGAGGTCGCACCGATCATGCATCCGGCAGGATGGATCGCCGTCAGGTTCATCAGACGTGCCTCGTTTATGGCCCTCTGGCTGAAGTCGTTTATGACATCGAAAATCAGGTTTCTCTCATCTTCCGAGGAGAAGGTTCCGTCGAGTTTCAGCTCCAGGTTCTGGGCCTTCTCATCGAAGACGTTAATAAACGAAAACTTTGAATCCATGGTCTCCACAAGGGCGTGCAGCAGCCTCTGGAGAAGTTCGTCAAAGGAACCGGACGTGTCCCGTATCTCGTCGATC